>QKPP01000221.1 GCA_006508105.1 Myxococcales bacterium FL481 | reverse complement strand
TCGTCATCGTCGTCATCGTCGTCGTCGTCGTCATCATCGTCGTATGTGGGTGAGTCACCCAACCCATCCCAGCCACCGCCCGCCCCGTCAGCCTCCTCGCCGCAGGCTAGCGCACACGCCATGACCAGGAGTGCGGAGGCCGGTCCGAGGGCTTGGCAACATCGTCCGATCGTCATGAAATCAGTATGGGGTCGTCCGCAGGAGAGCGAAACGGCGGGGTTCCGGCTTCGTCGCGTAACCCGTCAGCACAGGTTGCCGGCACGTGCCGAGCTGGAGTCGATTTGTGCGTCACAGCGGCGGCAAACGAACCAGGCCCGAAAACCGAGGTCTGAGCCCGTCGCCTCTGCCACTCGCGTCCCAGACGCGAACCGACCCAGCCAACCCGGGCGCACCACCACGCGGCGGCCTCGCGCCCGCGAACCCCGGCCGCCATGCGAGGGCCGGCCCGGCGCACCCGGCTCTGCGCCGAAGCGACCGCGCGACCCGCTGGGTCAGATCGCACCCGCCGGTTCTACTCGGGGGGGTTCACGTTCCCCAGCCCGAAGCCGGTCATGTCGCTGTAGGTGTACGGAGAGACCAGTCCACCGACACTCTCGTAATCGTGGGTATCCGGATCGATGCGAAACGCTCGGTTCGCATCCGTGTCGACCATCCACACGAAGCCGTCGAAATCGATCGCGATGCCCGCGGGACGAGCGATCTCCGGAATCTCGCTCGCGCCGATGAAGTCCACCATCTCCCCGGTGTCCGGACGGAGACGCACGATACCCGACTCCGGCACCGCCGGCAGATCCCACCCCGACATCGCGGCGACGAACAAGTCGCCTGAGGGGTGCTGCATGGTGCCTCTCAGCACATACCGCGAGTCCAACGTGGGCGGTTCATGGTGGGTGAACGTTTCCGAATCCGGATCAAAGCGCACGACCGAACCGTAGTCGCCGACCAGCCACACCTGCCGCTCCCGGTCGACGGCCAGGCCATAGGCGAACGTGCCGTTCGGTCGCTCGTAGCTCGCGACGCTCAGCGACCCGTACTCGACGCGGAACAGCCGACCGCCCAAACCGTGGGGCGAACCGTCGCGAACGAAAAACCAGAAGTTGTTGTCACGATCCACGGCCCCACCGTAGGGCCCGAACACGGGACAGTCACAGTCAGGCACATCCACACGCTCGAGCACCGCGCCGGCCGAGCTCACCAGCAGCACCTGTGCGGCGCCGCCGATACCGGTGGGATAGGCCGCCCAGACGTTCGCCGGACTCGTCTGCTCGCCATCGGCCCCGGTCACGGGAGCCGTCCACGCCACCGCGCGCCCGTTGGGAAGAGCATCTTCGAGTCGCCACGCGATGCAGTCGTCCTCCGCGATGTCGCCATTCCATCCCAAGAACTGCGAGTCGGTGGACGTTTGGATGCCCGGCGTGCCGTTGTGATCGGAGCACCTCTCCGACACGGCCCAGACCTTGGTCAAGCCGCCGTCGCGATCGATCACCACCATGTCCCCGTCCAGGCTCACCGAGGTGCGCGAGGGACCGGCACTCGCATCGTGGGACGGGTCGGGGTTGACCAAGTAACGACCGCGTTCGATCAGCGTGCGCGTGTCGATTTTGGACACGGTGCCTTCAGGCGAGTTCGCGATCCAGATATACGAGAACTCGAGGTCCTCGCCGTCCGGCATCTCGCCCGTTTCGACGCCGCCGATGTCAAACAGCGGTTCGTCGTCGCCATCATCGTCATTGTCGTCGTGCTCGTCCTCACCATCATCATCGTCGCTACTCGTTTCCGCCTCCGCGTCGTCCTCGTCTCCGACGTCCGTCTCACTATCAGAGTCGTCATCCTCTGCGGGCTCATCCGCTTCATCCTCCGGGTCGTCACCACCTTGTTCGGTCGAACCAGCACCACTTTCGTCGCCGGAAGGCACGTCTCCGCTCGACGAGCCGTGCTCCGAGTCGGGGCCGGGGCCCGGTCCGGCGTGATCGACTGCACAAGCGACGCCAACCCCAATCCCGCCGGACAGAGAAGCGATGGCGATCCACAGTTCGTCAGCACGCATGAGCGCCCAGCCTACCAGGGCCTCTGCACCCCGCGATGTCGCGCGGGTCTTGTGCAGCAATTGTGGGGATCGAAGCCGGCGAGTGGTGTGACGCCACGTCGATCCTCGGGGACACGCCTGCCTCGACCGTCCGTCGCCTCGCCAGCCACCGGACCGTTCGCCAGCCGAGAGCCGCGACCACGGAGCAACGTCACGCAAGGTCGCGACACCGCCAGGTTGGCTGATTCGTGCCTCGCCGCACCGCCTTCACCCGCGCGGCCGACTCCGGGTCCCGCGCTCGACGGCTCGCCGTTGCGCCCGGTCCGGCGATGACCAGCGACGACCGGCGCAACTTGCGCCAGCGAGCACCTCGCGTGGTCGCAACACGGCGCCCGCAATCGGCAGCGAGGCCGGCCCACCCCGCCGCCCACCGGGTCGACGCGCGACGGTGATGGCCCGCCAAAGCCCGACCCCCGCGAGCGAGTCGCCGGTCTCGCAGCCCCTTGCAGTCGCGTTTCGTGCGGACTAAGACCGCCCCGTGGGTCGGATCACCTCGCTGTTCGTCCACAAGGTCATTGAGCAAGTGGACGCAAGCCTGGACAAGGCCGCGCTACTGCGATCGGTCGGCGTCGACCCGACCGCGCCGATCGACCCCAAGGTGATGGTCTCGGCGACCGACTACTACGCGTACCTCGAGGCTATCGCCGCTCGGGACCCCCAAGCGCTCGACCTCCCGCTGCGAGTCGGCGCGTCGATGCGACTCGACGAATACGGAGCCATGGGCCTGGCCTGGAAAGCGGCAGCGAACCTGCGCGCGTCGTGGGATCGCGCGGAGCGGTTCGCCAAGGTTTTGACGAGCGTCACCACCTACGAGGTCCGCGAGGTCAACCTCGGTGCGTGGCTGGTGCTGCATCGAGACGGCGAGCGACGACTCGGTCTCCGGCTATCGAACGAAGCCAGCATCGCCAGCCTCGCCGCCATCAGCCGACAAGTCACACAAGCGCCACTACAGCTGCTCGAGGTGACCTTTGAGCACGCCGTCCCGGGCCGGGCGGACCTTCACGAGCGCCACTTCGGTTGCCCCGTACGGTTCGGCGCGCCGGACGATGCGCTGCTGGTGGCTTGGAACACGCTCCAATTCCCCAACCGGCTCAGCGATCCCGGCATCTCGCGGTTCTTCGAGGCCCACCTGGCCCGGGAAGTCGAGGCACTCGACGACGGCTTGTCTCTCGAGCAACGCGTGCGCAACGACGTCTCCCGGGCGATTTGCGACGGGATCCCCACGCTCTCGGAGACCGGTCAGCGACTGGGCATGAGCAGCCGAACGCTTCAGCGGCGTCTGGCCAGTGGCGGCTCCACCTATCAGCAGCTCATTGATGAGGCACGACGCCAGCTCGCCGAACGACTGTTGGCAGGCACGGCGTACTCGCTGCAGGAGGTGGCGTTTCTCACCGGGTTTTCCGAGCAGAGCGCGTTTACCCGGGCATTCAAGCGTTGGGCGGGGCAGACCCCTCGCTCGTTTCGGCTCTCGGCTCAGACCTGACCGGCGCGATCGGTTCAACGGGGCGCGATCGGTTCAACGGCGGCGCGATCGGTCAACGGCCGCGCCTGGCTGCCGCGATCAGCCCAAGCGTTGGCAGGCGACGTCAAGATTTCGGCCAGGCAACTCAGCGACGCTCTTTGGGCCAACCCGGCAAAGGAGAAGACGATGAACGCCAAGCAACTCCCCGCCAACCTCACCCTCGTGCTCGGGGCCTCGGGCAAAACCGGACGCCGCATCGTGCAACGCCTCGCAGCCGACGGGGTGCCCACCCGGCCCGGCTCTCGCACGGGAATCCCCCCCTTTGATTGGAACCACCCCGCGGGGTGGGACGCGTGCCTGACGGGCGTGCACGCCTTGTACATCTCGTACACGCCGGATCTGGCGATGCCCGGGGCCCGCGACGCCATCCAGCATTTGGTCAGTAGGGCCGAAGACCACGGCCTCCAGCGCCTGGTGCTCCTCAGCGGTCGCGGCGAGGAAGAAGCGCAACGCTGCGAAGACGTCGTGTTGGCCAGCCGAGTACCGGCGACGGTCATTCGTGCTAGCTGGTTCAACCAAAACTTCTCCGAAGGCGCGTTCGCGGAGATGGTCAAGGCCGGTCGGATCACCTTGCCCGCGGGCGATGTACCCGAACCCTTCGTCGACGCGGACGACATCGCGGATGTCGCTCGGGCCGCGCTCACGCAAGACGGCCACACCGGTGAGGTTTACGAAGTCACTGGACCCCGCTCGTTGGGCTTCAGCGAAGTCGCCGCTGAGCTCGCCCAGGCCACCGGCCAGCCGATCGACTATCAACCGGTCACCCACGACGCGTTCGTATCCGGCATCAAGCGATCCGGCGCGCCCAAGGAGGTCGTTTGGATGTTGGACTATCTGTTTGCCACGGTGCTCGACGGTCGCAACGCGAAACCGACCAGCGGTGTCTCGCGGGCTCTGGGACGGCCCCCCAAAGACTTCACCGCCTACGCCCGACAGGCGGCGGCGAGCGGGGTGTGGTCGTGAGCCCAACCGTCTACCTCTGTCTGGCGACCGGTCTGGCTAGCGCGCTCGTCGGTGGTGTGTTCCAGTCGTTCTCCGACTTCGTCATGCGCGGGCTGCTGCTCGCGGAGCCGGCGGGCGGCATGGCGTCGATGCAGGCGCTCAACCGTACCGTGTTCCGCTCGGCGTTTCTCGCCACCTTCATCGCGCTCGTACCCGCCACCATCGCGCTGGGCATCCACGCCAAGCTCAACCTCCACGGCTCGCCACAAGTCCTCCTCATCGCCGCGGCCATCGTCTACGTGCTGCTGGTGTTCCTCGTGACCGCGGCCGGGAACGTACCGATGAACGAACGACTCGACGACTTGTCGCCCGCAAGCTCAGAGGGTCTCACGTACTGGGTTACCTACGGGCGGGTGTGGACCTGGTGGAACCACGTGCGCACCCTCGGCAGCATTGCGACCGCGGTCTGCCTGCTGCTGGCGTCGGTTCAGCTCGCCGCGCGATAACCGCGGACGAGGTGAATCCGCCCACCTCGACGTCGCTGACCACGCTGGTGCGACGCCTTGTACTCGGCAGCGTGGTCTTCAGCCTCCTGTACGGCGAGATTCGTCGGCGTACGGGGTCGATCTGGCCCGCGGTCCTCATGCACTGGAGTGGCAACGTGTTGGCGAATGGCCTGTTGCTCACGACCGTCACGCTCAACGACGGATACGGCGGGGTGGCCTCGTTCGGGATCGAGGGCGTGATGATGATGGTGCTAGCGCTCGCGGTGACGTGGGCTTTGATCGCCCCGCCCCGGCGCGGGGCCGAGCCGGACGAGGCGGAGGCGCTCGAGCTGGAGCGCAGCGACCGTCCCGCGCCGCCCGTCAGGCGGCCCTGATCGGCGCCGTCGCTTGTCGGCGCCACGGCAGCAGCCAGTCGACCAGTTCCCGGACGGCCCCGTGCCCACCGCCGGCGGTCGTGACGAGATCGGCTTGCGCGAGCACCCCGGGACGAGCGTTCGCCGGGGCCACGAACAACGCCACGCGGTCTCGCACGACCAGATCGTTCAGATCGTCGCCCATAAACACCAGTTGGGGCCGGGAAACACCGTGCTCGCGGCGTAGCTTCTCCAGCTCGGCCGCTTTGTCGGCCACCCCGAGCGCGACGTAGTCCACACCGAGTTTGTGCGCTCGACGAGCGCTGGCTTGGCTCGCTTCACCGGAGATCCAGGCCACCTTGCCCCCTGCTTCTTGCCACAAGCGCAACCCGAACCCGTCCCGCGTGTCGAATCGTTTGCTCACTTCGCCAGTCTCGCTGTAGTGCATCGCACCGTCTGTCAACGTCCCGTCCACGTCGAGGACCAGCCAGTCCGCCAACGACAACTCCGGGTCGAGCTGAGGCGGCCGGCCCCAGACGAGCGAGCGGGCGCGCTCGAGGTCTCGGGGCTCATCGATCTCGAGCGCATCGTCCGCGGGGACCTCGAACACCTCGATGCGTCCGCCCAGGCGTGAGCCGGTCTGCGCCAGCACTTCGCGACGGAAGATGTAAAACGATCCCGTCTCGCAGTACGTCCGTTCGATCTGTTGTCGCCGTGGACGCCGTTGGGGGTCGTACGTTAGGGGACGATAGCCGGCGCCACGCGAGTCCGTCGTCCACACGAAGTGGCGAAACCGCGTCACCGACAACAGCGAGTCGCAGCCGCTACCTCGAAAGTGGGCGAGCGCTGCGTCGAGCTGACCCGGCTCACGAAACGGCGACGTGCATTGCAGCAGCACCACCGTTTGTGGTCGCCAACCGTCGGCCTCAAGTCCATCGATCACGTGGATCAAGGCCGACTCGGTCGACGCCTCGTCACCGGCCAGCTCCGCCGGCCGCACCACCACCTGCGCCCCCGCGGCACGGGAGGCCGCGGCGATCTCCTCATCGTCGGTACTGACATACACCGCGTCGATCTCCGGGCAGGCGCGCGCGTGGTCGATACTGCGGGCGACGAGCGAGCGACCCCCGACGCGCTGCAGATTCTTACGCACGATCCCCTTCGAGCCGCCCCGCGCGGGAATGATGGCCACGGTCTTCACATTCGGCATGTACCGCGACCGCGCGTCGCCGCCAGCCTTCGGCACGGGTGAGGACCGGGGCCGGGAAACCGACCTGAACCCAGGCCCCTCACGGGGCCTCCGTCGGCCCCTTGGGACCGATGAGCAACGCCTCTGGCCTCGGTCCACCGGACCCGACGACCGTCGGCCCCGCGGATCGGAGCCCGGACAACCGGACTCCGCGCAAACTCGCCGGGTCTCGCCGAGTTTGCGCTAGCTTGGAGCGGGTGCGCTTCGTGTCACGCAAATGCACGGCCTGCGGTCTCCTCTTTCCCGTGGACGACGCGAGCACGTTGGGCCGCGCCTGCCCCCACTGCCACGCTCCCACCGATCGGATCGGCCCGGCCTACGACACCGAGCCCGTTCGAGCGCGCATCGATCGCCGTCCCCACCGGCGCCTCGAGGGCCTGCTCGACAACGTACGCAGCCTGACCAACGTCGGGTCGATGTTCCGGTGCGCGGACGGAGTGGGGATGGGGCACCTCCACCTATGCGGCTTCACCCCGACGCCAGCGCACCCCAAGCTCAAAAAGACCGCGCTCGGAGCCGAAGCGTCGGTCCCGTGGAGCCACCACGCCGACGCGGTGGTGGCCGCCGAGTACCAGCTTGCACAAGGCAAGCGGCTGTGGGCGATCGAAGGCGGACCGCGATCCGAGTCACTCTACGACCTCGACCTACCCAACGCTGCCCCCGAGCCCCTGGTGCTCGTCTTCGGTCATGAGGTCTCGGGCGTGGACCCCCGGCTTGTCGACCGCTGCGAACGCGTCGTTCGTATCCCCATGCGGGGGATCAAAGGCTCGCTCAACGTCAGCGTGGCGTTCGGCATCGCGGCGTATCACCTCGCGTACGCCCATCCCTCCGGGTAGGCTCGGCGCGCGCGACCCCCCGCACTACGCCCGCGAACGCTGCACTTCTACATCCAGCGCGAATAGCTGGTCATCCACCGCGAACACCAAACGTCGCACCCCGGACTCCACGCCCGTCACCACCTCTTGAACATCGAGGTGCACCCGGTTTCGCCACGCCCGGTCGAAGAACCCGCGGCGTCGACTCTCGACCCGAAGCGTTCGCTCTAACGTGAGCGCGCGACGACCCCGACGCTTGACCCCATTGGCTCGTGGCGTCGCTTGCAGCACCACCCGCACGACGAGGTTGCCATTCCGGAGCCGCACGGTTTGCTCCACGTTGGCCTCGATCCCCAGCAGCGTCGTGACCACGGGCTGAGACAACACCTGCGCCGTCGCGTCGACGTCCGGGTCCGGGCTGCCGACCGCCGTCTCGGCGTCCGGATACAACCGCAGCGTCGCGCGAAGCTGCACCGATTGCTCATTATCGGAGGTCGCAGAAAATTCCTGGCTCGGAGCATCGCCGACGATCCGGACCGCGTCTTCGGCCGTGAGGCGCACCTTCTCCGGCGGCGCGAAGTCGATGACCCGCGTCAACACCAACAGGCACCCGACCACGAGGGCGAGATACGCGTTGCGTCGCAACCAGGGGCCGGGCGAAAACGCTCGAGCCCCTCTCAACCAGTCTCGTTTGCGGGCTCCGAACACCACGTTTCACCGTGGCACGGCGCGGTCACGCCACCAAGTTTCCGGCACGCGACGCTCGAAGAGCGAGGCGAGTCGCCGGGGTCTCCGCGACCCGGAGCTCCCCGGACTCGCCACGAGCACGGATCGACCGGCCCCGGTGACCTAGGCCCGTACCCAAGCTTCAGGCACCGGTCCGTGTGCGGCAACGATGCGCGATCGAATCCCGCCGCGGCCTTTCCATGCCGTGATCAGCTGTAGCCACCGCGGTGACATCGCGGCGACGAGATCATCGCGGATCTGGTTGGTCACGGCCTCGTAGAAGATTCCCTCGTTGCGAAACGACTGATAGTACAGCTTGAGGCTTTTGAGCTCCACGCAGCTCGCCGCCGGCTCGTAGCGGAGTAACACCTCACCGAAGTCGGGGTGTCCGGTCCGCGGACACACCGAGGTGAACTCCTCGGCCACGTGTTCGATCAGAAACGGGGACGAAGTCGGGGCATCGAACACCTCTAGCAAACTGGGATCAGGCACGGCTCTCCGGAGGCAATAGGCTATTTAGTGAGGTCGTAGTCGACCATCAAGGCATCAGTCAAGGCCATGCCCATCCGCACGTACCCCCGCCGGGTGAAGTGAATATGATCGCCTGCCGCCATTTGAGGTTTCGACGTCGCCCACAGATGCATCGAGCCCACGCCGCCCATGAACGCAAGCGCATCCCAAAACCCGCAGCCCAGCTCCTCGGCGAGATTGCGCTGCACCTCGATGATCTGCTGCACCCGAGGACGTTCAACCCACTCTTTCTCACCCGCCTTGCGCGGGAAGTCCCCGGGCCCGACGAGCAGGCAACTCGCGTCGGGCACCGCGGTCTGGAAGCGCTGCAAGACGCGGCGCAACTGCGCTTCGTAGGCGTCAATCGGTTGGTCGCGATCGGTCGCCTCGTTGGTTCCGTACGCGAGCACGAACAACGCGGGGTCACGGTGGCTGATGCTCTCGGCCCAGGCTGACTCATCCCAGCGCAACATGTTCGACGCACGGGTGCCCGAGATCCCCAGCGTATCCACGACCACGCCCGCGCGGTCATTTTCGATGGTCACGCCGTAGACCACCGCCGATCCTCGCCCCTTCGGACGCACTTCGATGGCGTGCGGCCCCGGTTCCAACGCCACGGAATAGAATGCCGCTCGCTGCTGCTCGCCATGCGTTTCGACCACGCCGCGCGCGGCTCCGTCGACGTGGAGGGCCAACTTGCCCCCCTCGGGCTGGACCAGATAGTGAAGCTCGTACATCGAGCCGTGATCGCTGATGTCGGTGGCATCGCGTGGCTCGATGCGCAACCAGTCGCGGCGACCCGACACCTCCGCCCGCAGTCCCATCAGCCCGTAGGCCCCGATGTCGGGCGCCGAGCGGCGCTGAGCGTGCAAGACCACGACGCCGTCGGCGTTGTCGATGCGCAAATTCGGCGGCCGGTGCCAGCGGTTGGCTTTGGCCAGGGAGACGAAGCCGCGGCCGCCGTTGCCGAACCGTTGCTGCAGGTAGTAGCGCAGATAGGAGGTGTAGATGTCGGCCTGGGTGTGTGACGCGCCATAGACCAAGACCCGAACCTTGTCGCCGGGTCGCGCCCGGCCGGCGGCAAGCGCTCGAAGGCGGCGGTAGAAACCATCGAGCGCCACCCCGTCGCCACTCTCGATGGGCACGAACACGCCGAGCGCGTTGCCGTTGACCGACGCCCGGGTCGGCGTCCCTTGAGCGTCGAGCCCGGCGGACCCGGGCATCGCGTCGAGCAGCGACGCCGAACCTGACGCCACCGGTGCCGTCTTGGGAGCGGACCAGGGCAGCACGACTTGGCCCTGTGCGTCCTCAAACAGCTTGTCCGCGCCCAGCAAACGGGTCTGGGCCCGCACCCGAGCCGCGAGGATCTCGGCCGTGTAGACCGGCCCCACGGGCTCGGTTGCCCGATGTCGGTCACGATCGACCTGACCCGAAGGTGGCGTCGCCGGCGCCTGGGTTTTCTCGCCTCCCCCGGGCTCGGGTGAGGACGGCAGACAGCCCCCGTTGAGCGCGCCGCAGCTCATCGCCATCGCGGCGACCACGCCCGCCAGGCCGCCCATCCGTTGAACGGTGCGGAAAGACACTACCTGCTGTTTTGCGGGCGACATGTGTGCCTGTCAAGTTCGCGCCGTGACGCCTCCGCCGAGGCCACGTCGAGGACCGCCGCTGGTGACCCCACTCGGCACGGTCGTCTTCCGGTACAAGCTTACCATCCCTTCGAACCCGAACGGGTCAGACGACGAAGCGTGCGGCGGGCTCGAAGCCGCGGCCAGCTGGTGGTCCATGCCCTTGCCCCACGGCGCTTCGGGACCCATCCAACCGGCGCACGTGGCTCCCACTCACACCTGGCGACTCGAACGCGTCCGACACCCGCTGGTGTCCATGTTTGTGGTCACCGACGCCCAGGCGCGCCTCGTCGCCGCAACCTTTGCCGACCGCGACGAGAAGCTGCGCCAGTTCGCCGCACGCCACCACGCCACGCTCATCTCGAGCCTCGAGCCGTCGGAAGCGACGCGGCAGATCCTCGCGTACCTCGATGGCCGGCGCACCACGTTTGACTTGGACTTTGAACTGCGGGGGACGGAGTTTCAGCGCCGCGCCTGGTCAGCGTTGCTCGAGATCCCGTACGGCGAGACTCGCAGCTACGCGGAACAGGCTCGCGCGATCGGTCAACCGGCGGCGGTGCGGGCCGTCGGTCGAGCCAACGGACAAAACCCGCTCCCGCTGGTGGTCCCGTGTCATCGGGTGGTCGGCCGTGACGGCTCGCTCACCGGGTTCGGCGGGGGCGTGCCACTCAAACGCCGCCTACTGGCATTGGAAGCCACACAGCGCAGTCTGTTCGCCGACGTTTGACGCGTCACCGGGTCGTCGCTCGGTCAACGTGGCCAACCCGGCCTACCCGCGCACGAGGCCTCGGCGCGCCGCCCCGCGTCGATGGTCACGCGCTGGGCATGTGCGCCGCGTCAGGTCGGCCGCGGTTCGCCGTATGGTCTCGACGATGTCTCGCGACTTCTTGTTTCTTCTCGCCAGCACTCGGCGCCCCGGGGTCGTCGGGAACACCGAAACGCTCGCGCGGCGAGCCGCTCGCTCACTCGGGCCCGACGTCGGCCAAACGTGGTTGTCCCTCTCCGAACATCGGCTCGCGCCGTTTATCGACCAACGACACGACGCCGGCACCTATCCCCCGCCGAGCGGCGACGAAGCTAAGCTACTCCAGGCCACGATGGCGGCGACGGACATCGTGTTCGTCTCACCGGTCTACTGGTCCGGCGCGCCGTCGCCACTCAAGCTGTACCTCGATCACTGGAGCGGTTGGATGCGCACACCGGACGTACCGTTCAGCGAGGCCATGGCGCAAAAACGGCTGTGGGTTGTCACGACCAACGGGGACCGGGCCAAGGCTGAGCCGATGCTGACGAGCTATCGCATGTGCGCCGAGTTTCTCTCCATGCGCTGGGGCGGCGCGCTGTGGGGCCCGGGCGGACCTCCGGGCCGCGTGGACAAAGAGGCTCACGCGCTCGCGGCCGCCGACGCGTTTTTCGTGGACCGCTAACCGGAGCGTCTGGGGCTCGAGCCACGCCGGTCGACTCGCGGCACGATGCTCACCGAATGCCTCGGCTCGATCGGCCGGCGTCGTGTCCCCACGACCGACCAGGCCGCCGGACCGATTCTGAGAGACGCTGCGATGTCGCAACGTTCGCAGTCGTGTCACGCACTCTCATGCTAGCGTCGGTCCAATGTGGAATGGGTTTCGACCGGCAAGCCGATTACGGTGGTGGTCGCGGTCGAAACCGGCCCGAGAGCTCGGCCGAATGGGCCCCGCCGCGATCGTGGTCGCCCTCGTCGGCTGCGTTCTGGTCCCCCTGCCGACTCCGATCGTCGACGCACTGCTGGCGCTGAGCCTGGCCGGGGGAGTGTTCTTACTCGTCGCCGCGATGCGAGTGGAGCGAATCGACCAGCTAACGGTGTTTCCGCGACTGATCGTGCTCGCCACCTTGTACCGCCTGGCGCTCAACGTCTCGACCACGCGGTTGATTCTCAGCCAAGCGGATGCCGGCCGGGTGGTCGATGCATTCGCCGACGTCACCGTGCGCCGCGACCTGGTGGTCGGCGCGGTCATCTTCAGCGTCGTGACGTTGGTGCAGTACCTCGTCGTGGCCCGTGGCGCAGAACGAGTCGCCGAGGTCACCGCACGTTTCGCACTCGATGCGCTGCCAGGGCGGCAAGCAGCAATTGATGCCGACTTGCGACTCAATGCCATCACGGCGAGCCGCGCTCAGGAGCTCCGCCACTCGCTGCGAACTCAGTCGATGTTCCACGGGGCCATGGACGGTGCCATCCGGTTCGTGCGTCACGACGCCGTGGCCGGCGTCTGCATCACCGCCATCAACCTCATCGGCGGTCTGGCCGTCGGCGTCGGCCGTTTCGATCTGACCGTTGCGGATAGCCTCGACCGGTTTGGTCGTCTCACCATCGGCGACGGCTTGGTGACGCAAGTGCCGGCCCTCCTCGTAAGCCTCGCGGCCAGCTTGCTCGTGGCCCGAGTCGAGCGCGAATCGCCGTCGGACCGGTGGGTAGAACCGAGTATGTTCGTCATCCCCGGCGCACTACTGTTGACACTCGCCGTGGTGCCCCAGATGCCAACCACCGTGTTCGTCGTCACTGGGCTGGGGTTGTTCGCGGCTGCAGCCGGCGCTGGAAGCCGTCGGCGCGAATCCCCAGTGAGCCCGGAGGTCGCGCCCGTCGTGTTCACTGTAGCCAAGGAGAACTTCTCGGACGTGGCCCGACTCAACCGGGGGCTCGCCGAGGTCCGAGCCCGCTGTCAGGACACGCTAAGCCTCGACCTTCCGGCCCTCGTCGCCCGCTGGGGTGGCCCCGCCAACACCGCTATCATCCATCACGACATGACTCGCATCGCCCGAGTGCCGCTGGCGTCGTCTCGGGCGGAACCCGAACTGATCCAAGGTGGATACCGGGCCCTCCTCGACTACGCCCCCGCGCTCTGTGACTTGCAGCTGATCGAACGACTGATCGAACGGGTGAGTCGCACCAAGCCCGCGGTGGTCGCCGAGGCGACCCGATTCATCGACCGCCCCCTGCTGTGTCGGCTGTGCCAAGCGCTGCTCCGCGGACGCAGTGGGCTGCCTCCCATGGACTGGCTGTTGCAGCTCGCCGCCACCGACCCGGCGTTCCGTGAAGGTCACTGCTTGCCCGAAGAACTCGTCGAACTCGTGCGAACCCGCGATGCGCCGCGCTGGCTTCCCGCTCAACTGGGGGCTCTCGAGACGCACGGACTTTGGCGCCGACCCACGCCTGCGTTCGAGCAGATCGTGCTCGAGTGCAGCCCGCCCGTGTCCGCCTCGTACCGCGCTCGACTCGCAGCGCCGTCGCACCGGCATGACGAGTGGCGACGGTGGATGCTCGCGGGAGGAAGCAACGACGGCCGCCCTGTCGCCATCGCGAGTTCGGCGAAAGCCAGACCGACCTTCGCCGAACTATTCTTGAACGCCAGTCCCTACGTGCCGGTGGTCAGCGAGGACGAGCTACAATCGGCCAGCTATCGCCCGCGCCATATCCAATGGGTCGACCCGAGTCCGGTCGAGCAAGCGCCCGACCGCACCGCGTCGACCGACGGCTAGAAGTTGTAGTTGCCGGGCAGGCCGCCCATCCGAGTCGGATCCGGCGGAGTGGGCTGATTGACCTCGGGTGCGGCCGGAGCTGGCCCGGGCCCGGGCCCGTGAGCCGGAGCGGGTACGGGAGGACTGTGGTGCTGCACCACCGGCTGCGGTGCAGCCGGTGGCTGCGGACGCAGCGGGCCGCGGTCTTTCTTCGCCATGCGACGAATCATGCGTCGCAGCGACTTGGCAATGGCGTGCCCAGTCGGCAAAACGACGGCAACGGTTTCCTCGTTCTCGCGTTGCACGACGACGGTATGGCTTCCGACGACCAAGCGTATTGAGCTCTCTGCCGTCATTTGGAACAAATGAATGGATCCAGAAAGCAGCTCGTGCCACGACTGTGATCCGCGTGCTTCACGCGAGCCCGCGGTCGTGACCACGTTCACCGCCTCGATTCCATTCGCGGCAGCAAGATGATCGATGTTGGCTAGCAAACTCATGGCTTTACCCTCTTGGGCGCTCGGCTACTGGCTGGCGTCCGTACTTTAGGATGGGCCATTTTTGCCGCGACGCCAGTGGTCACCTTGACCGAGGGTGCGTGGGCAAGTTTCTCCGGGCACACGCTCGGCCGAAAAGGGGAGAACCGCCGCCACGCCACGAACGTTACACGCCGCGGCATACGTAGGCCCCATCAAAGCCCAAAAGCCCAGTGCTGGCCGCTTCTGCTCGCTGGTGAGCAGAGTCGATCGCACCCGCGGCGGTGGCCGCGTTGGCCGGTATCAGAGCGCAGGCGGGTTGTCGCGCGAGATCCGTGAACGTCGTTTTCGGGGCTCAATGTCGGCGTCTTCTGTGAGGCGCCCTAGGCGCCAAGCTGTCACACGTCGGCATCGCGGCCACGCCGGTTTATGCTGCCCCGCGCCTCATGAGCCTGCATCCTGCCTTCCGTCATCTGCCCCTTGCCCTGGCCACAACCGGTGTGATCGCCTGTCAGGCTTCCGAGTCCGCACGCTTTGCCGCCCTCGACGAGCCCGCGCGCGTCCCCGAACCGATCGCTGGTGAGCGAAAACCAGCAGCGACACCGCGCCAGAAAGACTCGAACGAGCCGGTTTGTGATGCCAAGCACCCGCGTCAGAAAGATGGCACCTGCCGCGCGTTGCCGGTTGCCGATGCGGGCTATGTCCAACGCGTTCAACTCCCGTTCGGTCGCCTGGTATTCGGTTCCACAGCAAACAGTTTCGATGCCAAGCCGAGCCGTGAATCACCGAGCGTGCGGTGGTCGGGGCACCCTCCACGGGTCGTGGACGCCAAGGGGTTTTGGATCGATGTCGTGCCGGTCACCCGGGCCGCGTACGCGCAGTGCGTTGAGGAAGGCCGTTGCGCCCGGGCACGCTGTCCGGATGGAGACGATGGCGCCCGGGGCCAAACCCTGCCCGACGAGCTCATGCGTCGCTTGCCCCAAACCTGCGTCACACACGAACAAGCCCAACGGTTCTGTGAGGCCCGCCAGGGACGCTTGCCCACCGAGCTCGAGTGGGAGTTCGCGGCTCGAGGCCCGGATGGCCGCCGGTTCCCGTGGGGCGGCAGGTTTCGCGACGATACGCCACTCAAGCTGATCCCGGTGGGAGCTCATCGCATGACGGAGAGCTACTTCGGGATCTACGACATGGGGCTGTCAGCCCTCGAGTGGGTTGCGGACGAGTACGATCCCGACGCGGCGCTGATGGACTTCGTGGAAAAGGACTTTCGTCGGGCCAACGGGCCGTTGGCCCTGGCGATGCGCCGCTGGGAACGTGCCGCTCGTTGTGGGCCCGAGGCCGACGCGAGCTGTACAGACGCCGGGCCTCGTTACGTGATCAAGACCCAAGAGGCCGGCAGTCGCCGCGCCGGCTACGGGGAACTCCTCGAGTTCGCACCGCAGCAATCACCGGAAGACTGGACCATCGTGTCCGTCTCGCCCCGGCTCGGCTTCCGCTGCGCAGCCGATCTCGCCACCGATACCCCGCGCTTGGACGCCATCGATTCGCCACCGATGTTTCCGGCCTTCGTCACTCGGGCCGGCTTGGCCGTATTCGGCGGGGTCGCGGAGGCCACCGACCACCGCGAGGCCAAAGCATACTGCCGACACCTCGCCGTGACAGACGAGCGCACCGGCGAGCGACTCACCGACTGGCGCTTGCCGACGCTCGCGGACGTCCGCGCGGTCGCAGAGGTGTTCCGTGGCCCGGGCCCGTTCTGGCTGAACACGGGGGCCGCACACCAAGCCGATCCCGCCGAGCCAGCCTGGTCACGAATCGACGCCGCAAGCGACGAGGCGTTGGCGGCTCGCTGTGTGCACACGCGGCCGGCCGACGAGGGCTCGCCGGCCGACGAGGGCTCGCCGGCCGACGGCGGCACGTCGGCCAACCCGGCCGCGCCGGCCCGTCCGGAATCGCCGGCCGACCGAGCGTCTGCAGCCGACGACGGTTGAAGACGACGACGGCACCTCGGAACGCTATTTCCTCTTCTTGAACTTCTTGGCGTGTCGCACGTTGCGGTTGGCTCGCTGCGCAACACGACCATCTTGCCCCATCCGACGCGCCGCTTCGCCGACCTCCGGGATCAACTCGCCGCCGGCCAGGTTCAGCAACTGCATCACACCCACATGGAGAAACGGCGAGGCCTGTAACTCCATGCGCTTGTCGATTCGCGTCAGCTCCAGCTGTTGGCGCACCGGCAGGCGCAGGTTCTTGGCCTTCAGATCGTCGAAACGCGGGTGCTGGGGATGCGCCCAGTCCGGGTTGTGGGGCAAATGGTGCATACGGCACACGATCGGTCGCCGATCCCAAATGCGGCACTTGCTCCGATTCGCGTCGAGGAAGGGGCACGGTGTCGCTGTTTTGGCGAACGCCCGACGCCCGTCGAACACGGCCTTCCCGGTCATGCGAATCTTTTCGGGGTCTTTTCCCTTGTGGCGAGACTGAATCTCCTGGAACAGCTTCTCGCTCGCCTCCCCCAACCGTTGGGCGACCTGAGGGAAGTCCTTCCACGTGCGAGCGTGGCGGTAGATGTTCAGCGACTCGATGCCGGCGACGCCCATCGGCACGTCGTGACAGGCCGCGACACCTTCACCCTGCCCGGCAACGGCCGCCTCCTCGAGGCCCATCTCGTGACGCACCTTGGTCAAGTACTCGTCGTACAGCCGCACGAGCTCGTCCACGGCGCCGTAGAACCCCTTGGGAACGCGTTTCGTGCGGTTGACGTCGGCCAGCCCGGGGAGCGCCGAGATCTTCTCGATCGCCGTGTGCATCGCGGCCACTTCGGCCTTGCTTGCCGCACGCGCCCGCCGTGAAAGCCGCGTCACCTGATCTCGCGGGAGTCGGTTGCCGCGGCGCAAAATGAGGTCGAGCAGACCCATAAACGGCGGCACTTGTACCAGAGACGTCCCAAGCGGTCACGACGACCACGTCGGCCTCGCGCTGGCGGCGAGCATGCTCTCACGTGCGACGGACCGCTCTCTGCGGTGGCTCGCGCATCTTCCGTGAGCCCCGGGGGGCCGGCCGGACGCCCACTCAGGACCGACCAGCGCCACGAGCGGGGCTCGTTCGCCTCGTTCGAGCGCGAGCAACCGCCCGCACCGACGAGTCGACGGCCGCCCGCCACCCGATCCGCTTGTAGCCCGTGCGCGTCCGGGTCACGATGGCCCCCTTGCCGTCCGTCACTCCCGATACCGTCGTCCCGCCGGCGGCCGTGGTGCTCGTCAGCGGTGGCCTCGACTCCACCACCGTGCTCGCAGCGGCGCGAGCCCAAGGCCGAGCCGTCTACGCGTTGAGCTTCGACTACGGGCAACGACACGCCTCCGAGCTCGGCTGCGCCCGGCGGCAGGCCCAGCGCTGGTCGGTCCGGGACCATCGAGTCGTCGCCCTGCACGACTTCGCCAGCATGGTCAGCAACGCCACGGCATTGGTCACCCAAAGCGCGATTGAGGTGCCGCGGGCCCGCGACGTTCAGGACCGCGGCGAGGTGCCAGTCACCTACGTGCCAGCCCGCAATCTCTTGTTTTTGGCCTATGCCACCGCGTGGGCCGAGAGCTTGGACGCACAAGAGATCTGGATCGGCGCCAATGTGTTGGACTACTCGGGCTACCCCGACTGCCGCCCCGCGTTCTTCGAGTCGTTCCGGGCCACCGCCAACTTGGGCACGCGGGCGGCCGACGGGGGGCCCCAACTCGAGATCGTCGCGCCGCTGCTCAACCTGAGCAAACACGAGATCATCGCCTGGGGCCTGCAGTTAGGGGTCGACTACGCCGACACGATCAGCTGCTACGCGCCCTCCGCCGCGAAGGGCTCCCCCGGCGTCGTCGCATGCGGCACTTGCGACAGCTGCCAGCTCCGACGCCGAGGTTTTGCCCGGGCCGGGGTGGACGACCCCACCACCTACGCGGTCCTCGACGCGTAGCCGCGCACCGTACGCAGCCCGGGCGCCGTTGGTTTCCAGCGATCGAGACCCTGTGAGAAAACTCGAGCGTCGGCCGGCGGGCACTCTGCCACCGCCACTGCCCGTGCTCTGCCCCCTCTCGTCTCCCCGCGCGTTCGAACCGATGCCGCTGCTCATCTCCCGCCGCCCGGCGCTTTCGACCGCCTCTCGACGCGCACTGCCTCGACTGAGCCTCATCGCGGCGCCACCCCGTTGGCTCCCCAGCGACCGTCGAGCCGCGGCCTGATGGCGACCGATCCCGCCACGCCGCGGCTACTCGACCGCGTGCCTCGTGGCCGTCGCCCCGACGAAGACGAGATCCTCGAGCAGTTTCTCGAGTGGGCGGCCGACACAGGTATCGAGCTCTACCCCGCCCAGGAACAAGCGGTGCTCGACCACGTCGCCGGGCAACACTTGATTGTCAATACCCCCACCGGGTCGGGCAAATCGCTGGTCGCGACCGCCTCTCACTTTCGCTCGATGTGCCGCGGCGGCCGCTCGTTTTACACGTCGCCGATCAAGGCCCTCGTCAGCGAGAAGTTCTTCGAGCTGTGTCAGCTATTCGGCGCGGAGAATGTGGGCCTGATGACCGGCGACGCCTCGATCAACCGCGACGCACCGATTGTCTGCGGCACCGCGGAGATCCTCAGCAACCTCGTCTTGCGCGAAGGCTCGGCGCTCACCGTCGACAACGTGATCATGGACGAGTTTCACTACTACGCCGACCCCGACCGCGGGGTGGCCTGGCAAGTGCCACTGATCGCCATGCCGTGGGCGTCGTTTGTGTTGATGTCCGCCACCTTGGGCGATACCAGCGTCTTCGAGACCACGCTGGAGCGCGCCACGGGTCGCCCGGTAAGCGTCATCCGCTCTGCCACCCGGCCGGTCCCGCTCGACTTCTCGTACAGTGAACAGCCGATTCACGAAACGATTGCCAAGCTCATCGCCGAGGACAAAGCGCCAATCTACGTCGTCAACTTCACCCAGCGTGAGGCTGCCGAACAAGCGCAAGGCCTGACCAGCACCAACGTCGTCGATAAGGACCAGCGAGCCGCGATCAACGCCGAACTGAGGGGCTACCGGTTTGACAGCCCCTACGGCAAAGACGTGCAGCGCTTTCTTAAAGCCGGCGTCGGTATTCACCACGCCGGGCTGTTGCCTCGATACCGGCTGCTGGTCGAACGCTTGGCTCAGCAGGGACTACTTCGGGTGATCTCGGGCACCGACACGTTGGGCGTGGGGATCAATATCCCTATTCGCACGGTGCTCTTCACGAAACTTTGTAAATATGATGGATCTGGAACGTCGATCCTGAGCGTCCGCGATTTTCGTCAGATCGCCGGTCGAGCGGGGCGCAAAGGCTATGATTCGCACGGTTGGGTGGTCGCGCAGGCTCCCGAGCATGTCATCGAAAACCGCCGTCTCGAGGCCAAAGCCGACAGCGGCGGAAAGAAGCGCAAGTTTGTGCGCAAGAAACCCCCCGAGCGCGGCTACGTCCCCTGGGATGCCGCCACGTTCGAACGGCTGCAAACCGCGGAGCCCGAGGACCTCGTCTCGCGCTTTCGGGTGGACCACGGCATGCTGCTCAGCTTGCTGCAGCGGCCAGCCGCGCAGATGGCCGACCGACCCGCGAACGTCGTCGGCTACCGAGCGCTCGTACAACTGATCGCCGATAGCTACGAACGACCAGGACGACAGTCGCGGCTGCGAAAGACCGGCGCCACTTTGTTTCGCGCTCTGCGTGGCGCGGGAATCGTCTCGCTGGAGCCCCGCTCGGGCCAGCGAGGCCACACTGTCTCCCTTGCCGCCGACTTGCAGCGAGAGTTTTCGCTGTATCACACGCTGTCGTTGTACCTGCTCGAAGCCCTCTCGCTACTCGATCCGAGCGCGGAGACCTTTGCACTCGACGCCGTGAGCTGCGTCGAGAGCATCTTAGAAAACCCCGACGCGATTTTGCGCCAGCAACTCGCAAAGATTAAGACGGATCGCGTCGCCGAGATGAAAGCCGATGGGGTGGAGTACGAGCAACGGATGGCCGAGCTCGAGCAGCTGACCTATCCCAAGCCCAACGCCGAGTTCATCTACGAAGCCTTCAATGCGTTTGCCGCCCGGCATCCCTGGCTTCAACACGAGAACATTCGCCCCAAGTCGATCGCCCGCGATATGTTCGAGCGCTGCGTATCGTTTCACGAGTACGTACGAGAGTTCGGTCTGGCTCGCATGGAGGGCGTGCTGCTGCGTTATCTGACGCAGGCCTACAAGACCTTGGTCCAAAACGTTCCGGACTCGTTCAAAACGGACGCGGTGGTGGATGTCATCGCGTATCTGCGCGCGACGCTGATGCACATCGACTCGAGTCTGGCTCAGGAGTGGGAGCAGATGCTCGGGGCCGACCCGTTGGCCCCATCCCACGAACGCGCGGATGACGAAGAGGTCGTCGTCGACATCTCCCAGGACACCCGCGGCTTTCGGGCCCGGGTTCGTGCGGAGCTTCACCAACTCGTGGCCGCCTTGTCGCGGCGCGAATACGACGTGGTGCTGGGCTACCTACGACCGGACGAGGAAGATCCCTGGGACGTCACACGGCTGGAGACCGCAATGTCGGCCTACTACGACGAGCACGCCGAACTCGTGTTCGACCATCGGGCCCGGCTGGCCGAACACACCCTGATCACCACCCAAGGGGATCACCAGTGGCGGGTGCGACAGATCCTCGTCGACCCCAACGACGACAAAGACTGGTGTGTCGAAGCAAGCATCGACCTGCGCGACGACACCAACCCCGCGGGCCCGTTGCTCGTCCTGCGCAAGATCGGGGTCTGACTCGGCTGCGCGACCGCCCGGGGGGGCCTGGCCTGGACTCTCGCCCGCGCTGGCGGCAGCCCACGTCGACGCAACGCCGGCGCCGGCGCGCGACCGCGGTGTCGCATGAGCTAGCGCAGGTTGCGATAGCTGGCGAGAAAATCGAATCGCGCCTGAAAGGCGGCGGCGATCCGATCGAGCCCCTCGATGTGGTGACCCTGGCCTTCCACCTCGACGTAGACCACCCGCTTGCCGGCCGCCTCGGCCCGCTTGGCGAACGCCCGGCTTCCCGCCACAGGCACTCGCTGATCATTCGCGCCGTGCAGCAAGAAGATCGGCGCCGAAAGGCGGTCGACATGATTGATCGGGCTGCGCTCGGCCAGCTTGGCTTTGCCCTCCGGCGTGGCTGGATCGCCCGCTTCGAGCCGCACCCAGTCGGGGATGTTGCTGGCCCGGTAAAACGCCTCAATGTCCGAGAACCCAGCCTCAGCCAGACCGAAGCCGAACGGGTAGCTGTCCTGGCGGTCGTTGGTTTCCGGGGGGAACGTCATCGCCCGCATGGTGGCGTAGCCCCCGTGACTGCGCCCGTAAACCCCCACCCGATCCGCCTGGACCTCGAAGCGACGCTCGGCCCACCGCGCGACGTGGAAGAGGTCGACAATCTCATCGCCACCGAGATCTTTGTCGTTGAGCGCGTAGAAGCTGCGCCCAAAGCCCCACGAACCGCGGACAGCCGGGGAGATCAACGTGATGCCCGCGGCACACAAGACCTGATCGTCGCGGTTATACTCGTTGGCCCCCCCGTAGAACGCCCGCACCATCACGAGTGTCTCCTCGGACGGCAGCGGCGACTGGGGATGGAGCACGAAGGCGTGTAACAAACGCTGCTTGCCGGTGGCCGCGTCGACGTCGAAGGTGGGGATCTCGACGGCTTCGGCCCGGCACTGCACGACCTCGCCCACCAGCTTCTCGTCCAACGCCACGACCTTGCGGTTGCGCAGCTCCACCGCCTGTTCGGCGCGAGACGCTCGGCTCAGCACCGCCTCAAACACCAGATCGGGTGCCTCGCGGGCCCACATGATGTGTTCGCCGTGGGCATCGAGCACGGTGACATCCCCGGCCACGCTGGCCCGAACCGCCGAGCTCCCGCTCGCGAGGTCGACGACCTCGATGGACGTTTGCTTCGGGGTTCCGTGAGCCACAAACACGCCCTCGTCGACGAGCGCGGCCGTGGTGACGTCATCGACAAAACGCGTGATCTGGCGGACCTTGTCGAGTTTGCGAGAGTAGACGTAGACGTTGCGATAGCCATCGTCGTCCGCCACGAACACAAGCTCTTCGCCCCGGTGCCAGCCTTCTAGCAACCAGGGGGAAAATCGCGGGATCTCGCGGTCCGTGACGAAGCGTGGGCGATCGTCGGGTTTCGCCACGTTCAACCGCACGATCTGGCCCCGCGCACGATCGCCGTCGCGTTGGGCCACGACGTACAACTCACGGTTGTCGGGCGAAAACTGCACGGTCCCCCACGTGAATCGCAGCGCCGGTTCGTCACAAATGAGCTTTTTCTCGGTGCCCGCGGCCAAGTCCCGGACAAACACACAAGTTTCAAACGGCGCCCGGGCGCCAGCCCGTCCGATGTAGGCCAGCTTCGATTCGTCGTCACTGAGGCCGAAACCGTAGATGTAGTCGGTGTCGGTGACGGGCTGCAGCGAGGGGGTGCCCGGCTCGAGCGCGAACAAGTTCCAGCGCTCGTCGTTGCCGGTGTCGGCGAGTAGCCATGTGCGCCGTCGCGAAGCCTCGTACTTGACGGCGCGCAGGCCACGTTGCGACCAGTCAATGTCTGTGACGGGCGTGCCTTGGCCCAGGTCCACAGATGTCGAGTTGAGATCGCCCAACTCAAGTCGACGCAAGGTGTAGCGCGAGCCCTGCTCGAGGTAGAACATCACCTCGTTCTTCAGATCGACGGAGAACTCGCCGTACGGAAACCCGCTGACGAAGGGCTGCAACGCGATCTGGCGATCCCCGAACTGCGCCGTATGAGGCGGGCGGGCCGGCACACGGCCGTCGTCCGCCTCACTCTCGGCCGGCGGCTCGGCCGTGGGGTACGGGGTTGCGGCGATGGGCGGCGCGCAGGCCAACCCCGCCACGAGCCAGCCGGACAGCGCTCGCGCGCAATGAGCCGACGCCGTCCGGCGAGGGGTGGCCACCCCCAGTGCGGAAAGCCTGACCGCGTCTCGCCGTGGCATGCGTCCCCGTCCGCGTCGAGCCGAATAGAGGCCGGTCTAGTACGCCCGCGGGCCCCAGTCGGGGGTCGTGGCCCCACGCACGACCTGAACTTGGTTGTTCCCGTCCGAGTTCGCCACGAACACGCCGCCGTCGCGGTAGTACGAGATCAAACGCCCATCCGGACTCCAACTCGGATCGAGGTTGCGTCCCGGATTTTGTGTGAGACGAACGAGGGCTCCGGTCTGGACGTTCACCTTGAAGATATCGTACCGGTTCGAGGAATCGCGCCCCGTGTAGGCGATCCACTGCCCCGACGACCGGCCTTGGCTCCAGTCTGGAGACTGGTTGTAGGTGCCCTTCTTGGTCACGCGCGCGGCCTGGCCGCCCGCCGCGCTCATGCGAAAGATCTGCGGACCGCCAGCCCGACTCGACACGAACGCGATCTGTCCGCCGCTGCTAAATGACGGCGACCCGTCGATGGCGGAGTTGTTGGTCAAGCGGGCCTTGATCCCGCCGCTCGGGTTGAGCGCGTACAGCTCCGAGTTGCCGTCTTTCGACAGAGCCACCACGATGGTGCCGCCGTCGGGACTCATGACCCCGCCGAGATTGAGGCCGGGATACTTGCTGATCCGCTGCGGCTGCCCGCCGCCTCGGCTGACCCACAGATCGGGGTTGCGCTTGGCGTAGCTGGTGAACAACACCTGCCCGCCGGGGCCGATCGACGGCAAGATGTTGAGCGAGCGATTGCTGGTGATCGCGGCCGGGGCCTCGCCGTTCATCTCGACGCTTTGCACGTTCTTGCTCACACTCGGCCGACGCTGGGTGCGGACGAACGCGATGCGGGACCCGAACACCCCGGGTTCCCCGGTGTAGTGGTTGATCACCTCGTTCATGAACTTGTTCGCGGCGACCAGCTCGTCTTTGGCGTAGCCGCGCGACAACACCGGGCGCTCGCCTTTGGACAACTCGTACATCCGCAGCTTGATCTGCGCGCCCGAGGTATCCGCCAAGATCACCACATCGGCTCCCAGCGCGCTCCAGCCCTTGGCGCTAAACGACTGCGCCTTCGCGAGCGCGCCCATGCTGCGACGATCGATCACTTCGAAGCCGCTGGAGATCTGAGCGTTCTTGCGCAAAAGGTCGCCGATCCGGCCATCGGCCGGGATGCCCACGCGAAGCAACCGAAACTGACCGTCAACGGTCGTGGGCTGGGACGCGTTGTTCGCATTCGCGACCGCAACCGGCGAACCGGCCCAAAACGCCCCAGCAACGAGGGCCGTGGCAAGAAACGAAGTGCCGACCAAAGAAAGCTTCATAAGGTACCTGCGCTCACGGGAACCATACCCGTCCCGACGGGGGCAGGAAAGGGCACGCGCACGGGGTCGAGCTCGTCGACCGGCTCGCTTGCTCGTTCGCTACCGAATCCGACCGCACGAGCGCGACGAGTCGCGCCGTGAACACGCCACCTGCGCAGCGCTTCGACCATCGAGGAGCTGTCGCGCCCCGAGTCCGGGGTTGCCCGGGTGGCCCACGCCGTTCGGACGCGTCGCCCCGCGCGTCGCCCCGGCTGCACTCACCGTCCTTGCCCGCAAGTCGCGGAGACGTCGGCGAAGGCTGCGACTCGCCCGCGTCGTGATCCATCGCCTCGACGGCAGCGAGCAACCCCCTCGGCGAGCCGGTGAACTCGCCAGAACGGCCCGCTACTTGACCCGTCCCGCGCGCCAGATAAACGTGTACTTGAGCGTGACGCACGAGCCCTTCATCTGCTTGATAACCGATGCGGGCGGCCGTGGAATCTGGAGTTTGAGCAGTTCGGCTCGGACCGCGCCGTCCAGCTCGGCATTGCCCGAGCTTTGCTTTTGCAGGACCTGGTCGACTCGCCCGTCTTTGCAGATCTTGAGCTTGAAACCGTACTGGCCCTGCTTGGACTGAGCCGCCCACGACGGGACCCGCATGTTGTTGAGGGCCTTCATGACCGACGTGGCCCATGGATCGCCTTCTTTGACCATGTCGGACCAGCCCGCGGGATCGCCGAACGGATCGCCCGGGAGCTGATCGACCGTCGGCAGATCATTCCACGGGTTGTTGGACTTCTGCTCGTGGTCGGACTTCTTCCCGGTCTTCTTTTTCGACGGCTTGTTCTTCGGCTTCTTGGTGGTTTCGTCCTTCTTCTTCGGCTCGGGGTCGGGCTGTTTCTTGTCGTCTTTGGTCAGCGCCTCGGTGACCGCCTGCTCCTCCACATAGGTCTCTTGGACGATGATTTTCTCGGGCAGATCCTTCTCATCGAGCTTCTTTCCGAGCCGAACCAGCGCGCCCGGCTGAAACTCGAGTTCAAACTCGTCGTCTTCTTCCTCGCCGGACGCGAGCGCGAAGTTGGGCGCCCAAAACACCAGCGCCACCGCCCCCGCGCAGACGATGATGGTGCCCAGAAACCCTCCGATGAACGCCAGCGGCACCGAGAACAGCGACCGGACCTCTCCCCACACCGCCGTCAGCGGCGACAAGATCGCGGGGACGGTGCGCACGGGTCGTACACCACTCATCGCGTCTTACCCACCCTCGGATCGGTCACGAAACCGACGTCGGCGATGCCGGCTTGCTTGAGCGCAACCAGCACGTCGACGATGCGCTCATATGGCACCTTCGCGTCGCCCTGGATGAACGCCATTCCCTGCTCTTTGAGTCGAGCGTTGGTCGATAGCTCCTCCGTCATCTTCTCCGTGTCACGTGCCAACGGAAGATCCCCGACGAAGACCTGACCGGACGCATCGATGGTGATGAAGCTGAACTTGAAGGCCTCCGCCGAGATCTTGGCCCCGGGGGCCTTGGGCAACTCCACCCGTTGCGCCTTGGACATCAACGGGGTCGCGACCATGAACATGATGAGCAGGCAAAACATCACGTCGACCAACGATGTAACGTTGATCGCCGCCAAAGGTTCATCCCCCGCGGCCGCGTCGCTCGATGTAATAATACCGGCCACTTAGCTCCCTCTCTCGGCGGCGCCCACGCTCTTCCTCAGCCGACCCGCGCAGGTGAAGCGAAGCATCGTGGCCGGAACTCAGGCTAGAAAAAGTGCCGGCGAATGATGTTGAGGTAGTCCGACGCGAAGGTCTGCATCTCGGCGGACAACACCTTGAGCCGGCGATTGAAGTAGTTGTACGCCACCACGGCGGGGACCGCACTCGCTAGCGCCAACGCCGTGGTCACCAGGGCCTCTGCGATGGGCTGCGCGACTTCGCTAAGCTCCGCGCTGCCTTGAGCCGCGATGCTCAAAAACGCGTCCATAATGCCCCATACCGTGCCGAACAAGCCGATAAACGGCGCGGCCGAGCCGGTGGTGGCCAGGAACGGGAGCAGGTTCTCGAGCTTGGTCATCTCGCTGACCCGCGCTCGGTGCAGTGCGCGCTCGATGTTGGCGGTGTCCTCCATTTTGTCGTGCATGGAGTCGCCGCGGCCGGACGTCTTCTTCACCTTCGACAGCTCGATGTACCCCGCGCGAAACATCTGCGCGAGCGGGCTGTACTTGAGGTTCTCCGTATCGCGATAGATCCCATCGAGGTGTTTGCTCTCCCAGAATCGGTCGAGAAACGAAATCGACTGCGACTGCGCCTGACTGATGTGGATCAACTTGTAGAGAATGACGAAGCAACACAGCGCGACCAGCGTCAGCAGCATGATCACCACGCCGAGCACGATGCCTTGCGACGCCGCGAGCAGCTTGACGAGGTCTACGGCGGCCAGCAAAGCCGGTACGGAGAAGGCCAAATCAGCGACAAGCACGGCGCGCGAAGGCTACACGCGGCACGGCGCGGGGGTCAATCGAACCCGCGAGGCCGGCTTGCTATGCTCTCCCGGGTGGTTCGCAAGCGCACACGTGCCCACGCCCGGATCCTGACGGGGCTGGCGGGAACGATCGGGGGCTCCGGCTGCACCGCCGATGTGGGCCAAGTCGAGCTCAACTGGGTGTTCGTGGACCGCAACACCCAGGCGTACGTGCCGAGCGATCTGCGCAAAGACAGCTGCCGATTGCCCGCGCGAGATGCCGACGGGCCCACCACCGCCGACCTGATTGTGCAACTGACGCTCTCCGACCCGGACTGCGCCAGCGCAGCTGAAACCACGGCGGAGGCCGAAGCCTGCCAGGTGATCGCGCCCGCCCACTTCCGCTGCGTGCACGGACGACACACGCTCACCGATGTCCCCGCCGCGGACGAACCGTACCTGGTGACCGCGGAAGTGGTGGTGGTGCCTGCACGCGGCACCTGGTTTATCGCGTCGAGCCAGTGTATCGGCGTGCCGGGGCCGCGGCGCCGGCGGGTCAGCGGCGGTGCGCTGACCGACCTATCCGTTTATCAGTTCGTGGTGCATAACGTCGATCTCAGCGAAAGTCCTCGACTCGACTTGGAGCTTTGCCGTGACCCCGACGTGTGAACCAATCCGTCGCTTGTTGCCCCTCCCTCGCCGCGTGGTCCTCTGCGGCGCGGGGCTGCTCGTCTCGGCGACGATGGGAGCCTGCGTGTTGCCCGATCCGGCGGTCAGCGGCATCGAGTTCAGCTGGCAGTTCGACGAGGTCAACACCGCCGACACCGAGTCTCCCGAGGCGATTCGCCGCTGTGCCGGAGCGTTCGCCACCGACGTGCACTTGGAGATCGAGGACGTCGACGACAGCGACCGGGCCGCTGCCTACGACTTCTCGTGCGACGAGGGGTTCCGCACGGAGCAAGAGCGGTATCTGACGCTGAGCAACATCTTCCTCGATCTGCGACCGGGAACCTACGCGATACACGCCACCGCGATGGACGATCCCAGTCGGCGCGGTGCGACCGGGATCCCGCTCGTGCTGGACGACGTGCACACCGAGGTCTCGGTCATCGCCGACGCGCTCGAACTGCTGCACTTCCAGTTTCGGCCCGACGCGTTCAACCTGGTGATCGACCTGCGAGGCGAACAAACTTGCCACTCGTTTCAGGCCCGCTTGGAGTACGCAGACGTGGAGACCACCCTTGTCGCGGTCGACGACGAGACAGAAACGTCGAGCTACCGGGTGAACCTGGCCAGCGATCGTGCCTTGCTCCTCAATGACCAGGTCCATGACTGCGCGGAGCTCGGTGGCCTGCACTCCTTCCCGGTCCTGGATCGCGGCGATTACCGGCTGGTCATCACATTGGATGGCAACCGAAGCTGCCAGGCGACGCTTCGCCACGACGGCCGGACCGGAGTGTTCCCGCTGGATCTAGCCGCGTTAGGGTGTTAGACGGTCGGTCTTGCCGCTGCGCCCCGAGCCGCTCCCGATGACTGCGTCGCCCATGATACCCCGCGCGCTGGCCGTCTCCTCCTTGGTCGGCCTCCTGGGCGCCTGCCAAGAGCCGCCGAGCTACCGTCTGCGCTGGGGGATCGAGCAACGCGACAACCAGACCCGGTCCTTGACCCGTCGCACCCAGTGTTCCGAGGTCGGGCTTGACGAGGTTTGGGTCCAGGCGTTCGCAACGGAGACCGCCCCACGCGGCGCCGATGGCGAGGCAACCGAGGACGGCACCGAGGCCTCCATTCCGGTCGCCGAGCAGCGTTTTCCGTGTTTTCCGCGAGCGTTCCAGGAGGAGCAGGCCATGCTGGACGGTCCGGCCCTCGACGCGGGCACCTACGAACTCGTCCTCACCGGCCTCGTCCGAGGGCAACGAAGCTATTCGCGCTCGGAGGTCAGAACTGAGCCGTTCGTCGTGGAGGAAAATGCCACGATCGACCTCGATCCGGTCTACATCCCCTCGCCAACGGCATGCGAAGACGGTCTCGACAACGACGAAGACGGGCTCGTCGATCTCGTCGATCCCTCCTGTCAAGACAACCCGGCTGGCGATGAACACACCGCTGTGCACGGATTCACGCGAGTGGCGTTCAAACCGACGTTCTTCAACGAGCACCCGCAGCTGCGGTGCCGCGACCTGGACGTGCCGTACCTGGCGATCAAAGTCGACGGCCAGGCGGTCGAGTGCCTGCCGTGCAACGACCAGTACCAAGTCGTTCGCCTGACCATCGACCCTGCCGCCGGACGAGCCGCGCGAGAGATCGCGGTCGTGGCGGCCAGGCCGGGGGCCGGGGCTCTCGGCGACCTCGCCAGCTGTGCCGAGGAGCTCAGCCAGCCGGTCGCCTCCACCACGTTTTACCCGGGGGCCTCACTCCAGCTGGACGTCGACTTCGACCGCGACGACTTCCTCAACCCGATCGTTCGACCACTGAGCGGGTTTGTTCTGTTTCGCGGCGATGCGGACGACGACGCCACGTTGCGCAGTTGTCGGCCACCATCTCACCTCGGCGGCAACCTGGCCATCGACACTGTGCGTTTGCGCGTCCTCGACGACGAGGGCCTGCCACTTGGCCCAGAGCTGCTGCATGTGGGCCAGGGCACAGTCGATGACGATGGTTCGCTCACGCTGCCCTGCCGCGATGTGATGCAGCTGACCAGCGACCCATTGCATTGGGGCCGGTACCAACTCGAGCTCGAGGGGCTCTCGAATGGCACCGCATGTTTCGCCAGTGGCTACGATCACGGCCCGGGTCCGGTGGATTTGCACCCAGCGCCGGATCCCGTGCTCTTTGTAGCAGGGCGGATTGTCGACGAAGCCGGTCTGCCGCCGCCGAGTTGCCGCGAGTGCGATCCGCTCGACGACCAGCAAGACTGCTCGAGTTGCGCCGACGCGGATTGTTGCGTCGACCACGTCTGCCAATCCGGCCCCTGAACTGCCGACTGGCCGGGCCCATCCCCACCAAGCGCTGCTGACGGCGTCGCGGCCGACCCGACGCCCGACGCGGTCCGTGTCGGTGCTCGTGGTCCGTCGCGGCCCGGGCCGGGCGTCGAGTCGGCGCGGCTGGTTTGACGTGTCTGGCTCGGTCAACGCGGTTCCCTCACGCGACGCTGAAGTCGACCCGGGCCGGCCGCCGCGCGAGGACGCACCGCCGCGCCGCGACAGCCGACCGAGTCCGCCGCGTCGCCGGTGACGGGCGGCCCGGCCGTCCCGGCCGCAAACGCCCGCGGCGGTGAACATCGATCCAGCGCCACGCTCGGCCAAAGACGCTCCCTTTTTTGGCTGCGCGTCCACAAACGGGGTGTTACGGTCGGTCACGCAGCTTTTGGGTGCGAAGCGAGCGATGATAAGTACGGCTGAATCCGGATCTGGGGTCGACGGGAGCAGTCTCCCGGACGATGAACTGATCGCCCCGGACACGGTCATCGGCGAGCGGTACCGCGTGCTGGGTCTGATCGGGCACGGCGGGATGGGTAGCGTCTACCTCGCTGAGAACCTTCGGGCGGGCGGGACCGTGGCGATCAAAGTGCTGCGCTTCCAGTGGAGCCGCAATCCAGCGCTGGCCCGGCGCTTTCGCAACGAGGCCAAGCTCACGAACTACGCCGAGCACCCGAACATCGTCAAAGTCCTCGATTGCGCCGAACTGCCCGACGGTCGGTTCTATCTCGTCATGGAGTTCGTCACGGGCACCACGCTCGCCGCTGAACTCGCCGACCACGGTGCGATGCCGGTCGGCCGCGTCTGCCGGATCGCCCGCGCGATCGCATGTGCCATCAACGCTTCGCACGCGAACGACGTGGTGCATCGCGATCTCAAGACCGAAAACGTGATGCTGACCCGCTACGACGGCGACGACGCCGAGTTCGTCAAGGTAGTGGATTTCGGCGTCTCCGCGCTCCTGCAGGACACTGGCGCGGTGTCCCGCCTGACCCGGCCCGGCCAATCCGTCGGCACGCCGGAGTACATGGCCCCCGAGCAGGCCATGGGCAAACCTCCAAGCGTGGCGTTCGACATCTACGCGCTGGGTGTGGTGGTGTTTGAGATGCTCACGGGCGATCCGCCGTTTGTCGGAGGCGGGGCGATCGAGATCATGGCGCGCAAGGCCATGGAGCCGGCGCCGTCGCTGATCGGTCGGCGGGACGACATCCCACTGCAGCTCGCGTTTTTGGTCGACGATTGCCTGCAGCGGGAACCGAGCAAACGCCCCGCGACGGCGGGCGAGTTTCTCCGGCGAATCGACGAGATTCTGCGCACGGTCGGCCGTGAAGAAGCCGCCGGCTACGCTGGGCACGCGAGACCCCTTCACCGCTTGGAGCGATCGCCGGCCAACGCCTCCGCCGCGACCGCTCCGCGCGACGACGTGGACGCGCCGGCGCCTCGCGCCAGTGAGCGCGCCGGTCCACGCCTCGATCTGCGTCCGATCGGCCGGGACCAACGCGCCCCCACCCCCGTGAACCGGACGGGCGATGCGCCCGCCCCCGACGACGGGGCTCGGCCGGCCCCGCGGCGTGCGACGACCCCCGGGCCGGCCCCCACGCCACCGCCCGGCGAGGGCGGAGAAACCGACGGCGTGATCCAACAGCGTCGCACTCGTCGACGTCCAGCCGGGCAAGCGGACTCGACCCACGCTTCGGCTCCGCTTCAACGCCCCGTGGCCTCCGAACGCGACCCCGGTCGGCCCGACCCGACGGCGCCCCCCGTAGACTCCGGCGTTCGCCCGCCGTCCCACGATGTCGTCGAAGCGATCGAGGTGGAGTACGAGCGGGAGCCGTCACGGATCTCGACGGCTCCGGTGCTCGCCGCGGGGCGAGGCCCCCAGCTCCAGCCCGGCTCGCTCACGGTTCGCCAAACGACGCCGAGCGAAGTGGGTCACCTGCACCCCGGCGCGGCGCCACGCCGCCATGTCGTGTTCCAGACCGTCACCTTGGCCCTCGCGGGAGTCGGCGCCGTGGCCCTCATCGGCCTGGTCCTCGGCCGCCCGCTGTTCGACGACGGGGCGAAGCTGGCCAGTGCAGACCCCGTGGCCGCGCTAGCGCTCCACGGACAACGCCCGGATCACCCGGGAGAGGGCCCGTCCGCGATCGCGGCCAGCGCCGCCGTGGCCTCGGCCCGACCGCCCGCATCTGCAGCCGTCGCATCGACGGCCAAGGTCGCCACGAATGCCGCAACTGGCGCGGACGGTTCAGCCACGCCCGATCGGACGCCCACCACCGGGTCCCCCGCGGCCCCGACCGCACCCGGTCGCGCAGCCCCGCCGAGCCCGCGCGAGCCCGCGGCGGAGGCATCGAAAGCGAGCCAACGACGTCAGCGACGGACCGCGCGGCTCAACACCGAAGAGTGCGTTCAGCAGCGCGACGCCGCCGACGCGGCCCGCCGCGCGCACGCGTGGGATGAGGTGGTCACGCTGACGCGATCCTCCGGGTGCTGGCGGTCGGCCCCGCGCTCTGCCCTGCGTACCCAGGCTCTGTTCCAGCTCGGCCGGTTCGAAGAGTGCATCAAGGCCGGGCGCGGCCGTCGACACAGCACCACGGAGAAATTCGTCCGTCTGTGTCGAGCACGGCTCAATCGCGGTTCGTCTCCGTAGAGGCACCAGTTGGCGGCTCCGACCGTCACCGCCGATGGCGTCGCCCGTCGGAGCCCGCGACGTCTACCGGGCTGGCGCCACAAACTCGAACTCCTCGAGCATGTCCTCGAGCTCGATCTTTTGCTCTAAGCGCTTGCTCGCCAGATCCACGATTTGACGACCGATCGCATCGCCTTGCTCGGTAAACTCGAGTAGGCGTCGATTCAACCGCTCGCGCAGGCGCCCGGCTTTGGGATCTTTCTTGATGGCTGCGAGGTTGTGTCGCGTCTGCTTCGCGCGCTCATCGAGCTCGCGTTGTTGCCGTTGCAAACTCGCGATCTCAGTGTCGATGCGACCGATCTCGCGACGTCGGCTCACGATGCCGTCGAGGCGACCACGCATCGTTTCGTCCAGCGGCCCGGCCACCAGCAGTTGATCCAGCAGGGGCACCATTTGCCCGTCCCAGATCGACAAACTCAGACGTGACGGGGTTTGCTCGACGACCTTCAGCTTGGCCTCGGCCGCGCGGGCGGTCACCGCGACGGGGATCAGATACGCATCGACAAGGTCTTCGGTTCCCTCGGGCCGGGGCGCCAGCTCGTAGTTCGGGCCTTGACGGGGATGGCGAATGAGCACCGTCGTGTCCTTGGCGCGTGGCGGCAACTTGACCGTCCACGTGGTGGCGGTCTGCCGAAAGCTCTCGACTTCGACAACGCCCCGCGAAATCTTGACGATCTTGAGCTCATCCCCGCGATGTTCCGCGTTGGAGAACACACGAATCTCGGGTTCAACCGCGAACGGGATCGTCACGCTGGCCCGGGTACCGACGACCTCCGACAACCCCTCGCCGACAAAACTGCCGCGAGCAAAGATGCTGATCGGCCCCGGCTCGAGGACATGTTCCGTGTCGTTGCGGAATCGGACCACTCGGTACGGGTTGGATTCGTAGCCGACTCCCGCCCCCCCGGGTTTGAACAAGAACGCCTCGTCGGCCTCGACCTCCCGATTCAAGATCGCCACCATCGTCGACGATCCGTCGGGAATCGTGACTCGACTGTCGAGATCGACCCGGGTCAGGCCGCTGACGCGATGGGTGCTGGCTTTCGCCAGCATGCTCTGCTGCATCTGCTCAAAACCGAGGCGCGGCGCTTCGCCGGGTCGAGGCGCGGCCGGCGGAGGCGACTCGCCGCGTCGGTTGGGGGCCATGGCGCGGCTACGCTTCGCGTCGACCTTCGCCTTCTTCGCGGGCGCCAGACCGCCGGCCACCGACGGGGTTGGTGGATGTTCTTCGTCCGCAAACGCCTCGGTTTCCGCCTCCACGGCCGCCGCCGACTCCTCGATCAGCAGATCTTGAGCCGGCCCACGTTCCATTTCGTCGTCGAACGTCATCTCCCCGACGGCCGCGCGAGCGCGGCGACGAACGCCGCGCTCGGTGAGGTCCTCGCGCTCGACGCCCCGCGGCGTTCTCAAGTCGTAGCGAAATGCGATGGGCGCCCCCGAGGTCAAGCTCAGCGAGACGTTGTTCCAGTCCTCGCCGCTGACGTTGTCCACCACGGCCCACGCCTGGAGCAACCCTCGGTCGCTTCCATCGCTGGGCAACACCACGCGGTAGGTCGGTTTCCACATCGGAGCCTCGACCACGTAACTCACGGTCAAGTCGTGGGCCTTCGCCCCCGCGAGACGGATGGTCACGTCGACTTGTTCGAACATGCCCTCGCCGGCCGATGCGTCGAGGCTGCGATGAAGCTGCATGGCCAAGTCGCCGTCGGCCAACTCGACCGACTCGATCTCCGACAGCCGGACCACCCGGAACCGCTCGCCGTCAAGCAACGTCAGCCGGTAGTCGCGGGTCTCGTTCGCGGCGATCTGAGCCACGGAACGATCGCCGCGACTGGACGCGTCGCTGGGCTCGTTGATCACCTCTTCGATCAACACGATTCGCCCCTGATGCCGACCCCCTTTGGCTTTCACTCGCACCGAAACGCCCCGCAGTGCGTCGAGCACCTCGGCCAACGATCCCTCGCCAGGCGCCAGGGTAGCCATGGCTGCGTTCGACCAGCTTTGCGGGTCGAGCGGCATCGAGATACTGAGCGGCCGCCCCTTGCGGTCGACCACGGTCAGGCTCTTGAGCAGATCGTCGATTTGGTCTTTGCGTACGCGCAACGTGAGCGTGTCGCCATCGATCTCCCCGTGGCGCTCGAAGTACCCCACGCCGGACCGATAGAGCACCACAGAATCGAGCGCGAGTGGAGATTCGACCGGCTCGGGTCGAACCCGACCAGCGCACGCCGACCCGATGGCCAAAAACCCGGACAAAGCGAGAAGGAACCGCGAGGGATAGAACATGAGTTTTGCTGCAACGGGCGACGGGCTCGTTGGGTCTAGAGTTGATCCGGGCCTACTCGGGCAGCGCGTCTTCGTCGAGAAACGTGACCGATTGGCGCCGACGCCGATCGACGCGAACGTCGAACACATCTGGGCGGCTGTAGTGTCCGGTGCAATCGAAGTTTTGGCGCTCACGCGACACGAGGCGGGGGTCGATGTCGGCCACAATCAACCCCTTGGTCTGCGCCACCGGCTCGACCAGCCATCGCCCATCGGGGGCAGCCACGCAAGAACCGCCGTTGTGATACCAGGTACGGTCGACCGGCAAGCGATCCCGCAGGGGAAAATCATCCGGCACGTCGTCCACGGCGAGCAGGCCGCCCGCCGACAGCACGAACACCCGGCCTTCGAGCGCAATGAAGCGCGTGATGTCGACAGTATTGCGCACAGCTCCGGGCCACAACGCGACGCGAAGCTCTTCCCCGTCGCCATACAACGCGTGCCGAGCCTGCGGCATCCAGTTTTCCCAGCAGTTGAGCACACCCACCCGCAAGCCGCATAGCGTGTGAACCCGAAGACCGTGCCCGTCTCCAGGCGCCCACACCAGGCGCTCTTCATAGGTGGGCATGAGTTTACGATGCGCCGCCAATACCCCGCGGTCGGGATCGATGGTCACCGCCGAACAGAATACCGATCCGGACGCCGGTCCCGGCCCTCGCTCAGCGATGCCGACCACCAATGCGATGCGCGATGATCGGCTCACCACCTCGAGTTCCCGAATCTCCGGACCGTCGAGACGCACCGCAGCTTCGAGGTATCGGCGATAGGCTTCCTTTTGCGTCGGCTCATCGAAGGCGGCGGCTCCGGTGTGTGAAAGCCAAAACGGATAGCCCGGCAAGTACGTCTCACCGCAGGCCAATAGCTCGACCCCTTCGTCCGTGGCCCGCTCCACCCATTCCAACAAGCGCTCCAACGTCGCGCGGCGATCGAGAAAGACCGGGGCATCCTGCAAAGCGGCAACGCGTGGCACCGATCCACGCTAGTACGGCACCCTCGCGCTGGGGACGCAAAGCGCGGCTATGCGACGGCGTGAAGACCCCGCCGATTGTGCCCATGAGGCCGACTTGGCGACTTGGCCGGCTCGACTGCGCAGCCGCCCGCGGTCTCGCGTGACACAGCCGGCCGATACGGCTCACAACTGCGCGGCGAGCTCGTGGAAACGCCGCCGCAACGCCAAGATCCCGTGGCCGGAACGGGTGGGGTGGACCCGATTCGTGAGCAGCACGTACACCCGTGGATCTCCGGGACGCGGGTCGAGCCACAGGCTCGTCCCCGAAAAGCCCAGGTGCCCGAACGCCGTCGGAGCCACCACGTCACCGACCGAACTCCGAGGACCGCGCGAGGGGCCGTCCCAGCCGCGGCGGCGCGTGGAGTTCGGCACGTTGGACGCCTCCAACAGGCCTTGGCAGACCGATGGTGGCATGTCCAAGCGGTTGGGCTCAAGCCAAGCCAGCGCCACCTGCAGCACCGCCTGGGCCGTGCCGAACAGCCCGGCGTGGCCGGCCACACCGCCCATCACGTAGGCGTTGTCGTCGTGCACTTGCCCTTGCGCCCAACTCGGGCGCGAGTCGCTGGAGGCTCGAACCGCGAACCACGAGGGCGGTTCACGATGCAAGAGCGGATCGTAGACTTCCGTCGGGGCCGCGCCCCCCCACGGTCTGGGCTGCACCCGGCGAAAACCGAGATCCCCAACGCAGCCGAGCGGGCCACTGACCCACTGGCGAAAGGCTGCCTCCAGCGTGTTATCGAACAAACGCTCGAGCCAAGCCCCGAGCACAATGAACCCAAGATCGCTGTAGACCGACCGCTCCCGCCGCGGGTACACACCCGATTCAATCGCAATTTGCTCCAGTACCGCCGCCGCACTTCGGGCGCCGTCCGGCCCCGCGAAAAACTCACGGTGAGCGGCGAAGCCGGCCGCGTGTTCGAGGACATCGGACAAGGTCGCGCCGGGTGACACCCGGTCCCACGGCGATGGCAGCGGCTCGGCCAGCTTGACGCGACCGTCGGCGATGGCTCGGGCCGCCAAGGTCGTCGTGGCCAGCACCTTGGTCAGCGAGGCGAGATCGTAGTGAGTGTCGGTCGTGACCGGTCGTGCGGGCACGGCGGGGTGCGTGGCCGTGACGCCGAACGCGGAGTGAAAGCGGAGGGCCCCGGCGCGCCAGACCAGCGCCACGCCGCCCGGGCACACGTTGCCGCTCGCGGACCGCAACAACGCAGACAGCCGAGCGGAGACATCGTGGGCGGACACGGTCGCAGCATGACGTTTTGCCGACGAGCGGGCTAGCCTCGCCAGCGACCCACTCGCGGCGAAGCTTGCGACCTTGCCGCCCCACGCGTTACATCGTGGCCGAATGCAACTCGCCGACGCGCGCCGCCGACTCATTGTCCCGCTCGACCTCGCCGACCGGACGCAGGCCATCGATCTCGCTCAGCGCCTGGCCGGACATGTGGGCCTGGTCAAAGTCGGTCTCGAGCTGTTTGTGGCCCACGGCCCCTCGATCGTCACCGACATCCGCGAGCGGCATCCCGAGCTAGAGGTTTTTCTCGACCTCAAGCTGCACGACATCCCCAACACCATGCGCGGTGCCATTCGTAGCGCGAAACGGTGTGGCGCGCGCTTCATCACGGTGCACGCCGGCTCGGGCGTCGACCACCTTCGCGCCTGCGTCGAGGAAGCAGCGGACGACATCGACGTGCTGGGCGTCACCGTGCTCACCAGCCAAGATGCCCACGCGTGCAAAGAGGCCGGTCACACCCGAGACCTCGCGGAGCTCGTGGAGATGCGAGCCGTGTGCGCTCGCGAAGCCGGCTGCAGCGGCCTCGTTTGCAGCGGCCTCGAACTGGCGCGGGTGCAAGCCGTCGCCCCGAGTTTGTGCCGCGTTGTGCCCGGCATTCGGCCGGCCGGTTCGGCGCGCGGAGATCAGCAACGAGTCATGACCCCAGCCGAGGCCGTCCGAGCCGACGCCTCTTATCTCGTCGTCGGGCGTCCGATCACCGACGCAGCTGACCCGGTCGCGGCTGCCGACGCGATCGTCGACGAGATCGCTGCGGCCGACCGCTAACGACCCCAGCCGCCGGCGGGTCCGATGGTCGCGGCCGAACGTCACCACCCGACGGACGGGCTCGAGTCGGACTCCAGCCCGAGCTCGAGCGGCGCCCCCTCTACGACGAGGCGCCGGCCCGACATGGTGCCACGACTACGCTCGTGCTCGGGCGCGACGACGACGGGCCATCACACCGAGTAGGAGAGCCGACAGTCCGACGTAGCCAATCGGAGACGAGTCGGAGGCACTGCAGCCACAGCCGTCGTCGTCATCGTCGTCGTGATCGTGATCGTCGTCATCGCCGTCGCCGTCGATGACGACGACGGCTGTGGCTGCAGTGCCTCCGACT
>QKPP01000319.1 GCA_006508105.1 Myxococcales bacterium FL481 | reverse complement strand
GAGGAAGTGAACCAACGCGGTTCAAGAGCGCTCGGCTTGCGACTCGCCTCGGTCGGGCCCCACTAGCCTGGCGGGCAGACGGCCAGACAGTCGCTCCGACGAGGCACCAATGGGCGGTGCAGCCGAGTGGAGCGGGGGACTCACTGTTTAGGCCGGGTCCCCGTCAAACGCGCCCTTGAACCATTCAACTCGGGGCGGATCTCCGAGCAGAACCGCGCAGACGTCGAAGCGAACCTCCACGCGTTCCCAAAGATCGTGCGCGAGCAACCAGGAGCGCGCGCCATGAACCAAACGCCGACACTTTCGGCGATCGATGGTCTCGAGCGGATGACCGCATGCGACACTCCGACGCGCCCGGACCTCGACAAAGACACAAGTCGGCTCGCCCCCGGGCAGCTGCTCGCGCGCGACAATGTCGAGCTCTGCTCCACCAGCCAGCTCGTTGCGCGCCAGGATATCGAGTCCTCGCCGTTGAAGATGCTGACACGCGGCGGATTCGGCCAAGCGGCCAACCGCCGTGGTCGATGGCCCCGCGTGGTCTCGCCGTGGCGACATCATCAACGCCGCCGATCAGCCTCGATCAGCGGGCCGACGCCGCACCGGCAGATTTGTATCCGCCGATCTTCTCTCGAATCCGGGCCGCGTTACCGCTGCGCTCACGCAAATAGTACAGCTTCGCGCGCCGCACCACGCCGCGGGACACCAGCTCCACCTTCGTTACGCGCGGTGAGTTGACTGTCCACACCCGCTCGACACCGATGCCATGTGAGACCTTGCGGACGGTGAAAGAGCCTCGGCAGCCACGGTGCGAACGGTGGATGCACACGCCCTCGAACACCTGGATACGCTCCTTGTCGCCCTCGTCGATGCGCACGTGAACTCGGACCTTATCTCCCGCTCGAAACTCCGGAAAACTCGACTGAACGAGTTTGGCTTCGATGGACGCGAGGGAGGGGAACTTCTTGGTGCTGTCGCTCATGACTCTGAATCGCTGTTCGCTACTGGCATCGCCGCAAGCTCCAACGCAAATGCCTCGATCGCAGTCCGCGTGGATGGGGCGGTGATGGGCTGCGAAGGGTGCTCGATCCGCGACGGTTCCGCAAGTCCGGAGCCGGATTGCGCTGGAGGCCACGACAGCACCGCGCAGAATCCGTTTGGCGGCTGCCAGCTGCTCTCCTTGATGTCATCAAACACCCAAACAACGGGAGCGCCTATGCCGCACACCGCATCAATCATGGCTATGCTCATCGCTACCGAGGTGGCCTCGTCCGAGCGCGCAGCACCGCTGGCGATGCGAACGCGCACCCACGCTGGCTCGCAGTCGTGGTGCGCGCGTAGCCGCCGACGGAGATCTCTCAGACCACGCACCGAGTTTGGGGTCATCGACAACCCCTCCGTCGTTAGTCGCCCGCCACTCCAGCGCCACAGTCTCACCGTTCCGCGCTCGTTGAGAGCGAGTTCCGAGGGTGCCTCACGAGGAAGCACGACATGCGAATGATGTGGCTGAGGTGGATCGAGAAGATCTGGCCGCAGCTCGAACGTACGACGAACCGCCATCATGCGTCGCCAGCGAGCAATGGCGGCGTGGTCGCCTGAGAGTAGCACCGATGGCACCGTCCAACCGTCGAACGTCGGCGGGCGTGTGTACTGTGGATACTCCAGCAGCGAGCTGGAACCGAAGCTCTCGTCTTCGGCCGATGCAGCGTTTCCCAGCACGCCCGGGCGCAAACGGGCGACTGCCTCGATGACTACAGCTGCAGCGACCTCACCGCCGTTGAGGATGTAGTCACCGATCGAGAAACACTCGTCCACGAGATGTTCGCGGACTCGATCGTCAATCCCCTCGTAGCGCCCACACAGCAACGCGATACGGTCGAGCCTCGCCAATCTCGACGCCGCGGCTTGGTCGAATGTCGGAGCGGAAGGCGTGAGCAAGACGCGATGCATGGGGCCGCGCTGCGCGTGTACGTGCGCCAACGCGGCTGCGACCGGCTGTGCGCGAATAGTCATTCCCGGACCGCCGCCAAAAGGAGCATCGTCCACACGGCAATGCTTGTCGTCGCTGAAGTCGCGATAGTTGGTCGTACGCACCGCGAGTCGTCCTTCTCGCTCTGCACGACCTAAGATCCCGCTCGAGGCAAATGCGTCGATCGCCGCGGGGAACAGCGTGAAGACCTCAAATTCAAGTCGTTTGCTCATACCCAATCGGACTCGATTGGACGCGGCAAGAAACCCGGAGGGACGTCAACCACGACCTCGTGCTCGTCGAAGGCGATGATGAACTCGGACAGCGCAGGCAAGAGCCACTGCACACGGCCCTCTCCGGTGTCCGCGTCGATTTGGAGCAAATCCTGCACGCCGTTGGACGTTAGGTCACTCACACGGCCGAGCAGCCGCCCCGCGCCCTCGGCCGAGTCCACGTGCCCTCGCACCCGGAGTCCGATCAGATCGGCGAGGTAGTACTCGTCTTCTCGCAGGGTGAGCTGCGCTCGATCGACTCGCACCGCCGCTCGGCGCCAGCGCTCTGCATCGTCGCGCGACGAAACGCCATCCACCCAAATGCGGACGATCTGAGTCCCGGGCTGACGACTCACCCGCCTCAATTCGCAAGTCAGACCGTGTCCGTTGGCATCGCACAACGTCACGACACGTTTCGTCGCAAGCGCGTCCGAGGCGATGTCGTGGAGACGCACGCGTAGAGCCCCGCCGACACCGTGCGCTCCAACGACGATGCCAACCTCAATTGACTCTGCATCGAGAGAGGACACGCGAACGCGGCGGGACGGACCTACTCGAGAATCTCGAGATCGGCCCGCTTACGGGCTTTGGCCGACGCAGCACTGAGAATGGCGCGCATCGCCTTAACTGTGCGCCCATGCTTGCCGATCACTTTGCCGAGATCTTCTTTGGCCACCCGAAGCTCGAGCACGATGGTCTGCTCGCCAGCGATTTCAGCAACCTCAACCTCGTCGGGTTGATCGACGAGAGCACGAGCTAAATACGCGATGAGCTCTTTGAGCGAGACGTTAGACATCGAGAGGCCTCCAGGAGCCGAGAAGGAGTAGCGAGCAGAAGCGCGAGAGGAGGGCGGACCAAACAAGCATTCCACATCAGCGGCCCCGGAGCAAAGCGCAAGGACGTGGTCCGACATGCCCAAACGATCATACGGCATGCCGCGGACCGCCGCTGCATGCCGTATGAGCCGCTCTTCGGGCGGGTCTGGGCCTCGCCGTCGGCCGGCTAGCCGTCGGTGGGAGTCTCGGCCGTGGCGTGTTTCCGCAACAACCGAGACTCC
>QKPP01000253.1 GCA_006508105.1 Myxococcales bacterium FL481 | reverse complement strand
GTCATCGTCGTCATCGTCGTCATCGTCGTCATCGTCGTCATCGTCGTCATCGTCGCTACCGTCGTCATCATCGTCCCCATCGTCATCATCGTCGTTGCCGTCCGTCATTGGTCCGAACTCACAGGTTTCAGGCGGCCACGCTCCCCCGCCTGCACCGGGGTCGAGCGGAGCGACGCCACAGTTCGGGCCGGGATCGGGGTTTCCCCGAGCGTCGTGACAGGGCGTCAGATCGATGCCGCTTTGCTCCTCGAACCAATCCATGGCGAGGTACATCTGCGCCCAGCCGCCGCCTGCGCCGCAGGGGTACGGTCCGTAGGAGGTGATGCCAAACACCCGCCATCCCCGGTCGTCGCCAAGGTCGATGAACAGCGGGCCGCCCGAGTCGCCGACGCAGCCGTCCTTCCCGTCGCGGCCGGCCGCGATGAACTGGTTATCGGGACCTTCAAAACCAGTGATGGGGATCTCGACCTCGTATTTTGTGCCGGACGAGCCGGAGTCGTTCTCGCCGAATCCCACCGCCCAGACCATCTGATTCGGCACCAGCATCTCCGTGTCTTCCCCCATGAGCGGGGGGATGATTGGAATGTCCTCGACCGGCTCCTCCAGAATACAAAACGCATAGTCGTTCGCCGAAATGCTCCCGTTCGGGTACACCTCGCAGCGTTCGGTCGCGACCGAGAAACCGCCCCCACCGGAGTAGGTCTCGCCAAACTTCACCGAGCTCCAGTTGGCTCGGCAGTGAGCCGCGTAGAGGACGACCTGCGGGTGCACGAGTGTCCCGGTACATCCCCCGAACGCGACCGTCGTGGGCCACGCACAGGTGTTGCTCCGTTCGCCGCCGACGATGCGCGCCGCTTCTTCTCCCCAGGCGACGGGCACGTTGTCCTCTGCCGCGCGAGCGGGGCTCGGGGCAGTTGCCACGAGCAACACAGTGGTCGCGCCAAGCGCAAGGTGGAGACGAGGATGCGAGGTCATGGTCGTGCTCTGCTTTCGGTGGCGGGCGCGGATCACTGAAGCAGCCGACCTGACGATTCGTCGGTCGGCGGAGTCGGCGGGAGGGCCCGTCGCTTGCAGTGACGCTGGTGGTCTGGTCGGGGGGCTCGTCGCACCCATGGCCGAGACCAATGGGTGGTGATGATCCTCAACGCCCCGGCGTTATCGAGGTTACCGCGCGACCCGATACGACGAGCAATCCGTGGGCCGAGTCCGGATCGTCTGGCCAACCGTGCACGATCTGTCGCGTTGCTGTCGCGCCTGGCCGAAAGTGCGGTGAGTTGGGCCGGTGGGGGTGGCGTACTCTACTGAGACCAGCACGCACTGCTTGTGACTCACGCGGTCGGCTCGGGCGGTTGGGTGCGCCCGTTCCGATCTCGGCGAGGCACAGCCCCGCGAGTGCGATCATACAGACGAGCCCTACCCCGTACGTGAGGGTTCGGGCGGGCTGTCGTGGCCAGACGTAAACCACGCCGTGAAGCCATCGGGTGGCGACGAACACGGCACCGATCGCTAGGGCGACGCCGGGGGGCCCGTGCAGCGTCAGGTATGCGGCCTGTAGCGCGAGGAATAGCGGCACGTTCTCCCCGTCGTTGCGCAATGCCAGCTGAGCCTGTTGCGCCACGGGGTGATCATCATGCTCACCGGTCCAGCAGGCCGCGTCTTCGGGCTGCGCGTAGCGTCTCGATCGAAGGCGCACGACGCCTTGTACTGAGATCAGAGCGACCAGCTTGAGGAACAACGCAACGGCGAGGACGGCGAAGACGACGGGAGCAGACATGCGGGCGAGCGTGGCCTCACCACCTCGTCTAGGCTTGAACGATTCTGCCGCCGTAAGAGATGGGCTTGCCGAGGAATCGACGTGCCGTTCGTGCGAGGTGGGCTTGGTCTGCGAAACCGGTGGCCTGGGCGAGCGCGGCGATGGACGAGAAGTCATCGCGTCGCACTCGGGCCTGGAGAAGGCGTCGGAACAGCGCGTAGGATCGCAGGGTCATCCCTACCTGTGCGTGGAAGAGGCGCGACAGACGAGACTTCGACAGGCCCACGTGGATCGCCAGCTTGTCTGCACGCCAGTGTGGCCCGTCGGCGAGATAAACCATGGCCTCGCGCACGCGCGGGTCGAGCGAGCGCAGCGTCGTGTCGTGAGGGATGACCTCGCAAGCGGCCTCCACGGCCCGAAGCGTGTCGTGGGGAGACATGTCGGCCGCGATGCGGGCGAGCGCCTGGTGTTCGGCGGGGTCGGTCTGTCGAACCCCACTCCCGAGGTTCGCGTGGGCCCGAAAGCGATGCGCGGCCACGAATAAGGCCATCGCTGGACCCGAAGCGCGAAGCTCGTGAGGCCAGTTGGCCGCGATCACGAGGGCGCGTGCGGTCGATCCGGCGACGGCGGCATTTCTCAACTCGAGCCGGGTGCCGTCGAGTGGAATGACGATCTTCGTCCACGGAAACGCATGGCTGCGCGTCTCCTGCCCCGTACTGAAGTGCGCGCCGCCGTCCTCGGTCAGGGCGGTGTCGATGCCAGCCGCGGCTGACGGGCGCTTCGAATCCGCGTGGTTCGGCCCATTTGACGGCATTCGGTTCGGTCCCGGTGCGCAGCGTATCCGATTCACCGTCGATGCCGTGCGGAGCGCAGTTGGCGCACGCGGAGTCAGGTGCGCTGCTTCTCCGCTCGTGTTACACAGGTACCAATGTACCATTCTATTCAAGGCTTCACGTGGCAGCGGTGTCCCGGGGCGGAATCCGGGTGGGTCCGCGGTGGCGGCGGGGCTCGACGCGGTGAGGTTTGAGGGGCCGCGATGCCACAGCGCCACCGGTCCAAGGAAGCGGCCTCGAAGCGGCTCGTGGTCGAACGGGTACAAACCGGCGTTCGCTTGGAGAAACGATTGCTCAAGGTGCTCAAAGCGCTCGCCGAGTACCGAGACATGACGTTGGGTGATCTTCTCGAGGGGATCGTGCTGCACGCGTTCGAAGGCCAAGCTCCCTTTTCGGACGAGACGCTGGGGGTCATCGGCGACCTCAGGCGGGTCTACGGCCTTCACATCGACGCCGCGGCTAGCCATCAACTCACGGAACCTCATGACGCGCGGCCCGAACGAACGTAGGTCGGCCCCCGGCCAAGGCAGTGGTGACTGCGGGTCGGCGCTCGCGGATCCGGATGCGCTCGGTCCGGTCACTGGCGTGACAACCCCGGACCCGGCGGCGAGTCCCGGCGCGACGACAGCGAAGCATCTCGCTTCGCCCGCGGCGGCCGATTCCACGGTGCCCTCGGGTGACGCGGGCTGGCTGGCGCGGTTCGAGGACTGCGAGCTCGCGCCGCATGAGTTCGGGCACCGAGAGCACGTCAAGGTCGCGTGGCTCTACCTTTGTCAGTACGAGCCACCCGTCGCGCTGGGCCAGCTCATCGTGGGTCTCAAGCGCCTCGCCGCGGCGTTCGGTGCCGCCGGCAAGTACCACGAGACGATCACCTGGGCCTACGTTTGCTGGGTTCACGAACGCATGCAGCGATCCCCCGGCGCTCGAAGTTGGTTGGCGTTCGAACGGGACAATCCCGATCTGTTCGCGTGGCCGGGTTCCTTGTTGTCGCGCGGCTACACCGACGAGCAGCTCGCGTCACCGTTGGCACGTCGCTGTTTCGTGTGGCCTGACCGAGCGGGGACAGCTGACTCGCGCGGGCCCGAGGAGTCGGTGGCCGAGCGCCCGCGCGGACCGGCGTTGGCGTCTCAATTGGCGTCTCGGCGTCGAGCGGGCCCGTGAGCGCCCCCGTCGACCGAACCGCGTTGGGTACTGGGCCGGCGTTGCGGCCGTGAGCGGGCCGTTGAGCGCGCCCATCAGACCCAGCCGCCGGCGCGAGGGCGGAGAACCGAACGTTGGGATGGGCTTGTTGCCGGCGTCGTCCAGCGTGCGGCCGCCGAGGCTTCGACTCCACGTGAGATCGAAGGCCACGAACTTGCCCGGGAAACAGGCACGGGGTGGTGATTTCGCCGTGGCGTTTCTCGGGCGGGCTCTAGGTCCGTCGACGCCGGCGCTGCTAATCTCAACGGATGGCCACGACGCTCCACATTCGCTGCGGTTCGGACATTCGCGACACGCTGCAGTTGGCCGGCATTCGCGGGGATTTTGCCGCGTGGGGCGACCCGTTTTGCGAAGGCCCGGCCGTCGCGGGGCTCGACGATGACGAGTATCGAAGGCGTCGCGTGCAGTTCATGGCCCGGCACTGGGGGGTGGACCCGGTCGAAGCCCATCGCCGATGGGGTGACGACGCGTCGACGCTGGCGTCGACGCCGAGCTACGAGCGCGTGGTGTTGTGGTTCGAACACGATCTGTACGACCAGTGCATCTTGGTGCAGCTGCTGGCGGGGGCGAAACGGTTGGGGCTCGACACCTCCTCGTGGTCGCTGGTGTGCGTGGACCGGGTGGTGGGGATTCGTCGGTTCGTGGGACTGGGGCAGCTGGGTCCGGAGCAGCTGGCCCGCTTACTGCCCGATGCTCGGCCGGTGACAGAGGCGGATCTCCACGACGCTGAGGCGGCTCGAGCCGCGTTTGTGGCCCCCACGCCCGAGGCGTTGCAGCGGCAGTTGACCGCCCGGTCGCGAGGGGCGTTCGCGTTCTTGCCCCGTGCGGTGCGTCGTCATCTGCAAGAGTTGCCCTGGGTGGAGAATGGACTCGGCTTGACGGAGCGACTGTCCCTCGATTGTATCGCCGCCGGGACGAACTCGGCGATCGCGGTGTTCGGCACCCTCACCAGCGAGCGCGATCCGCTGCCGTACCTCGGCGACACGATGTTTTGGGCTCGTCTTCAGGCGCTCGCCCGCGGCCCACAGCCGGCGATCTCCCTGGTCGGGTCGTTCCCGGACCAGTCCGTCGCGCTCACGCCAATCGGCCGGGCGTTGGTTCGCGGCGAGGATGACTTTGTGGACCGCAACGGGATCGATGCTGACAGCGTGCATCGCTTCCGCGGTGGCCTCGAGCAGCGTCCCGAACACGGTGTCGTTTGGCGCTGGGACGACGCCCACGGTCGGGTGGTCAGGTCGAGTCGGTGAGGGGAGTCGAGTCGAGTCAAGAACGAGCCACGGAGTGCCGCGCCGCGGTGCGCGAGGGGGAGACCGCCGCGCCCGCGTGGGCTTGTGGCAACCCGATCGCGGTCAGCCGCGACGGATGCGTGTTAGCCTCGGCGCGCCATGGCTTCGGTCGGTCCAAGATCCGTGCCTCGCCAGCATGCCGCGTGCTGGCTGCCCGCGTGGTCGGCCGCGATGGTCGCGGCGGCAGTGTCTCTACCCGTCGAGGCGGCGATCAAGCGACACCGCGGGCTGGAGCCGCCCCCCGTCGGCACCTCGTCGTCCCGCGAAGAGGGCGTACCCCCCGCGGCGACCGGTCGTGAGCCGAGCCCACCGGCGCCGGTCCCCGCCCAGCCCGTCCCGCCCGTGACGACCGCCGCTCCGCGGGGGGACGCACCTCAACCGCCGTCCGGGGGGCGTTCGCTGGGGGGCCCGTCCCCCAGCGGGTCGAGCCCGTCGATTTCAACGGCGACACCGCGGCCCCCCTCGACTTCGCGCCCGTCGACTCCGCATGACGCACCCCCGATGACCGCGCAGCCTGGTTCTCGGGATCCGGACCCGAGCGAGGTCCCAAACACGACCGCGGTGGTCCCAAACCTTCCTCCGATTCCCAGGACCGATCCGGTGGCTCCGCCTTCCGGGCCAGCCGAGCCGCGTGGGGGCGGGCGCCCGGTCGGGCGCCAGCCCGTCGCCGAGTCGCCGCCGCTTCCTGCGGTCGACCCCGCCAACTATCGACTCTCGCTGACGGGCAACATTTTGTCGGGACTCGGGGTTGTCTCGTTCTTGGGCAGCGTGGCCAGCTTGGTGGTGCGACGGGACGCGGATGCCAAACTCGACTATCCGCAAATCGACGAAGACCCGGCCGACATCGCGCAGCGACGCCGTGATCTCGACCAACGCAAACAGGCCGCCACCATCTCGATGTGGACGACCGCCGCGATGGCCGTCGGTCTCGTCAGCGCGGGAGCCACCATGATCACCGTCGCGCGGCGTCGAGAGGCGAAACGGCGTGAACGACTCGGGCTGTCGGCGTTTGTTCCAGTGCTGGCGCCAAGATCCGCGGGGGTCGTATGGCTCCTGCGTTGGTAGCCGCGCGACGTGGGATCGTCGTCGTACTGCTGTTGCTGTTAGCGAGTTGGGCGGCGTATGCCGGTCGTCGTGCGTTTATCCAGGCGTTCTTCCGCGATGCCGCGCCGGCACTCGACGAGGCTCGATTCGTGCCAGCGCCGGCCAGTCCTCGACCCGCCGAGCCCTCGCCACTGGCTCGGACTCCGCGAGTGCGCGTGCTGCTGCTCGACGGCCTGGGGCGAGCGCAGGCCGACCAGCTGCCCGCGTTGACCCGGCACTGCACGTCGGGGGTGCGACTGACGGTCGACGTGGGTTTCCCCACCGTCTCGTTGCCGGTTCAGCACGTGCTATGGACCGGACTCACCCAGCAGCAGACCGGCATCGGCTACCGCCTCGACGTCCTCGAGGAGCCCCCGGCCCAGGCGTTGCCACCGAGCGTGGCCGCGAGTGTGGCGGTCGCCGAGTCACATCGCGAGATCGTCGACTCGTTCGGCTTTTCCCGAGTTGAGGCGGGCGCGTCCGCCGAGGGCGGCGGCTGGGAAGATCGGGACTTCGCCGCGGCTGCACGAGCCGCGGTCGCAGGTTCGGCCGCGTTGGTGTTCGTGCACGTCCTGCGGATCGACGGAGCGGGCCATCGCCACGGCGCGGAGTCGGCCGAATACGCCGACGCGGCTGATTGGTCCGATCACCTACTTGAGGATCTCGTGGCCGCAGATCCGGCCGCACGCTGGTTCGTGCTCTCCGATCACGGCCATCGACCCGAGGGGGGCCACGGCGGGGCCGAGCGGGAGGTCCGCATTGTTCAAGGTTGTCTATTCGGTGCCGGCATTGCGGCCGACCGCCCACGCGACGCCCATCTGGTGGACGTGTCACGTTGGCTATTCGACTCGCTCGGTGTGCCGCCGTCCCCCGCTGCGAGGGGACGGGAGTGGGGCCAGGTGTCGTCGGCTAGCTTCGATGCCACGCTTCCGGTGCCAGGCCTGGTTCGCTGGGCGCTGGCGTCGTTCGTGCTGTTCATCGCCGCGGTCGTGCACGTGCGCACGGTTGGCGGGTATGGGCGCTCGTGGCCGATCTGGGCCGCTGTGGCCGTGGGCACCGTCTTGGCCGGGCACGGTCAGCCGACGCTCTCCCATCCGATGGTCTATCCGCCGCTGGGACGGGACATGCACCTCGCGGCCGCACCTGGTTACGTGGTGCTGGTCGCGACGTTGGCCTGGCGCCGCCGGGTGACGGTCGCCGACGTGGTGGGTCAGCTGATCGTGCCGGTCGCCTGTGTGTGCGCTTGCCTGGTGCTGTGCGGCGCCGTTGAGCATGTCCTAAGCGAGGGCTCGGTCAGTGTGCTCATGCCCAAGTACACCGCTTGGGCCAGCTTGGGGCTGGCCGTGGTGGCGGGCGGGAGTCTCAGCGCGGCACTCGGCTATGGGGCGGCGGCGATCCGGCACTGGTTTCTCGATCGGTACGCCTCGGCTGAGCGGTGAGCGGTTCTTGTGTCTGAAACCGAGCGGTGGGTAGCAACCGTTCCGCACGTTCCCGAATTGGCTCTAGTGCTGCGTTAGGTGGCATCGGGCGCGACCAGGGGGCACACACGGCCGGTTCGGACCCATCTTTGTCAAAGCGTTCTCGGTCGAGCCACCACGTAGGCCCGGCCGGTCTCCGCTTCCCGACAGATCACGCGATCCGGGTCCGATGGTCGCTCCAGCGGTACGGATGCGAGTGTCGCAGGACCAACTCGGGCGTAGCGCCGATTGTCGCGCAGCTCCAGATGAATCGGGACCATGACGAGTCTCGGTTTCGCGGGTGTTGCTCTATTTTGCTTGGGGCAGATTGAACTAGTGCATGCCGTCGATCGACGCGAGCCCGACGCTTCGGAGTTCGAAGACGATGGAGATGACTTGGGTTCGCGCGACACGGACGACCCGATCGAGGCCCAGGGTCCGCCCGCGTTGTTGCGTCCGCCCGGGTTTCCGGAGCCTCGGCCCGAGGCTCCTCCCGCGCCGCCCGAGTTGAAGTGGCACGACAATCTGACGTTTGGGGCGTTTGCCGACGCCTACGCGGGGGTCAACTGGGGTTTCCCTCACCCGCAAACGGGGACCAACGTCGCGCGGGCGTTCGATGAGAGCAACGGTTTCGCGTTCGCCTGGGCCGGGTTGGATGCCTCGTACGACGCCGACACCGTGGGCGGGACGATGGCACTTCGGTTCGGTCCCTCGGCGGCGGTGTTCAGCGGTGAACCCGTTGGATCGGGTCTCAACCTCGTCAAACAGGGTTTCGTGACGTGGAAACCCGCGCGTGCCCAAGGCAAGCTCAGCTTCGACCTAGGCAAGTTCGACACCTTGTACGGCGCCGAGGTGGCCGAAAGCTGGTTGAACATGAACTACACGCGCGGGGTCCTCAATTGGCTCGGGCAACCGTTTCACCACACCGGCTTGCGCGTGGGCGTGGCGCCCCGAGACACCTTCGGGTTCAATTTGCTCGCCGTCAACGGCTGGAATAACAGCCGGGACAACAATCTTGGCAAAACGTTTGGCGCTCAGCTGGCGCTGACGCCAAAAGACGGGGTGGCCGTGTATGTGGGGTATCTGACCGGCCCCGAAAACGACGATCTGACGACCGTGTTTTGCGGCCCCGGTACGGCCTTCGACCCCGATACCGGTCTGTGTACTCCGGATCCGACCAATGCGGTGGGTCAGGAGGTGAGCGTGGAGACGCGGGATGCCAACCGGAAGTTTCGCCATTTCGTGGACGTGGTCGCGGCGATTGACCCCACGGATTGGCTAGCGATTGTCTTCAACGCCGACGTCGGAATCGATCCGGTCATCACCAACCCGGTCACCGGCGATTCAGACACCATGGTCTGGTTTGGAGCGATGGCGTCGGCCCGATACGCGATCACGGCGCGCTGGGCCGCAGCCTTACGAGGCGAGTACTATCATGACTTCGACGACTACACGACGGGCGTGGGCACGAGCGAAGCGGTTCAGCTCGGCACGGCCACCGCGACGGTCGAGTTTGCGCCAGTGCGCAGTTTGATTATTCGATTGGATAACCGTCTCGATGTTGCGACCGAACGAATGTTCGCTCGTGGGTACGCCAGCGCCGGGAAAAGCCAAGTGACCACCACGCTTGGTGTCGTCGTCACCTCGTTCTAAACCGGCCACACCCTCTGCGCCAGGATCTTCTATGTTTGCCCGATTCAAGCTCAAACCCAAGTTGATCTTGGCGTTCTTGCTCGCCGGCATCGTGCCGTTGGCCTTTGTCTCGTGGTTTAGCCTCAGCCAGGCCCAAGAAGGCATGATGGCGCGGGCGTTCGATCAGTTGACGACCGTGCGCGAGCTCAAGAAACGTTCGTTGACCGATTACTTCGCGTCGATCGAAGGTCAGCTGACCTTGCTGGCGAAGAATCCCGCATTCGTGGAACATATGAACGTGCTCTCGGGGCGGTTTGCCGCCGCCGATCGGGACGAGGAGCTCGCTCCTGGCGAGCTCGAGGCGATGCGATCTCAGTTGCGCTCGTTCTACGAACAGCAGTTTGCCGCCGAGTACACGCGGCGCAACGAGGGACGCTCGCTGTCGGTATCCTCTTTGATAGACCGCTTGAGCGACGATACAGTGGTGCTCCAGTCGGAGTACCTGGCGAGGAATCCTCACCCCCTCGGTAACAAACACAAGCTCGACGCGGCCCCGGGCCGAAGCTCGTACGACGAAGTTCACGAGAAGGTTCATCCATTCGTACGCGGCAACTTGGAGAAATTCGGCTACTACGACGTGTTCTTCGCCGACGCCGAACGCGGGCACATTGTGTACTCAGTGTACAAGGAGACCGACTACGCGACCTCCCTCAACGACGGGCCGTACGCATCATCGGCGATCGGACGCGTGTTTCGCCGGGCCCTTCAAGCCAGCCGGGGAACGATTGTTTTCGAGGACTTCGAGAGCTATCGCCCATCTTATGACGCCCCCGCGAGCTTCATCGCAACCCCGGTGTTCGACGGGGGCCAACGGATTGGCGTCCTGATCTTTCAGATTCCGCTGGACCAGATCTCGGCCGTCATGGGGGCTCGGGCTGGGCTCGGGGAGTCCGGTGAGAGTTACTTGGTCGGAGAGGATCTACTGATGCGGTCGGACTCGTACCTCGACCCGGACCATCGCAGCGTGGTGGCGTCATTTCGAGAACCGGAGACGGGTCGGGTGGATACTCAGGCCTCGCGCGACGTGTTTGCCGGCACGACGGATACCAAGATCATCACCGATTACAACGGCAATCGCGTTCTGAGTGCTTACACGCCCATCTCGCTGTGGGGCTCGACGTGGGCGCTCATCGTCGAGATCGACCTGGCTGAGGTCGAAGGCCCGATCGCCGCCACTCGGTCCAAGGTGCTCTGGGCAACGTTGATCATCGCGGGCGCCGTCGCCTTGCTGGGGTACTACATCGCGACATCGCTCGCGCGACCGGTTCGAGATGCGGTCTCCATGACCTCGAGTCTGGCCCAAAAGGAAATGAGAACGTTGGCCGAGGCGCTCGAGACCATGTCGCACGGCGACTTGGATTCAACAATCTCCCAGGAAACCACGAAGCTCGAGCCGGTGGGCAATGACGAGGTCACCGAAATGACCCATCGGCTCAATACCATGCTCGGCCAGGCTCAAGTCACTGTCGGCGCGTTTGAGCGCATGCGAGAGACTCTGGAGCGAATGATTCACGAGACCGAGTCGTTGGCGCAGTCGGCGGAGCAGGGGCACTTGGACCAGCGTAGCCGCGCAGACGACTTCGAAGGCAGCTATCGGCTGGTCCTCGTCGGCTTCAACGGCATCCTCGACGCAGTCACGGCGGCGCAGTCGGAGGCGCGAGATGTGTTGGCGCGGGTCGCGAATCGCGATCTGACCGTGGAGATGCGTGGCGAGTATCGCGGCGGTCATGCCGAGTTGAAGAACGCGATCAATCAGGCCATCGACAACATTTCGCAAACGGTTGTTGAGCTGGCGATGGCCGCGACTCAGGTCAATTCAGCGGCCCAAGAAATCAACTCGGCGAGCCAGGATCTGGCCTCGGGGGCAGCCGAGCAGGCGTCCTCGGTGCACAGCATCCACCGAAGCATCGACGAGATCAATCAACAGACCCAGCAAACGACTCAGGCCGCGCTCAAGGGCAAAGACCTCGCCCAGGTCAGCCACAAAGCGGCCAAGATGGGGTCGGAGAGCCTCGAGCGATTGTCAGATACGATCGGCCGGATCAAGACGTCATCGGATGCGACGGCGGAGGTGATCAACACCATCGAAGAGATCGCTTTTCAGACCAACTTGTTGGCTCTCAACGCGGCGGTCGAGGCGGCGCGGGCGGGCGATGCGGGTCGTGGGTTTGCAGTCGTCGCCGAGGAGGTTCGGTCGCTGGCTACGCGCAGTTCAGAGGCGGCGGGGCAAACGACCACCCTGATTGAAGAGGCGATCAAGCGCTCAGAGGAGGGGGTGGCCCTGCGTTTGGAAGTGGCAAAGCACTTCTCCGCGATCGAGACGCAGATCACCAACTTCGTGGCGATGATGGACGACATCTCGAACGGCGTCTCGCAGCAGGCGGGCTCGGTCGAGGACATCACAAACGCGGTTCGGGATCTCAACTCGCGGATCCAACGGGTGGCGGCGAACGCCGAGGAATCCGCGAGCTCGGCCGAGGAACTGTCGACGCAGGCCGATCGCATGACCAAGCTCGCGCAAGCGTTTCGCACCCGGGCGTCGGCGGGGTCGGGCGCGTTGTCGTCGGCGGCTTGATCGAGCCAACGGAGCGATTGCCCGACGCCGACGCCTGGCGGCGGTCCGGCCGCTTGCCCGATGCGAAGGCGTGGTCGCGGGTTCAGCCCGCGGGCCTTGGTCCGGCTCCGGGCCCTCGAACGAGGCCGCACATGGTGGGTGCTGTGGCGCTCGGTGACGCGGGCCCAGCGAGTTGGCTCGCTACGGTGCGGGCGTCAGCGCGTGGGCGGCGGCCGGGGGTGGTCGTCGAGCCAGACGTTCGCGCTTGCGACGGCCCGCCCG
>QKPP01000261.1 GCA_006508105.1 Myxococcales bacterium FL481 | reverse complement strand
ATGCAGCCTCGACTGTACCCACCGATTGACTGCGCTGGACCGGCCGAAGGTTTCGCGGCGGCAGCCCAGGGGTTGCCCGGAGTTGTTCGCGCGGGGTTGTCGGTCGCGGTCTTGTTCGCTGCCGATGGTCTGGCGACCGCGAAGAGAACCGCCAGGCTGGTGGCGAGGGCTGGCGCCGCGGCATGAACCCAGAACATGGTCCAAGCGTGGCGTTCATCGGCAAGAGCGTCAAGCGATCGCACGCCCCGTGTGGCTCGCTGCGTGCCTCGTCGCCGTGGAGAAGAGAACTCGTCGCGGTGTCCGGTGGTGAGGCTGAGTTGAATGCCTTCGCTGATCGTGGGCCACTGGTCGCGAGATCGGGGCGTGCCCGGTAAGCGCTCCGCTCGCTCGGGTTCATCGCGTGGCGTCCTTGGCGGCGGACGGCACAGGTTGTGCCGCGGTATCGTATCGATCTGAGGCTGGTGCTCGCCGCATGAACACTCCCGTGATCTTCAGCGACAATGCAGTGGCGCGTGGTTGCAGGCGATTCTACATCATCAGAACCGCTGTCTATGGCCACGATCATCATTCCGTTGCCGGATGCGAACGACGAGGCCGGCGTTGGCCCAGACGAATCGCCTCTGTACACATTTCCGCTCTGGGGGCGTTCAGTCTTTGCCTACGTGGTGGGTGGCTTTGCGCGCTGCTTCGCGTCTCATCGTTTTGTGTTCGTGCTGGCGCCCGAGGCCAGCGGTGAAGCGCAGAGCTTTGCCATCGACGAATGCAGTCGGCTCGGTGTGAATCGGGCCCAAGTCATCCCATGCTCGGCACCAAGTGGAACGATCGACCAGTTGATCACGGCGCTACGTGTCGCTGGGGTTGCCTCTCAAGAATCGATTGTCGTGGCTGATGCCGACACCTTGCGGCCGGGGTTTCGCATCGACTCGCGCTCCCTCGGCTCGGTGGGCGATGCCTTCGTCGAAGTGGTGCCGCGTGTCGCCGCCTCGCCGGCCGGGGTACAACTCGACGAGCAGGGGTCGCGGGTCCTGCGGATCTCCGCGTCGGACTCTGACTCGAGCCTAAGTGCTACTGGGCTGTACGGGTTTGCCTCGCGTGTGGTTTTCGAGCATGCGGTTGCGATGAGTCGGGAGACGGTGGTCGGCGAGCAAGCTCCGCTCGTGGGCGTGATCTCGGCGCTCCTGGCTCGCGGCGCGCCGGTTCGGCCTCTTGTTGCAGATCCCACCTCGAGACTGGCTTGCGGATCGGCCGGAGCCTACGACTCCCTGCGGACACAGCAGCCGCCACTACTGCTGCCGGACCACGGAATCTGGCCCCAACGGCGCGTTGGGTAGGTCTTCGGTACTCAAGACGATGGGCCCGTCGTGAGGGCCTGGTCGGTCTCGCTGCGGTTGCACGGTGGTCGCGCTTCGACTGGTTAAGCGCGAGACCGAGAGTGGCTACCGTCGTGCGATACAAAGCGGACGAAAGCGGTCGGTCTTTGGTTTTGTCATCGCCGTCGCTTTGTAGAGGTTGTAGGCGGTCGCCTGTTTGCCGGCGGTTTCGTTGGTCCAGTAGGCTGTTTTCGCGATTCCGGTGCTTCGGAACGCGGCGGCCTGTTTGGGCGTCGCGAGGCGCCAGGATGAGAGCCCGGCGAACTTGTTCTTCGCGAGCGCGGCGCAATGTCGGCCGGCTTGACCGTGGCCCATTTTTCCCGGGGCCTTCTTCGGCGTGTACAGCTTGCCGGCGGTAGCGACCTTCGAGGTATCGACAGCCGGCTTCGATGGCTTGGGTTTGGTGGGCGTCGGTTTAGTGGGCGTCGGTTTAGTGGGCGTCGGTTTAGTGGGCGTCGGTTTCGTCGTCGTTGGCTTGCTTGGCGTGGCTTCCGTGGTCGGGGGCGTGCTGGGGGTCGACGTGGATGGCGATGGCTTGGTTTCACCGCTTGGTTTCGCCGGCTCCGTCGACGCTTGGTCTTCGGCCGGAGGGGAAGGAACCGTGTCTGCAGGAGTAGGGGCAGAGGGTTGTGCGTTGGCGAGCGGGTTGGGGGCTTGTCCCGCCTCGTCGTGGGTGGCAGGGGGCGGGTGGGTCGAGTCTGCCGAGTCGAGAGGGGGAGCTCCGGGCACTGATGCTTCGGTGGGGTCGTCGCGAGTGGCGACGTATCCAATCCCGGCTAACCCCACGAGTACGCCCACCGCGGCCACGAGCCACGCCGTGGCCCGCGGGCGGGTGGTCTGGGGGCGGCGGGGGGCAGGATCGATTGCCGTGCCACGTAGCTGCCAGTTGTCGTCGCCGGCGACGGTTCCAGCGAGTTCGCCGGACCACGTGCCGTCGGGATCTGAGCCCGGGGCGTCGGTGGACTCATTCCGCGGTGGCGGTTCAGTCGGTGCACCCCCGTCGTGGCCAAGCTGCGGTGTAGCCAGGGGTAGGCTGGCCGGGGGGCGGTGCTCGTCCCCGGGGGGGGCAACGCGGATATTGGGCGGCGTGGGTCTTGCCGCGGGAGCGGGATCTTGAGGGTTGTACGCCAGTGTTGCCCCGCTTTTCGGCAGTTCCTCGAAGGGAGCCAGGGCCTCGAACAGACTGGCCGCGTCCGGATAGCGGTCTTCGGGCTTCTTGTTGAGGCACCGCATGATGATGTCCGACAAGCTCCGCGGAACTTCCGGTACCAGGTCGGCGACGGGTTCGGGCTGACGGGTCATCAATGCGGTCAGTGTGGCGGCCAAGGTGGGCGCTTCGAACGGATTGCGGCCTACGATCGCGTGGTACAGCATCACGCCGATCGCCCAGATGTCGCCGCGGGCATCAACTTTGGCCGCGCCTTCCGCCTGCTCTGGCGACATGTACTCGGGCGTGCCCATGATCACGCCGACTGCGGTTTTGGCTTCGGCCGTCGCATCGGCTGTGAACTTCGAGATGCCGAAGTCCATGAGCTTCACTAACAGGCGGCCCGGTTGTGGCTCGTGGAGGAACAGGTTGTCGGGTTTGAGATCGCGGTGAACGATGCCGGCGTCGTGGGCCGCTTCCAGGCCGACAAGGGCTTGACGCAGGATCAGTACAGCGAGTCCATGGTGTACCCGCCCTTGATCCTCGATGAAGTCCGCGAAGCTGTGGCCGCGCAGCATTTCCATCACGATGTACAACCCGAGATCGGCCTCACCGAGGTCCAAGATGTCGCAGATATGGGCGTTGCCAATCCGGCCGGCCGACGTCGCTTCGTTGCGAAACCTCCGTACCGTGGCTTCGTTGCGTGCGAACTCGGGCAGCATGATCTTGATCGCCACCTGCTTGTGTACGAGCTCGTTCTCGGCTCGCCACACGGTGGACAT
>QKPP01000019.1 GCA_006508105.1 Myxococcales bacterium FL481 | reverse complement strand
AAGCAAGCCGGGAACGGGTGATGCGGGGCTGAGATGAAGAAATTGCCGGAGGCAAGTGCGACTGCCCTCGAATGTGGGGGCGGGCAAGCCGCGACAATGAGCGAATCGGGACTTCTCTTTCGTAGAGCAGCGCAATGTACGCCATTCGAGCCACGGCGGTTGGTCCCTGTGACGAAATCGTAGCGACTCGACCCTCGTAGGCTTGCTGCGCTGCGAGGTTCAACCCCTTGGCGTTGGTCTACCGCGCCGACGATGCAGCCCCCCGGACTGTGCTCGAACTGACATGCGCGAGAACGCTGCGTCACGGAGGCGAAGCTGCGTCTTCGCGTAGATGTCGGGTTCCCCCGATGCCCATGCAGTGACCTTTCCAGATCACGACGCCGGTGGCAGAATCCGTTGAAATCGCTGCGACACGGCCGGCCGTCCCGCTATCGGCACATGATGAGAAATACGTCCTCGCTGCTTTGGCCAGGTTCGGGCTCCGCGCCGACGGTGTGACCGACCACGTAGACCCGTCCCTGTTCGTCGACGACCATGTCGGTCACGGCTTGGTCCCCCTCGGGCTCCCAGCTGTGCGTTGTAAGTGACTCCGAGTCGAGGTCATAGACGCTGACGAACGGCTTGTGCCCGTCGGCGGCCGGCGCAAGATCGCCCGCGATGTACAACTCGCCAGGTCGACTGACAACGCTAGCGATCAACGCTGGCGGTGTCTCCCACGGTGACAGAGACGTGGCCGAGTCACCACTCAGGACCGCGAAATAGACCGCGAACGCCCCCTCTCCGGCAGCGCTGTCAGTAAGCCCCCAGACATACACATCTCCGTTGTCCGCCAGGCTGACCCCGCTAAGCACGTCGACGCCAGTCGTTCCCCACTGTTGGTAGGTCACGGTCTCCGACGGGTCGTCTGTCTCGACATTGTACACGGTCACCAGATTATCGCCAGCGCCCTGAGGCGGAGCCCCCAACGCACCATTCGTTGTACCAACAAGATAGACATCGCCATTTTCGGCGACTGCAATACCGTTGAGAAAGTCGGCGAGGTTCGAGCCCCATTCCCGGTGGGCCGTCAGTTCGCGCTCCTCGGGGTCGTAGCTCGACAGGAACAAGTGATCTGAGCCCTCCGGTGGGTTGGATGAGCCCACTACTCCGGATGTGTACCCGCCGACGTAGACGGTTCCGTCGGCCGCGACGGCCATCGAACGTGCCAACGTGCCGCCCGACTCCCCCCAGACAGTTGTCTCGGTTGTACTCGACGAGGGCGTGTAGGCCGAAAGGAAGGCCTGCCACTCTTCGGTCTGTCGGGTTCCTACGACGTAGATGCCCCCACCGTACGCGGCCACGTCGGCCACGCGCTCTGAGGCGGACCCGCCCCATTGCGCGAGATCAGTGGCCTCGGTTTGCGGATTGAACGTGATCAAGACCACGTCGTTGCCGCCGTTGTTCGTGCCACTGAAATCGCCTTGCGTCTCGGCCGCGATGTGGACATGGCCGTTCGATCCAACCGTGACCTGCGGGCTACCATCCCGCGCGGGCGTCCCCCACTCGTGCCTCGAGCAAGAATCGACGCAGGCCCCCTCAGAGCAGCGCTCGAACGGGCTCGCGCACGTACGCTCGTCAATCCACTCGCCGAGCGAGCCGCAAGCCTGCACCTGCTGCCCGTTGCAGCGGGTTTGATCGGGCGCGCAGACGCCCTGACAGGCATCCTCAACGCAGGTTTGGTCAACACACGGCTCGCGGGTCCATGTCCCGGTAGAGGTGCAGGTTCGAATCTCACTGGCGGATGCACAGTTGCGGCTTTCCGGGGTGCACTCCCCGACGCATTCACCCTCGACACACGCCTGGTCGGTGCACGCCGTGACCGCACCCCAGGATCCGTTCGGAAGACAGGTCTCGTAGCTACTGAGCGACACACAACGCGAGTCGCCCGGCTCGCACTCGGCCCCCGGGCCGATCCCCGTATCGCCGCTTTCCTCTTCAGCCTCGCCACCGGAGGTCTCGTCGGGTCCGTCGTCGTCATCGCCTACGTCGTCATCATCTCCCGCGTCGTCATCATCTCCCGCGTCGTCATCATCTCCCGCGTCGTCATCGTCTCCCGCATCGTCGTCATCTCCCGCGTCGTCATCGTCGTCTGCGTCGTCATCGTCTCCCGCATCGTCGTCATCGTCTCCGGTGTCAGTCTCTCCGGTGCCATCGACGCTTGACTCATCGTCAACTCCAGTGGAGCCACTATCGTCATCATCTCCTGAGGTGGCCGTATCGCCGTCTCCGTCTCCGTCTCCGTCGCCGTCTCCGTCGCCATCGCCATCTCCTCCGGGTTGATCTGTTTGTGGATCGGATCCAGATGAGGACGCGTCTCCAAGTACGGTAGGGCCGTGTCCGCCGAAGCATCCCGATACGCCCAAAACCATCACGACGCCGCAGTACTGAACAGAGTCAAGCAAGGCCATGACGCGACACTAACTCAAGAGCGAGGAGTCGTCACCCTGCGCGATCGTGCAACAGGACGCGCGACCGGTTCACCTGAGTCTCCACTGGCCTTAGCTCCCCGTGTCGGCGTGCAACGACAGTGCGACGTGTGCCGAGCTGCGGTGCTCGAGGCTTGGGCTGCTTACTGCACGTCTATCTCGGCAGCGATCCGCAACGGCTTGACGTTCGGGCCGCAACGATAACTACGCTCGATCGCCGCAGATTCGTTGATGCCTCCCAAGCGGAATATACGGCCGTCCTCGCACCGTGTCGAAAGGCGCCAATTGTAGGTGACGCCGCTCGTCATTGACGTAATACGCAGGGAGGATTGGGTATCGCCCATCGTCAGCTCACCACACACTTCTCCAGAGTCATTGCTGTCGCAAAACTCCCGAGTCGTGCGATCGTAGTCGATGTCCTCTTGAGTCATCGCAGCGACGGGTGCAACGAGTCCGATCAACGCGGTAAGAAAGCCAATGCCGGCGAGATATCTCATGCGTTCGCGTCTCTTGTACAAAGGTCAGAGTGCCTGAATCTCCACGCCTTTGTGCGACACGAAGATCGGTTGCGCGGTCGCGCTGGGCGGAATGTAATGATCGATCTGCTCGCGCGTCAAAGCCTTCGGCTCCAGGCCCCGCGTTTTCAGGGGAGCGCGATCGATCGCTCGTCTGGACGGCACGAAACACATCTCGATCAGCGCTGGCTCCGCGGCCGGTCCCGACGACCGCGTGAGCGCGAACGAGCGTGTCCACCTCCGCCCGTCCGCCGCATCGCCATCGGCGTGGGCAGCACGTCGGTCACCGATGGTGCGGTGAGCTCCACCTCCCGGCATCACGTCCACGCCGAGACCGGCGTCCGTGGCCCCCCC
>QKPP01000273.1 GCA_006508105.1 Myxococcales bacterium FL481 | reverse complement strand
TCTATCTGCCCCACCTCGACTACGACGCGCAGCGCTTCGGGCCCCATGCCCCCGAAACCGCCCGGGCCGTGCGCGAGGTCGATGCCCTTTGTGGTGAGCTGATCGCCGACGCCCGCACGTTGGGGTATCGCGTCGTCGTGCTATCCGAGTACGGGCTGACCCCAGTCACCGGGGACATCCCGATCAATCGGGTCTTGCGTCGCGCCGGGCTGCTGCGCGTGCGGCAAGAGCTCGGCCGCGAGCTCCTCGACGCCGGCGCTTCGGAAGCGTTCGCCGTGGCCGACCACCAGGTCGCCCACGTGTACGTTCGGCGACCTGAACGAGTGGCCGAGGTGCACGCGCTGGTCCGCGAGGTCGACGGCGTCGAATCCGTCTTCCGGCGCGGTGACTTGGATCACCCCGCCGCTCATGCCCGCGCCGGCGAGCTTTTTCTCATTAGCCGGGCCGATCGATGGTTTAGCTACTACTACTGGCTACACGACGACGTCGCGCCTGACTTCGCCCGCTGTGTCGATATCCATCGCAAGCCCGGCTACGACCCGGTCGAGTTGTTCGTCGACCCAGACTTGCGATGGCCCAAGTTCGCAATCGGCCGCAAGCTTGCGGCCAAAAAACTCGGGTTTCGTCAACTCATGGATGTGATCCCGCTGCGCCCCGAGCTCGTGCGCGGGAGCCACGGGCGCGTCACCGACGAGCCGGACGATGGTCCCGTGCTGATCAGCAGCGAAACCGAGCTGGTCTCCGACCCTACCCTGGACGCAAGCGAGGTCAAGGCCTTGTTGCTCCGGCACGTCTTCAACGGGGTCGACGAGCCCCTCCGCTGATCGCGGCAACAAAGACCGGTTCGCCGCGACTATATCGAGCGTGACCCGGCGCCTCGCGCCTCTGCATCGCGACAGACACGCCCGGGTCGACGCGAGCTCCCGATGACCAAGATCCGCGTTCTGCCAGCCCTCGGTTCGTTACGGACCCGTGCCCGTGTCGAGGCGATGCTCTCCTCCGTCGGCGTGGAGGTTCGAACCCCCACGGTCGTCCGTGTCGAGCGATTCGCCGCGAGTACGGCCTTCCAGGTGGTGATTGTCGACGACGAGTTGGCCGATCGCCTCGTCGCGACCTACGGCCGCTACTCGGGCCTCGCCCGCCACGCGACCTTGTACGTCCTGGTCCAAGAAACGGTCGATCCGTTGCGATCGGCGCGATGGACCGCCGCGGGCGGCGGCCCCGTGTTGTGCGCCCAACTCTCGGACGACCTACTCGGCGCGGCATTGCGCAGTGTGGTTCTCGGCCGCCCGTTCCCCGCGACCCACGTCGACGCCAGCGACCGCTCCGACTCGGCTCCCCCGCGCGACCAGCCGCGCTCGAGTCACGCGTCCTCCCCCGCGATCCACCTGGTCCGCGGCGCGGGTCCGGGCGAGAGTCGGCCATGGCGCACCGTTCGAGACGCACTGGTGTACGAAGGCGAGCGTCGCTACCTCGACTCGGTCCTGCGCTCGACCGCGGGCCGCCTCGGGCAAGCGGCCCGTCGAGCCGGGATGTCCGAACGGACACTGTTCGAGAAAATGCGTCGCCACCGGCTCCGCAAGGAGGACTATCGCCAGCACGTCGGTGGCCGCGACGCCTGAGTCTCAAGCCCCGCCGGCCGTCACTCGCCTCGGCGCAACGGTTGCACGCCGGTCCCCTGGACGCTCGGCGCGCTTGTGCGGCCGATGGCTGATGTGACTCGAGTCACCGTCAGCATCGGCCGGTTCGCTCGCAGCAGTCTGCGCACCGCGTCGTGGTGTCGGCGACGCGAGCGACGTCACGGACGACCCGTGCGCACGATCGGCGCCGAGGATCACCTCGAGGCCCAGCCCCAGCTGTCGGTTGAATAGTGCCGGGTCCTCGAGCATGGGGAAATGCCCGGTGGGCAGATAGTGCGCAGTGTGGTCGGGAACGTGCCGTCGCCAGGCGTCGACGTTGTTGCTCGTGACACCACTGTTGACGAACACGACCGGCACCTCGAGTCGGGCGAGGCTAGCGGCCTCGTTGGACCAGTAGTGAACGACATCGCGCAGAAGGCCGACTGCGAGCTTCGGGTCCGCTCGTTCGACGTCGGCCACCACCCGCTCGACGACGACGTCCGGCGAATCCGCCACGAACAATCCGTCGCGCACAAAACCTGAAGCCACCTCCGAGAAGTTGTTTTCAAGGGAACCGACGAAACGCTCGAACTCGCCGCGATCTATCTCCGACTCAATGTCCTTGAATGCGTCGACGCCGACCAAGCCCACCACCCGCGCCGGATGGGCCAGCGCCGACTCCAAGGCGATCGTCGCTCCCATCGAGTGCCCCACCAGCACCGTCCGATTCAGCGCGAGGACGTCCATCACCCGGCCGATATCGCGGACCAACGAGGCCACCGTTCGATCCTCGCGGCCACCAGAGTCGCCGTGCCCGGCCAGATCCACCGCAACCGTGCGGTAGTCGGGCGAGAAGGCCTGGCGTTGACCGTCCCAGTAGGATTTGTCGCCACACCATCCGTGAATGAACAGGAGGGCGACGTCGCCGCTGCCACTCGCACGGTAGGCGATGGGAGTGCCGTCGACGCCTTGGATCTCCGGGCTGCTCGGGGGCGCGACGTGATGGCAGCCGCCGAACAACAGGCCGATCCCCAGCGAGATGGAGAATCGATGAGTTGCGATCTTGCGTCGTTTGGAGACCATTGTCTGCACCGCGGTCGGGGATCGTAGCTCGTCCGTGATGGGCTCGTCACGAGTTCCGCGATTCGGTCGACATCGGCCGAACCATTGCGTCAAGTCGGCGAACGAGCGACAACACCACGTCGGCCGCGCGGAGGGGACGCAACAGTTCGTCGTCGCGCCCGCCGGGCGCCAACTCGACGCTGGACGACCCGCGACTCCCCCTCGTGCTCTTATTCGACATGCCCGCCGGCGAACCGGGGGGTCCGGCAACACAAGACAATCGCACCGCAGGGACGCCATCGATCCCCACCGAACGCGATCCCCTGCTTGCACCCACACAGGCGACCGCGCCCCGACACCGGCAACAAGTGGCTCCGCGGTGAACCCCGATCGGCCCGTGCCGATAACCACCACCGCGCTCACGACCGCGTGCCACCGATCGCACTTCGCCCCTTTCCCCGCCATGCGTCTTGCCACACACTGGCGACAGCTCGTGATGGGATTGGTCTCGGCCGCATTTGCAGCAAGCCTGGTTTCGTGGGGAGCCCCGCTGGGGGCCCATGCCCGGGTCACCGCGCTCCCGGAGGCGTTGTACGCCGTGGCGCCGATCGAACGCCACCTACGGGCGGACTTCCAAAGCCCACACACCGTGTTGCTGGCGTTTACGGCATCGTGGCCGGAAGCCTTCGACACGATGCTCGTGGCGATCACGACCAGTTCCCGTGCACTGATCGTCCTGGAGCGAACTCAGTCGATGTCGCAGCTCGCCGACTGGCTGAGCGCGTTTTCTGAGTCGGTTCGCGACAAGGTTCAAGTCAGCGATATCGTCGTCGACACCCCGTGGGTTCGTGACTACGGGCCGCTCGAGCTACGAGCGGAAGACGGCGATACGGTGTGGCTGGACGCCAGTTATCACGCCGACCGGCCCGCCGATGACGACACCCCCTCGGCGTTGGCGCTGCGTCTAGGTCGAGCGCTGGTTCCCGTGGCCGCACCGCTGGAAGGCGGCGCCATCGCCAGCAATGGCGATGGATTCTGTGTGTCGACCCACGAGTACTTCGCGGAGCGTGGATTGACCCCAACGGACGACGCCACGTCAGCGAAACTGACGGCCGCGCTGGGCTGCGAGTCACTGGTGCTGGTGCCCGCGCTGGCGCGAGAACCCACCAAACACGTCGACATCCTCGTGCAATTCGTGGCCGAAGATAGCGTGCTGGTTGCGAGTATCGACCCCGCGCTCGACCCGATCGGCGCCAAGCGCCTCGATCTCGCGGCCGCGACATTGAAAGCCGCCGCAGCCCATGACGACATCACGCTCGCCGTCCACCGGATCACGATCCCGCGCATCGAAGGACCGCGCTACTACACCTACGTCAACGCCCTGCGGCTACCACACGCATACCTCGTTCCGAGCTACAACGCGGTCAACCGGTCCGATCAAGCGCAAGCGTACCGCGACCTGAGCCAGGCGCTGCCCGGGGTTCCTCTCGTGCCGGTACCCGCCGACAAGATGCTCGCGCTCGAGGGCGCCGTCCACTGCGCCGCGGTCGGGCTGGACCATGAGATCGGAGCCAACGACGTTTACCCGACCGGACTCCAGGCGTTCTAGCCGGGGCTCGACCCGTATGGTAGCCGGCCTCGTGGAGCGTTGACCCTTGCCATGGCTGACTTCACGCATCCCGTTTCACATTCGCGCCGACCCCACCGCCCCGCGCCGCGTCGTCTCCGATTCGCGGCTGCGGCGACACTCCTATGCGCTATCGCTGGCCCCGCCTGCGACCACGAGGACCCCGACAGTCCGTTGCTCGATCGCAGGTTTCTCGCGCAATCCGTTCTCATCGGCGGCGAACCGCACGAGCTCGTTCCCAACACGAACCTGTCGCTCGCGTTCAGTGAGGCCGACGCCGAATTCGGTGGTGACGGTTGGCTGAGCGCCCACGCGGGCTGCAACAGCTTCGGCGCTGGCTACTCGCTGCGCGGCGACACCCTTGTACTCCGTGGGGGTGTCAGCACCACAGCCGGCTGCGACCAGCCGCTCGGGATGCAGGAAGACTGGTACTTCGACCTGCTCCGAGCCCGGCCGAGGCTCGAGCTCGACGGGAACCAGTTGGTCTTGGAAACCGCGGACACACGGATTGAATACCTCGACAAGGAGGTGGCGAATCCCGATCGAGAGCTCGTGGGGCCCGTGTGGGAAGTGCACTCCGTTGTTGAAGGCGAGGTGGCCTGGGGCGCAAGCTGGGACGAACCAGCGACGTTTGTGTTCTCGGAAGACGGCACGGTCGAGGTGTTTGGCGGCTGCAACTGGGCGAGCGGTCGCTATTCCGGTGACGGCGGCACACTCCGGTTCACGGACGTGGTAAGCACCGATTTGTGGTGCAACGACGAGGCAGGGCGACTCGAGGACGCCGTGTTTGTGATCCTGCAGGACAACCTGAGCGTCCATTGGGAGATCGACGACGTGCGACTCGCTCTCGACGCGGGGGACCGCGGGTTGCGACTCAGCGTGCGGGACGAATAGGACGCTAGGCTGAGCGCCGAGGCCAGCGTTCGAGGGGAAAAAAGCTCAGGTACGCAAAGCCGAGCACCGGGTACGCAAACAGTATCGCCATCAGTGCCAGCACGCCTATGTGAAAACCCCACGCACAGATACACCACGCGTAGCCGAGTCGGCGACCGAGCAGCGCCACGGGGGCCCCGAGTTCCACAACAAGCGTGCCCGTGGCGAAGACCGCCATCAGCCACGCTTGGTCGATGACTTGTAGCCCCCACGGGGCATGCATCGCGCCCGCCAACAGTTTGCGAACGTTGTCGTAGGCGATCTGCTGGCGCAACACGTCGCCGACGCACCACTGCCACCCAACGTGCTCCAGTTTGGCGTATCCCGCCACGACGTACGTCACGACGGTAACCGTCCCGGTCAGTTGTACCGGCCAGCCGTAGTACCCGTGGCTGATTTGTGACCGACGCTCGCGGGCCCGGTGCCGCTTGGCGTCGAGCGACGCCGTGTCGGCCGCTGGACTCAACGCGAGCACGCAAACGTGCAAAAGCAGCAAGTTGTCGGTGTGGAAGACCATGGACCACGAGCTGCGATAGGTGAACAAGAAGGCGCAGCCCAGAGCAAAGGCCGGCGCCGTCGCGCGAAATCGCCAGCCGGCGGAAAAGCCAAAGCCACACGCCGCGGTCCCGAGAATCACCAGATACACGATCGCCGGTGCCACGGGGTGTTCGAGCCACCAAAGTGGTCCAATCGGTTCGAACGCGCTCGCACTCATCGTCGTCGTCGCGACCAGGCTTGGCACGCGCACCAGAAGATAGATCGTAGCGAACGCACCGAGGGCCATGCGCAGACGAGCGAGTCGCAGCGCGGGAAAGGGGCTAAACCACCACGCGAGCACGGGCGCGAGTCCGCGAGCCACCAGGGACGGCCGCTGACCCGGACGACGACTGGGCGAGGGCCCGTCGCCACCGGCGAACGGCTCACGCTGCCGCCCGTGAGGGGGTCCGTTGGGTCGACCTTGCTCTAGTGGGGGATCGGGCATGAGGCGAGGATCTGATTGTCTGCCACGCGCTCGCCCCGATTGGCGTACGCCACTGGATCGAAGCGGTCCCGATGGAGCTCGATGGTGTCAAACGCAGCGAAGCGATCGTCCGCCGCTGCGAGCGCGGCCACCCGTGCACACAGCCGGCCCCGGGTTTTTGGGCCACCGCGAGCGGCCCGGCGAATGGTGGCGACCGCGAGCATGACCTCGGTGCCATCGCTGACGAACTCGGGGGGAATCGCCTTTCGCTGGCCGCCAGTCGAGACGGCGCGCATCGAGTAGCTGGTGACTTGCGAGCGGGCCTTGGTGAACATGGGGTACGAAGAAAGCGGGAACGAGTCGCGGGTTCCGTCCCACGTCATCGGCCAGGCAACCGCCGCGACGAGCCCCACGCCCCAGATCAACGAGGCGATTCGCCACCGCGCGACAGCGGGGCCCGGCGAGCCCGTGTCGGCGCCCATAGCCCGGTCATAGCCGGCGGTTCGGCGAAAATCGAGACTCGTCGGTCGCCACTGGCGCACGCCGTCGTCGTGGGTCGTGGGTCCCCGCGCGGCGCCTCGCTCAGGTTCCCGGTACGCGCCGCTGAAACCGACGACATAGCGGCAACGCAGCGACGGCGAGCCACGCCCAGTCGTAGCGACCCAAGCTGGCCAACAACAAGGCGTCGACGAGGGAGATGGCGGCGACGAGTCGAGCCACCGTGGCTCCCACCGGACGATCGCGGCGGGTCAGATCCCCCAGGCAATCGACGAGATACACCAGGCCCAGCCCCGCAAAGACCCCGGCGAAGGTGAACGCCAAGCCGGGCCCGTACACGAGCCACGGCACCCATACCCCCAGCTTGGCGCGCCACGAGGGCCGGCCGCGACCGACCTCGAACCGAGCGACCGCGGTCAGCCCCGCCACATAGATCACGATGACCGCAACCGCCAGCGCCAGTTCGGCGTCGACCGGCGCGCCGAGAGCCCGTGCGCACACGCAGTAGGTCAACCCGCGGCAGCTTCCCATGACCCACGCGGCCCAGCGATTGTGGCGGTGGTGCACGTCGTACAACACAATCGTCACCGCCAGCAGAAACGCCGGGCCCGCGCCCGCGAGCCAGCCCGGACCCGAGTCACTCGCCACGACGCCGCAAGCGACGATTCCCACGACCAATAGCCCCAGTCCGGCGAACCACACCTCCGCCAACCCCACGTCGCCTCGCGCCAACGGCCGCTCGGGTCGCTCCCGCCGATCGAAGTCGAGATCGCACGCATCGTTGAGGAACATCCCGCCGCAGTACATCGCGCTAAGTCCCACCAGCAGCCCGAAGATGGCGCTCAACGGCACCGGCTGACCCACAATCGCCACGCCAACGAGCACATTCGTCCACACCGTCGGCAGGTTCGACGCGCGGGCCAGTGTCAACGCGGTCCGTAGTTTCATGACCGTACTCCTGAGTTCAGCCGGCGGACGAACCCGGTCCACGGCCGGTGGTGGCGACGTCAGCGAACCATCGCCTTCGCACCCACGAGAGTTCACGAGCGATGTCCGCGGCCAAACTGGCCCCGCGATAGCGAGCCTCCAACATCCGCCACGAGTAGGTCTCGATCTCGAAATGCTCGCAGGCCGACCGGTGCATCGCCCCGAGCACTCGCTCGAGCTCCGGTTGGGTGGTGGACAGCACCCCCAGTGACGACGCAAAAACCGGCACGTGAAAATGTACCCGCCAGGCGGCAGCTCGCCGCGCGCCATCATCGGCCAATGCCTCGCCCAAGTCGAGAAAGTGCGCGGTGGACCCCTCGGGGTCGCGCGTCACCACCTGGTGCAAGAACACGTCGTCGGCGAACGCTCGCAGCGCCTCCAGTGTGGCCGGCTCGGGGCGCAACGCCAGCGCGCTGCTCAGCTGCACCTTCGCCACAAACACCCCGGCGCCTTCGATCTCGTGGAGCGCCGACACCGGGTCTTCGAACTCGACCGCCGCGTGGCACACGTCGAAACACGCGCCAAGGTGGCGCCGGGCCGCGTCGGACACCCACGACACCGAATGGCCCGTGCGGCGGGAAACAGCTTCGATCGCACGCCCCGACCACAGCCCATCGCGAAACCAGCTCACGAGATTCCGCGTGTTGCCGAGCTCGCACATCGGCTCGGGCTCCAACGCCACCACAATGCGACGACCCCCCGTGTCCTCCCGTCGGGCCAACTCCACCGCGACCTCGACCAGGTGCTCCTCGGCGACCCGGCGGGCTGCGGGCGAAAGCCGAAACCCCAGCGGCACCGTGCTCACCGAGCCGTAGCCGTGCCGCGCCGGCAAGATGTCGGCGAGTTGTTGGGCCAACGCGAGGGTATAGGACGCCCGGGACGCCTCGGCCCAGCTCGGCTCGTACACGCCGGCCTTGACCGGTGCCCGCGAGAAATCGCCGTAGGGAAACCCGTTGACGGTAAACGCCTCCAACCCGTTTGCCTCGAGGCAGTGCGCCAGCCGGCCCCTCGTCTCCGCGCCTTCAAGCTGCTGACAAGCCCGCGCGGACAGCCTGAGCCCGACTGGAAATGGGTCCGACGTGCCGACGGCCGCGGCCACGGCGGTCACGTCCTGGGACAACACGCGCTCGACCTCCGGCCACGTCTCGGCCGGATGTACATTGGTGCAGTAGGTTAGCGCGCGCGGCATCCGTCGGCACGTTCTTCGCAGATCTGAGCCATGACTGTGGTGTCGATCGCGTGTACCTGTACCTGGACCCCGACCTCGCTCAGCAACGTGATACTCAACTCGCCCCCGAGATGCTGACGAAACTCCTCCAGCCCGTCCAGCACCGTCAGCCGGCCGTCTTCGCCTCGACGCGCCAATGCCGGGTGACCGGTCGGCAACCCCAACCGTTCCAACAACCGGACCAAACGCTGCGCGACGTGCTGTGGCGCGTGTCCAACCGCCACCGCGTAGGCGGTGTCAATACACATTCCGATCGCCACCGCCTCGCCGTGTCGGAGCTCGTGATCCGTCATTGATTCGAGCTTGTGGGCAGCCCAGTGGCCGAAGTCCAGCGGACGCGCGCTCCCGCGTTCGAAGGGATCGCCACTTTGTCGAATGTGAGCGAGGTGCAAATGGGCGGCGTCTCGAATCGAGCGCGCCACGGCGGCCGGTTCAAAGGCACGCAGCGAGTCCGCCTGCGCCTCAAGCCACAAAAAAAACTCGGCGTCGCGAATCGCGGCGACCTTGACCGCCTCGGCCATGCCCGCCCGTTGATCGCGGACCGCCAGGGTGTGCAGCAGTGTCGTGTCCACGAGCACCGCGGTGGGCGTGGCAAACGTGCCCACGAAGTTCTTGGACCCGTACAAGTTGATGGCGTTTTTGACCCCGACCCCCGCATCGTTTTGGCTCAGCACGGTTGTCGGCACCCGAACCAAACGCACGCCGCGATGGGCGACGGCGGCAGCAAAGCCCACCGCGTCGAGCACCGCGCCGCCCCCCACCGCGATCACCGAGTCGTGGCGATCGAGCCCCCGCTCGTAGACGGCCCGCAGGATCGGCTCGATTGCCGTGAAGCCTTGCTTGGCCGCCTCCCCACCGGGAATCGTCAGCGGCGCGGGAGATACCAGCTGACAGCGGGATGAGAACCGCCGTAGGTAAGCCTGCGCTGCCGGCACCACGTGCGGGTTCGCGCGGGCAAGACCGTCGTCCACGCACAACAGCACTTTCGGTCGACGCCCCGAACCCGGCGCCGCCACGGCGTTGATCAGGACGTCTCGCGTCGATTCAAACACGCGATCGACGAAGCACACGTCGTAGCGCAGCGAGAGCTCGACGTGTTGTTCGATCCGCTCGGAGAGCAGCGACGGTGAAGTCTGTTCGCGATGCCGAGCGTCGGCCAAACTCGACACCCGTTAGTCATAGCCGCCCACCCCGGTCGGCCGCAAGCCTCCGTTCGCCCGTTTCACGACGTTTCAGCCCCCCGCACCGGCGTTCGACCGTAGGTGACGACCGGTCGCGCCTTGAGCGGGCCGCGTTCGGGCCGGCCCGCTCAACGCCCGCCGCGATCTCCTGGAGGCAACGTTCCCCGGGAGTGCACACGCGTCCTCGCTCGTCCCCCGGACACTGACGCCGCTCGACGACAAGCACTCGCCGACACCGGACCCCGACGACTACACTATGGCGCATGTCGCTTGCAGATCCGTACCAACCTTGGCTCGCCGAGCTGCTCCAGACGCACCACGCCGCGGCGGGCACCGTGCACGTGCGACACCAAGACCACCTCGAGCTGCGCGCCGCGATCAACATCCCGCCGCCCGTGGTCGACGCCACGCGCCGGATCCCGCATGGCAAGGGCATGGCCGGACTCGCGTGGTCCCGCAACGCTCCGGTATCGACCTGCAATCTCCAAGACGACGAAACCGGCGACGTGCGGCCGGGCGCCAAGGCCGTCGACGCAGCGGCGGCCGTCGCCTTGCCCGTCCACGATGCGAGCGGCGACGTCCGAGCCGTGGTGGGCATCGCGTTCGCCCAGCCCCGCGAACTGGCTCCAGCAGAGCTCGCCTCACTCGGCGAAGCCGCTGAAGCGCTCCCCGTGTGACCTCGCGACAACACCGGGCTTGAGCCTGCGGCGAAAGATGAGGCCAGCTCGTCCGTCGAACCGATTCGGTCACCGCAACCGTCGCGGCGTGTGCCCGCCAAGCAACCGGGTCTCAGGCGGGTCGGGGCGGCGGCGGGGACCGCCAGAGCATCGCCTCGCGTGAACACGGCGGGCGAGCGCTAACGCATCGCCTCGCACGTCGAGCCGACAAGGCCCGTCGCATCGATCACCCCGGGAATACACGTCGCAAGGGCCGGGCAGTGCCCCTGGTCCGGCACGCATTCGCCACAGATTCCGACGTAGGTATTCATATACGTCGCGTTCACGCAGTGCTTCGCGCACGCCTGGGGCCCCGAACCGGCCGCGTCGCAGGCTTGATTCTCGGGGACCGAGCTCGGTGCCACACAACGATTAAACGGTGGCAGCCCGTCGCCCACGCGAATGCTGGGGCTGCACAGCGTGGTCTCATCCGTCATCGCACACGGCTCATCGTCGCCACACTGGGAACAGAAGGTAACCTCACCGTAAAGGTCAGATCCCAAGATCTTGGCGCAGACCAAGCCCGACGCACACGCATCGTGGCCCTGGCACGCCTCTCCGAGTGCGCCCTCGGTGCACGTGAAATACCGGAGTTGGGGCGAATACGAGCAGTTTTGGCCCAGTGCTGCATCCCGACACTCTTGCGCGCTCAAGCAGTCCGAGCACACCCCGGCGGCCTGGCGGGGATGACACTTGCCGCTGCGACACTGCGGACCGTCGTCGCACGGGGCTCCGAGGGGTCGATCCTCCCCGCCGGTGCTCCCACCCGAGGTACTGTCGTGCTCAGAATCGCTATCCCCGGGCTCGGTGCCGGAGGTCGTGGACGCGTCCGTCGCCGATCCGGTGTCCGTCCCGTCGCCATCCCCGTCGCCGTCCCCATCGCCATCGCCGTCCCCATCGCCATCGCCATCGCCATCGCCATCGCCATCGCCATCGCCATCGCCATCGCCATCCCCATCCCCGAACCCGTCCCCCGTATCACCGGTCACTGAGGACGACTCGGCAAGCGCGCTCGCATCGGACATGGATGTGCAGCTGACAAGCCCGCTCATCCCGAGCGTGAGGGCGTACGAGTGAAAGCGAGGCATGCGCAAGCGGTCCCGCGGCCTTGGCGGGATACCGCGAGCCTTGAGACCTCGCAACACGGGCCTGCGCGACGTCTGGAGTCCGACCGCCGCATCCGCGAGCACCGCCGCCGCGGGATTCGAGGCACGAGCGCCAGGGGCCAGGCGCCGGAATCAGATCGATCGTCCGTTGTCCGCCCATGCGCTCGTCGCTGGAGCCCCGGGGCGCATCCCCGCGCGGCGATCCGGAGCATCGCTGGCAGCGCCGGCACCCGACCCCGTGGAGTCTAGCCGCCGAGATCGCGCCGGGATCGAGGGCCGACCGGCGCAACTGACGCCGCCCGGCGCGGGCAACGAAGGAGCCGCCGCGATCGCCTGCGACGACCGTGTGGTGCCACGTGGCCACGTAGCGGCGCTCGGCCACCCCGACCACGTACGCCCTCATCTGATCCT
>QKPP01000104.1 GCA_006508105.1 Myxococcales bacterium FL481 | reverse complement strand
TACTCAAGGCATCGACATCCGGCCCGGCGGAGAAGCCATGAGCCGCCTCATGCTCACCATGCTCGGCGCCGTCGCTGAGTTTGAACGTGATCTCATTTCCGAGCGCACACGGCTTGGCCTCCACAAAGCTCGCCAAGACGGAAAGCGCCTCGGCAGGCCACAAGTACCTCGACCATCCGCTACCAAGGTTCGTGCGCTTCGACGTCGCGGACACACCTGGGCGGACGTGGCAAACGAGCTCAGCTGTTCGGTCTGGGCAGCCCGACAAGCCGAAAATCAGCCTGTGAAAAAGGGGGGCAGAAACACCCCCTCAAAACGGCGCTCTAAGACCCCCTCCGCGGCCTCCTAGCCAGGAGGCACCGACCTGCGAAAAAGGGTCGTTTTTCTTAAATTTATGATGCCGTACATCACCACGCTGGATCACGATTAACAGTCATCCTGCGGGAAAATTCGCTGCGGCTGATTGAGAAGGCCAATGATCGCCTGCTGAACGTGTTCGCAAGCGATTCCACGCTCCGCAAGATCGGCGCCAGATTTAATACATCGAAATCGCCCGAGAGAATCCCGGGCAAGAACAACCCAACCCCACGTAGAGTCGCTCAAATCAGGAACCAGAACGCCAAGGAAGCTACGGGTCTTGTCCGCAAACCATCCTTCTTCTCTGATGCCCAGAGGGGATCCTTGTCGTCCGCTTATCTCATCGAACTCAGCCCGAGACACCGCACCGACTTCGATATCAAAAGGAAAAGGGGCGAGGATTTCACGCGCGTGACCCAAAGCATCGCCGAAATACGCGCTCACGGTCTTCGAGCTAATCGTCTCCTTCCAGCTGCAACCTTCGGAATAGATTTTTCCGTCGCGCTCATGCACTTGAGTCGCATCAACGAAGAAGTCTGGAGGAAGAGGAATTTCCGCAACAGGGTTATGCAAGACATCAAGACCCTCACCCCATGTTTCGACGAACGGCGGGCACGCCATATCGTACGCAAAGAAACTCGGATCCATTGCCTGTGGCTCGGCATTGTAGCGCCACCCAAAACGCTGCATCTTGATCCCCTCACAACCCAACCCGGTCTGATAGCCCATCCGAGAGAACTTTCCTAACGCACCGTTGTTGGTAAACAAAATCGCACTAACGTGCCGCCAAGCCGGGTCAGACCTGAACAAGCCTGGGCTCAGCGTCTTGCTACCCAGGACATGCTCGGGAACCGAAGCAACCCTGACACGCACATCCCCCTCATCAGACCATACAGGGGCATATTCGATCCCATACAAAAATCGTGTCAGCGCAGCAGAAGAGAACACCAACGCATTCTCATCGTGAAACGCTTGGATTGCGATCACAAAAGGACACCCCTCACACTGGGATTTCTCCCAATAGCGTTTATCAAGCTTTGAACGCAACGGGCTCCCCAGCCGAATCGGAATCTCATTGTTAACGTAGTCAGGAACCTCGACATCGCTTAGCTCACTGATTTCTCGACCGTGCTCTGCGATATTAGGACTACTCGAGGGGTTGGATGTCGTTGCTTCAACCGCAACACGAACTCCGTTGCGGGAAACAATGAAGTCAGGAGCTGAAAAACTCTCATCCCTCATGTAGCCAGATCGTTCAAAATAGGCGTGAAGATAGAGCTCAAAGAACCGCGAGTTGAAGCCATCGGTTTGAAATTGCTGAACGAAGTTCCCGTCCTTATCCTCGAAGGTCGAGAAGACATCGTCGATCATGCGCCTTGCCGGTTCACGCGCAGCATCCGTCCTAACCATGTTGTACTGGGCGTTCAGCTTTTCTGGGGCGACAACGGGAGCGAACAGAGTCTTTGTCATCGAAGAAGATGATGACTCGAGAGAAAGCTCCGACAACCGGCGCACATGGTGCCAGATCGCCCACCACAAGAAGACTCAGACAAGCACGCCAAAGATATATCTCCTGCGCGCTTTTGGACTTAACCATTCGTTTTTTTTTGCGCGCTCCGACTAGGCGCAGCACCCCGCCAGACGCCTAGGGAAAGAGGTATGATGTGTGTGGAGGGGGGACTATCTCCCACGCGTGGAGGCAAGAGATTGCTTCTACGACACCGACCACAACAAGAAGACTGCGAGATTCTCAGCGCTGACAGGATACTACCTTCGGAAGACGCAAAAAGAGCCACGCTAAGCAGCGCTGATACACGCCGGATCTCTAACCCCATGGCAACCGCAAGACGAAGCTCGGCCTCTTCCCCGCAGGTCAATAAATCGATTTATTGATTTATCAACATGCTGTCAGGCCACCGTATCCACATGATGTTTTGCAAACAGAAGATTCATGGCTTCTGCAGCGAGCTCTGGTCCCGAGCAACCGATCCTAGCCTTGAGCTGTTTGAACTGCGAGGCAGCTTCGGGCTTTAGATACAGCGTCAACCTTTCCGTCGCCACCTGCACAAGCGCTTTTTTTCTACCCGAAGAACTACCGTCGTTTTTCAACGTTTTCTTCCTGGGATTTTTCCTAGAAGAATTTCCGGACGTCTTCCCGGACGACATCCGATTGCTCGGTGCTGGATCTGGTCCGTTCTTATCGACACGGAACGCTTCGAACCTACTTTTTGCCATTTCGTTGCTCCAACTGCTTCTCAAGCCATCGCCAACACGCAGAGATCTCGCGCTTTCCGTTTTTTACGCTTGTCGTTGATGATGGCAGCTCAACGATTGAACCGCCGTCAAGAAAGGCGTCGGCCATCGGTGCTCGATGAGAGATCGTGATCGGGCACGCAGGGATTTCGAACTCTTCCGAGAGGAGACGAAGAACTTCTTCGTTCATCTTGGATCCGCGCCCTCGATTCAGGAGAAGGTGTGCGGGCTTGCTCGACTGCTTGACTAGCTTTGCTGTGGAGCCGACAGCGTCCATGTCTTGAGGAGATGGACTGCATAAGACGAGGACGATGTCCGCCAGCTCAGCAGCAGCGACGGTCGGACTTCGAACGCTAGGCATCGTATCGATGAACACGAGCGAGTAGCCATCTTTGCGACAGGCTTTGACCGCCTGTTCAAGGTTGCGCTCTGTCGCCTGCCCTACCGCTGGCTTCCCGATCTGACGGGATGCTCTACGTCTAGCCCAAGCTGATGCAGAGCCTTGAGGATCGGTATCGATGATGGCGACGTGGTTCCCTTTTTTCTGAGCCTGGACGGCGAGGTGTAACGCCAAGGTGGTTTTTCCGACGCCGCCTTTTTGGGCAAGGATGCTGACGACCTTCATGACCGAGACACTCTACTCGAGCCAGAACAATAAATCCACTTATCGATAAGTGAATTTATCAACAAATCGACTTGTCGCTTTTTGGACTTCCTCCAGAGAAGGGTAGAGGGTGTGCGGGCGCAGAAAAATTCGCTCGGTTGAGCGAGATGGTTATCCGTCACCAAATCAATTTGTCGACAAATCAACTAATCGCCTTTTCCCCGAGTCTTCTGCATGGGGCGTGTCGGCGCGTGATCTGGCGTGGTCGAGTTTGGTCGCCATCCGCAGACGTTTAGACGCCTAAGCGTCTAAACGTCTAAACGTCTGGCTCTCGGCCTGTGCCGTGACATCTCGGACAAGCGACGGTGCTTGCGATGCCGTGGCATGTTTGGCAGATCTTGGCATCGCCGTTGAGGCTGTCTCGCAGTAACTCGCCTGGTTTGAGCTGGCTTGCTTGTAGGCCGGGGCGGATCAATCGGAGATTTCGCTCGTTTTCGCGGCTCCGTTGCTGGCGGTTCTCGAGCACGGCGATCATCGCGTCGAGTGACGCAGGGTCGCCTTTTCTGGCGAGTTCCTTGGGATTTTTGGATGAGAAAATTTCGGGTTCGGGGCGCGGCAAAAGCCGCGCCCTTGGGTTCGGCTGACGTGTTTCGACAACTCGTAACGACGTTCGTTGTTCGAGCAAACGGGTGTACGCGTCGAGTGATGAAGGGTCGCCTCGATCGGCGAGCTCCAGTGGTGAGACGTCGTCGGCACGTGAGTTGCACCCACTAGATGCACCGCGAGCAGGTTGCTCAAGCGGGGGAAGTTGGTCATCGCGTTTTGAGTCGAGGAGGCGGGGAGTCGAAGAACCAGCCGCGGCCGGAGGCCGATCCGCCAAATTTCCCCCCGCTGGCGAGAGCCGGCGGGTTAATCCGTCTCTCCCAGAAAGGAGAGAAGGACCTTGCACGTTGCAAAGGCTTAAAGAAGGAGAACTAGTGCGCGCTTTGCCCCGGTCGGAACTCTCCCGGGTAGACGAGAGGGCGAGGGCAAGCTTTGGCGGATCGGCCTCCGGCCGCGGCTGGTTCTTCGACTCCCGTTCCTCGACCGAAGCCATGAATGACCGCGACGACTTTCTCGTTCGCTTCCGATCGTTCTCGCGGTGCCAGTTCGCGTCCTGCCGCTCGCGCATGTACTTCTGCGCCCGAGCAGCGGCGAGGTCATAGGCACGCTTCGCCTGCACCGCTCTGCGGCCGACCAGGTCCGGTGCGGCTCTCAGTATCGCCAGGCCAACGGCGTCCCTCAGCATCGGCCCAGGGCGGTACAGGAGCTTCCAATACCCTCGCTCGTTGCTCTTGCCCTTACGACGCCAGGTCTGGATGACCTCGAGAACCCCTTGGGCCTCGAGGTCCTTCGCCCAGCGATAGACCGTCACGGGGTGAACGTTGAACCGCGAGGCGATTTCGCCCTGCGACGCGAGGAGCCCAATCTGGCCCGCTCGATGCGAGGCAAGGACGAGCGCCACGAACCGCACCTTGTTCGCCCCTGAGCCCGGTATCAGCACGTCGAGCCACGGGGGCACGTGATAGCCCTGGCGGCGCGCCTCGGCGGGACCCATGGACCGCGAGATCACCTCGTCACGGATTTTGTCGTCGACCTCCTCACGCCAGCCTCGGAGCGAGTTCCAGCCCTGCCACTTGAGTTTCTCGAGCAGCGCGGCGTTGGAGACCCCCGGCATACTCCAGGACGTCCCAGGGCGCGTGTACGGACGGTCCTCACGCGGCGGAACCCGGTCGGCGGGATCGACGATTACGTTTTTAGAGGTCCTTGAGAGGGCCTGTGAGCTCTTGTTTCGGGGCGCGAACGCACTACTTGGCGATCGGTCGAGACACGGGTAAGATTCCATCGTTCTCTCCGGCACCAACCTCCGAGAACGAAACTTTCCCAGAATCGCTTCGGCGGTTTCTTGATCCCCAGCTGGCGGCAACCATCTGGGGTTCAGTATTTAAGGGCTGGTACTTGTCTGGTGGTGGAAGTCGTGGGGTGTGGGGTCAGACGATGCGGGTGGTGGCGCTTTGGAGAGCTGAGCCTTTGCGGCCGCCCAGCTGCCAGTAGCCCGCGAGACGGGCCCCGATGGTAACAGCGAAACGATCCGCGGGTCCAAACAGAATTCCCCAGTAGCGGACGCGCGTATTTGGTCGCACGACTAGCTGCAAACGATCCGCCCAACGGGAACCGCTGCCGTACCGGAGATCACTCCATGGCGCGAGCAGGTCGTCTCCGGGCACAGCTTCGGGCGGAATGGGTCCTGAGAGGGCTTCTGCGGGCGCTTCGATCGTCGAGACGTGGGTGAGTGTGACCCGGAATGACCAGCGAAGCGTTTCGGTCACCGCGGCATCTGGGTGCACGAGCTCGGTCGTGCACGGCCGCTCGCCGTTGAGATCTCCGTACGTGAACACGGGGCCGACGTCGTCTAGGGCCTCGACGTTGGCGAAGGTCGTCGGCACGCGCTCGATGACGCCTACGGCCGCCGTAGGGATATGGTCGATACGAACGAGCTCGTACGCCACGCCAGCTGGTGTGATGACCGACGGGTCGACTCGGACGCAGCGCTGGACGTCGAGCGACCGTACGACCTCGGCGGCGTCGCTCGGCGCCATGTGCTGGTCGTGCTCGTCGAGCAGGGTGCTCTGGTCGCCGATGCCCCACGGCTGCGACGGGCCTCGAGCCCACTCTCTCGCGGGCCTGCCGATGACATCGGGGGGAAGTTGTCCCTCGGGGACGCCCCATCGACGGAACGTCACGAGTCGCCCTAGGCCCATGCGTTGGACCTCGGGGGTTTGGCTGGCCGCCCATGGGTTGTGCATGAGTGGCCCCGTGGGTCCCGTCCAGATGGACGGGAACAGGTCCCACGAGGCGATTGGTCCGGGTTCGTACATAGACGTTTAGGCGTTTAGGCGTTTAGGCGTTTAGACGTCTAAGCGTTTAGGCATCTAAACGCCTGGGTGTACGCGGTGCACAGAAGACGTCTTCAGGTCCGCACGCAGCACGGCGGCAAGGATCGTCATTCGGGCGACCGGTAAAACCGGCTGGCCGCCCAACAACGGATAGGACGTGACACGGCGCAGCGTCACCGTGATGTTGTTTGCTCCCGCCATGGGGAACGGGGCAGGGAAGGGGGCCCACGTGATGCCTTGGGCGCCCGTCATCTGAACTTGCAGCGTGGCCTGGGCCGTAATGTTTTGCTGAGCAAGGTCGATCGACACCGTTTGCTCGCCGTCGACGTGCTCTTTCAACGCACGAAACAACGCGATGTCCTCGGCCGTGGGCTCGTTGGGTAGCTGATACGTGTTCGTGATGCGCAGGCCCATGAACATGTGCGGGAAGTTGGAAAGGTCCCGCGTCAACGTGCAGCTCGACCCGGCTTCGCCCGAGGGCTCGCCGTTAGCGTTGGTGAACGACTGAGGCCCGGCCGAGTAGTACTGGGGGAACAGCTGCGGCTGTAGCCCCATCGACGTCCAGACCTTCGCCACTTCACTGGGTGGCGCCAGGTTGTTCCCGTTCATGCCTAAGCCGAACTGCGAGCGCCACGAAGCTGCAGGTAACGAGGCCCGCGAAGCGTGATCTTGATCGTGTACCAGTTGGGCATCTTGCGGAACGGCTGCTGGGGGTTCCCGGTGGGAACGTTCTTCTCGCCTGGCCCGGTGAGCCCAGCCAGCAGCCCGCGGATCGGGCTGTCGATCTGACCGCGGATCGTGATCTTGGCCTTCGCCGCCAACATGATGGGCTCGGGAAACTTCCAGGTGTTTTGCACGACAGGCTCGCCGTTATTGCCGGCAAACGTTGTCGGGGTCGCTGACGAGGACACCAGCGGATACGAGGTACCGAACCCACCCGGGAAGTGATCAGCGGGTGCAGAAGCGACTTGGTCGGAATCAGCCAAGATGACCGACAACGCCAGCTGCGTAGCGAGTTGTTGCTGGAACAACAGCGGCATGATCAGCGCGTCGTTCGGGTTGGTCTCCAGATCCGCGATGCCGGGCGGGGCAATCATCTGCACGCTGATGTGATAGATGTCCTGAGCCCAGTCGGTGCGCTCTGTTTGCTGGTTGGTGTACGCAGGGCCGACGGCCGTATCGCGCCCCGAGAACCATTGCAGCTCGTTCGCTTCGGCGAAGTCGGGCCAGGTCTCGAACCATCCGCGACTTCGCGTGCTGGCTCCCTTGCCGATCACGACCGAGTCGACGCGTTCCCACTGCTCCTCGGCTCGGATCTTGCGAACGCGGGCGGCCTCGTTACTGGGGATGACCCCGCGGCGGTCACCGACGGGGAGCTCTGTTTCTACTTGTCCGTATGCCACTGTCGTCTCTCCTTTGCGCCCTGGTTGTTGCTAGCGCTTCCTCAGACGCCTAAGCACCTAGACGTTTAGACGTCTAAGCACCTAAACGCTTTTAGCCGTAGGCGGCGTTGTAGCGGTTCGTGAACCCAGCCCCGAGGTATCTCCCCATGTTCGCCTCTCGATCCGGCGTGGTGCTGGGCATGAGTCGGCCGTAGGCATGCGTCGGCGAGCCATCGAGCGGAGACGCCTCGACGAGCTCGCCGTCGAGCGGGCTGGCCTCGACGAGCTCGCCTTGCATCGCGGCCCATTGGCCGCCTTGCGAGAGCCATGTCTGCCCGGTGTCGGGCGAGTACCTCACGCCGACATTCCCGAACTGGCTGCGGGCCCAGTCGGACCGGGCGATGCCCTCGGTCCAAACAAGCTTGGTCAGCAGCAGATCATATCCGCCGCGGCGAAACTCCTCGGCGTTGAGAAACTTGCCGAAGATCTTGGAGCCGAAGTGCACGGCCAAAGCACCGAGGATGTACTGGCCGAACGTCAACGACGTCCCGGCCGTCCACGACTGAACGGGACCGCCACCGAGTAGCTGGCCGCCGACACCACCCAACGATCCCCAGCGCCGCATGACCCAGGCGACCCACAGTTTCCCAGCGAACGCCGGAACCCAACGCGAGACCTCGCGTTGGACGGTCTGGCCAACTGGGTTCCGAGTTCGTCGTCGCCGTTGCGGTGATCGACGGGCTGGTGCTCGGCGAGCGGGGGCTCGGCGTGTAGTGGTAGTTGATGGGTTACGGCGACGCCGGCGAGTAGCCTTTTTCTTAGCCACGGTCTTCGTGCTCCTCTTGGTTTTGGTTGTGGTGCGCTTCTTCACGATGCGCTTCTTCGCGGTTCGCTTCTTCCGGCGAGACGTCCGCTTACGCTTCTTTGGGTTGATGACGTGGACACGGTGAGTCATCCGACAATCCCCCTGGCAGTGACGGTCAAACGGCCGCCACGAATCGCCCACAACCATGGAGGCTTCGTCTTGGCGCCGTAGCGATAGAGCCGGACACCGGCCCCCGTATCGTGTGTGTACTCGCGTTTCGTGCCCCACTTGTCCGAGGCGTAATCGATGCGCCGAACCGGACCGGCGGAAGCCCACGACCCGCGAGGGATATCGATCGTGTCCGTACGTTCGTACGTTGCCCCTCGCCCAGACCACCGCTCAAACACAGAAACAGCCTGAGCTGCTGGCTTGTCGAGCGTCGACCGACGGCCGCGACGTACGCCTTCCAGCGCAACGAGTGCTCTCTTGTCGGGCGACCACAGCAACGACACTCGACCTTTCGGCCAGCGCACGACGTAGCCAGGCACTTCGACTTCGAGTATCGAGCCAAGATCGGCAACTGCGAGGTTATCGATCGAGCCGATTGGTGACCTCACGATCGGCTTCATCGTCAGTGCATCACGCGAGGCCATCAGTCCGACACCCACGCAAGGCCAACCAGCGCGACGAGGAGCCACGGAAACTTCGAATCGGGATCCCCTTGGCCACTGGGTATCCCCCACGGAGTTCCATCGGACGTTGGCAGCACGTCCCACGGGTCCACATCATCGGGCTCCGGTGCTTCGTCGGTGCTAGCAACGTCGCTCTCCGGCTTGATCGCGGGCTCGGGGCCAGCCGGACAGTGACCCCGCATAAAGTCCAATGCGTCGCACTGCGTACCGTCGGGCAAAACACACACGCCGTTGGCACCTCCAGGCCGGTAGGTCCCACCTTTGCTCGTACAGACGACTTGTCTGGTCTCCCACAGCCCTACGGGCCTGTAATCGTTCTCCCAGTACTCTTCGAAGTCCGCCGGGGTCATCACGCTATCGACCCACTGGACTTCGGGCCGTGCACCGGGCGTAAAGGTTACTTCTGGCATCGCATCGTCCTCGCTTAGTTCGTCGTCGTCGTCGTCGTCAACGCTGCCTGGGTCGTGTTCGACGTGTTCGTGATCATGGTCGTCTCGCGGTTCGGGCTGCACGTGATCCCCAGCAGCAGCCGTCTCCAGGTAAACAGTCGGGTCGAGCAACTCGGACGGTTCGGGCCGTCCTTGCCACCACTGGTGGTTTCGGGTCGTGCCCTCGCGGTACATCTCGAAATGCAGCATCGTTGAGCCGCCAGGGTTCACACCGACACGAGCGACGGGCTGCCCTCGCTCAACCTGACTCCCGACGTCGACGCCGAAGTCTGCCCAGCTATCCGGTTCAACCTCGCCCAGCAAGATGACTGGCCCGGTCACGGTCTGCAGCAACAGCGCATGCGCGTTGGGCCCGTTGAATCGCTGTGTGGCGACAACCGATCCGGCCTCCGGCGCAACGACGACAGCACCACGAGGTGCGATGATGTCGACGCCCGCGTGATGCCGCTGCCCGCCCTTTCGAGCCGCACCAAAAGCCAAACCGCCATAGGTCGCCACGCGCTTGGACACATCCGGCAACGGCCAGACGGGAGCGTAGAAACCTTGGGCGACGGCTGGCACGGAGCTAATCCAAGAACAGCAACGACGCGAGCCCGAGCAGCAACGGCATCGGAATACTGCTCGGGTTGGTTGGCGACACCGATGTCGGAGGAACGACAGGCGTCGTCACATCCGGAAGGATGTCGAGATCGGGTAAGACGCTCGACGATTCCACCGGCTCGATCGGCTCAATGGGTTCTATTGGCTTGATCGGTTCTATTGGCCGCGTCGGCAATATGGGCTCCACTGGATCTATCGACGGCGGAGGCTCGACGGCCATGGGCGGCGGGCTGACATCGGGTTCGACGGCCTCCGGTTCATCTGGTGGAAGATCAGGCGTTTCTGGTTCTACTGGCGGCTCGGGTTCGATTTCTGGCTCAACGAGATCAGGAACAGCGGGTTCTACCGCCTCCGGCATCACGTCCGGCTCTATCGGTTCCGGCGGCTCATCCCCTGGCGCCTCGGGTATCCAGATGACGGCGAACGAACGACCCGACTCACCACGACTCGCCGCCATCGGGTCATCCGCGTACCGTGGCAAAAACGAGATGATGCCGGATCCGTATTGATTCGCCTCAAACCCTGCTTTGGTGTCGCGGTGAAAGACCGCGTTCGCTTCGGCAGCGTTGATCCATTTCGAATGCTTGAGACGCGACTTTCGATCGTTCCAAGCTCGCTGCGCGACGGTGAGAAGCGTGTCGCCCCTTTGGATCCGATACCACTGGCCTGGCATAGGCGTTGCCGTAACCTCCAATGCTCCAAGCGAGTACAGCCCCGGAACGCCGGATAGGGCGACAACTGGTTGCGTGTAAAACGGAGCGCTGCCGTTTTGCCGCATCATGAAAGCCACCGGCTGACCGCTCGCACAGTCGCCACTAAACGGCGATGCGGACCGGACTGCCCCTGCCTTCGCAGCCTGGGCAACGAGCAGTGCGGCTTTCCTGGGGTCCTTCCGCAATGTCCTCAGCAACGCCGGCAGACCACCTTGCTCGATGATCTGTGCCCCGGCAGTCATGACGCCACGCGTCAGCGCCGGGGGTGCTCCCGTGGCCGCGAGTGCAGTCGAAACAGCTCGCTGCGCAACACGGCTGTTCATGAGCCGCGACACGAAAGGCCGCACTCGCTGGGCGACACGTTGAACAATGCGACGCCGCCTTGCCCGTCGCCCCTTTCGACGTGCGGAACCACGAGCCCGTCGTGCAGCTCGCCGACGGCGACGTGCAGCTCGACGCCCGATCCCTCCGAACCTCTCGTCACGAGCAGCCAGCCGCGTGGCCATCAATCGATCGTCAAGCCATAGATCGCGCCCGCCGTCGTACGTGTACGAGTTCCCGTTGTCGTCAAAGGCCGGGCAACCATCAACGGCAATCCCTCGCCTAAACAGCTTCCACTCGCGCATCGGCAACGCCAGTGCCCGAGGGCCTCGACCATCGCCCGCATGTGTTGCCGCCCAATGGCCGTGGTTCGCCACGGCTGTCGGCCGTCCGGTTGCGTCAGCGTAAAAGGTTCCTTGCTGCATGTCGTCGCCTCGCAGTGAGGTTTTGGCCAAGCTGGCCGTGATTGCGTGGGGGCCCGATGGCCGTCCGGATAGATCGAACAGCCGGACATCCCCCGTTTGCAGCGCCCAGCCGAAGGGATGACGTGGGTGCCCGACAGGATCGACCGACACCAACTCACCATCCGGCGTACGAGCCAGCACCGAGACATGGGCCCCCGAAGCCCCACGAGCCACTCGAAAAAACGGCGTCATTCCTATCGCTCGCACTGCCGCTGCAACGAGCGTGGCCACATCGTCGCAGTCGCCCCATCCCTTGTGTTCGTTCGAAACCCCGCGCATGTCGATGCTTGTGGGGTCCTGGTTAGGCGCGTTGTACTTGGTGCCTAAAACGTGGGCGAGCAGCGATGACGCTGTGCCGTGGATCCACTCCTCGGACTCCGGCACGTATCGCCAGCGATCGATGATGTCGTTGTAAATCTGCTCGAGCATCGCCGGGTAATCCCGCGGCGGTGCTCGAGCGGCGAGCCGCGATGCCCACTCCCGAACGGTCTGCGTGTCCGCAGCCTCTTTTGCCGTCGCTCCCATCCGCGCCAACGTGAACTCGGCCGGAGCCGGCGTGCTCACGATGACGTGGTTCGGAACGTTCATCTCATTCGCCCACTACGGGAAACGTTCCGCCTAAATCGACACCACCGGCTTGGGCGGCCTGCATGGCTTGACCAAACGCGTCTTCACCAATGCCGCTTTGCTCGAGAAGCAACGGGATCAGTCGGTTGCGCTCTTCGTCGGACATCTCGCCGATATCGGCGAGAAT
>QKPP01000072.1 GCA_006508105.1 Myxococcales bacterium FL481 | reverse complement strand
GCGTCGCCTTGGTCGTCGCCCTCCGACCCTAGATCTTCCGTGGCCGCGCAGCGGGAGCTCGCGCCGAGCAAAAGCAGGGCAGTGGGCCACGACAGGGGACGAGCAAGGGAGACCAAAGGCGCGAGCATTGTCTCAGTGTGACGAGGTGACGGGATCACCGTCAACTCAGATCACGCTGCAACCCGAGCGCATGCGATGATGAGGGGCGAACGCGCCGGGCCGGGGCGGTAGAACCTCGTGCGGGCCCACGGGCGCCGGCCCCGAGCGTCGTGGCGTCACGCGTGGCTGACTCGAGGCTCGACTCGGAGTGCATCGAGCCTCGCTAGCCTATTCAGACGCTTCGCGCGTATCGCAGAACCGGCAGACAAGCCCAAGCGGGCGCTCGAACCCGTAAGCTGCCATCGAAAACGGGTCTCACCGGGAGCCGAAGACGCGAGGTTGCTCGGACGCCGTCGAGAGCCTGTCGCCGGCGTCCGGTTGGTGAAGCACCTTGGCTCCCAACGACCGCCGGCGATTCGTGACGGACGTCCCGATCCTCGCGCAGTCGGTTTGACCGGGCCCTCTGTTCGGCTGCTGTGGACTCGTGCTCGCCCGTGCCCGCTAGGGGTTCCCGCGGCGGGTTGCTGGTCCGTATTCAACCGGCTCCGGGACGCAGGACCGGAACTCATGGGGTGGGCCACACGGCCGAACTGCGGTGGTCGGGCGACCGGCCAATTGACCGCTCGCTCTGGCGCGTCGGCCTGCGCCTAGTCCGCGGCGCCGGCTGAGATTGGCGAGTTTGTGATGGCGCGACAAAGCTGCGGATGATCGAAGCGCATCGTCGTGGTACCCGCATTTACATGGGGGAGCGAGCTCAGCGGACAGTGATTGCCATCGGGGCCACAGTGACCGCGGTTGTGATGACGGCGCATCTGGGGCTGATGGTCGCGCGGTGCTTGCCGGGATCGGGAATCTGGAGGGAGGCGAATCGGGCGCTCGCCTACCTTCCGTCGCGACTGCGACTGTACGGTCCGTGGGACATGTTTGCGATGCGCAAGAAACGATCGGGCTCAGGAAGCTCGTACGTGGCAGCGCAGGTCGAACTGCGGGATGGCGGGGTGTTCAACCTTGTGGGCCCGCGGCCCGAGGGCAAAACGCTGCGCGACGAGCTTCGAGATCGGCGACTACGCAAGATCATCCGTCGCCTGGGCAAGCCCCATACGTACCGCGTGTTCGGACGCACCACGCTCGACTACCTTTGTCGCGAGGCACTCGCGCAGGGCACACCGGCGAAGCGGGTGACGCTGTACAAGGTCCACTCGGCGCCCGGACCGACGGGGGTGGAGGAGGTCCGTCGCAAGTCTTTGGGCTCCCAGTCCTGTGATCAGGCCGCCGCCCATCGGCCCGCGGGGGGCGTCGAATCCCCCAAGAACCGTCCGGAGTCGCGTTCATGAGTCGGTCGCCGCTTGGGTGGGTGAAGGCACTGGCGAGAGGTTGGACGGAGTTTTGGGTTCCGGCGAGCACCGGGGCGAGCGCGGGCTTGTTGCGGGTGGCGGTCGGGCTGGTGGCGCTGTGGAACGCGGTGGCGGTCTGCGCGAACTTCGATCGGTACTTCTCCGACTCAGGCATGATGCCGTGGGCTCAATTGGAGGGGCGCGTGGCGTCGAAATGGACCCTCTTCGCCATCGCGCCAACGAACGATGCGTGGGGATGGACGTTGGCCGCCGCACAGGTGGTCGTCGCCGTCACGCTCCTCATTGGCGCGTTGCCGCGGGCGAGTGCGGCCGCGGCTTGGATCTTGGCGCTCTCGTTCGCCTGGCGCAATCAGTACCTGCCCAACGGCGGAGATATGTTGCTCGGCATCTTGCTGTTCTTGCTGATTTTCGCGCCCATCGACCGCCAGCTGGTGGTGTACGTACCCCGTTGGCGCCGGCGACAGATGCGTCGGTTCCCGGCCAACGGGTTGGTCTTGCGCGTGATCTCGATACAGTTCGCGTGGGTGTACTTCGTCACCGGTTTGCACAAACTGTGGAGTCCGGCGTGGCAAGAGGGGTACGCGATGCGCTTGGTGCTGCGGCACACGGCGTTCGCCCGTTGGCCCACCGACATCGACAGCGTGGTGTTGACGCTCAGCACCTGGGCGATTCTTGCGTTCGAGGTTCTGTTCCCGCTGGTCTTCGTCCCCCGGCTGCGGCGGTACTTTCTCATCGCGGGGCTCGTGTTCCACGCCGGGATCGAAGCGACAATGCTGATCCCGACGTTCTCCGTGATGATGGCCGTCAGCTACCTCGCGTTCGTGCCGGATGCGGTCTCACAGCCGTGGATCGACGCGGTACGGCGACGACTGGCGACCAGCTGAACGGCGGCGGTTGTTTGCGGGCCCGCGGTGTGGCCGTCCGGACCAAAAGCGTCCTCGGCCGCGATGCGGTGCGTAGGACTCCGCGAACAATCGCGTGAACGGGAGATCGAGGCCGGACTGACGCGGCCGTGCGCCGTCGGAACCCGACCGCCCGTCTGGGCGGCGTGCGCGACGGCGGCGCTCGGTTGCTGCGCGGCGCGTGCCCGCGACACCCGAGCCTTCGCGTCGGGCTGTACACACGATTGCCACACTCGCGTGAGTGGAAACGGTCCGAGTTTCGTGATCTCCTAGATTGTAGGCCCCGTCGCGGGCTGTCGCTGCCCGCATGGAAACGATCACAGAGCCCGCTCGCCAAGTCCCTGTCATCGCCCGCACCGACCTCTTGGTCGTCGGTAGCGGCCCGGGTGGTCTATCTGCGGCCATCAGCGCCGCACGAATGGGCGTGGAGACCCTGCTTGTCGAGCGATACGGCTGCTTCGGTGGCAACCTCACGCACGTCGGCGTCGAGGGCATCGGTTGGTACCGCCAAGAACACACGGTCGATGTGGAGGGCATCGGGATCGAGTTCGAGTCTCGCGCGAAGGCGATGGGGGGCTCGAGCCCCGAACCGCAGTCCCGCAGTGAAGCGATCGATGCTGAAATGTTCAAGGTCGTCGCGGACGGCTGGATCGCCGAGGCGGGCGTGCGCCCACTGTTGCACAGCGCGGTCGTGGGCGTCGTGCGAGCGGGGGAGTCAATCGCGGGCGTCATCGTGGAGAACAAGTCGGGGCGCGGTGCCATCTTGGCGAAGCGCGTGGTGGATGCGACGGGAGACGCCGATGTGGCCTCGCTGGCCGGGGCTCACGTGCGCAAGACCGCCCGGGAACGCATGCTTCCCGTCACCGTGATGTTTTCGTGCGCAGGCGTCGATAGGGCGCGGTTTTTGGAGTATGTCCGCACCAATCCCTCGAAATACGCGGACTGGGGCAAGGAGTGGGCGGCGGCCCTCGATGGCAAAGAAGCCGATATGTTTAGTCCGTACCTCGAGCGCCCGTTCGACCAGGCACGGGAACAGGGCGTGATTCCGGAGGGTCTGACCAGCATCGGCGGTACGTGGAGCTCGATCTCGGCGCAAGGGGAGGCCACCTACCTCAACATGGTGCACATGACCGGCTACGATGGCACGGACGTGTGGGACCTGACGCGGGCCGAGATGGATGGGCGCCGGCAGGCGCTGCTCGCCATTCGGGCGTTGCAGCGGTTCGCTCCCGGCTTCGAAGCAGCCAAGCTCCGCAATTTCGGGATGACCCTCGGCGTTCGCGACACGCGGAAGATCGTGGGGCGCTACGACCTCACCGAGCAAGATGTTCGCGGGCAACGCCGCTTCGAGGACAGGGTGGGGATCTTCCCGGAGTTCATCGACGGGTACGGGTTGTTGATCTTGCCGACCACGGGACGCTACTTCGATGTCCCGTTCGGAGCCTTGGTGCCTACGGGCATCGACAACCTCTTGGTCGCCGGCCGCAGTGTGGCGGGCGACGAGATATCGCACGCCGCGGTGCGAAACATGATGTGCTGCACGGTGACGGGACAAGCGGCTGGAGTGGCCGCCGCGGTGTCGCTGCACGAGGGGCGGACGACGGCGCGGGTGGACGTGGGCGCGGTGCAAAGGGCCTTGCGGGCCCAAGGCGTGCGGCTTTGATGGCCCGCGGTCGCCTCATTCGTGGCCCTCGTGAGGCGGCGCGGCGCGTTGGTGGCGGTACCACAGCCACGCGGTACCGGCGATCGCCGTCAAGGCGCACCCGAGCACCGCGAGCACCGGGTGCTGGCCGTGCGCGTCGACCGAAGCGCCGATGACTGGGGCGATGCCGAGAAAACTCAGCCGAAACACGAGGCTGCGCATCGAGATGAACCCGGCGCGGTCGCTCGAGGGGATCATGCGGTTTTCCTCGTGGAGCAGCAGCGGACCGAAAAGGCCCCGCATGACGGTGAGGCAAAAGTACCAAGCGAAGCCGAAGCGGCCGTCGCTGCCGGCCAGGCCGGCATACCCCGTTGCGACGAGGGCCACGCACACGCCCAGCGTGGGTATCAGGCGGAGGTGCCGAGCGACGCGATGGCTCGCGAGCGAGCCCAGCGCGACCGAGTAGTTGGCCACCGCCCAGATCGGCCCGATCCACGCACTGGGCACCCCCGCATCCGTGGCATACAGCGGCACCAGCCAAACCGGAACGAACGACGATAGGCCCAGTCCAACCGTCAGCACGATGATCGCGGTGAGGTGGCGGTTTTCCACAAACGCGTAGCGCACCATGCTCCGCACTTGCGACAGGTGGTTTTCGATCGGGGGTCGTTGTCGCGTGGGCTCGACGAGCGTCACGGCCACGCCGAGATTGATCGCCGACACCACGGCTTGCACCACAAACGGCAGCGGCGGCCACCAAGTGTAGAGCAGCCCGGCCGCCAGTGCGGCGGTCCCTTCGCCCATCTGCCCCCAAAACCGTACGCGCCCGTTCCAGATCCCAAACTCTTGTTCGCGGCCGGACTCGTGCAGGGACTCGTACAGCATCGCCGTATCGGCGCCGGAGACCAGCGACATCGCTACGCCGAGGACGACCTCGGCGGCGATCACCACCCACATGCTGTGGGCCGTCGAGTACACCGCCCATCCGACCATCCCCAACGCAGACGCGGCCATGAGGGCACGGCGGTAGCCGAGGCGGTCTGCGATGTAGCCGGAGGGAAACTCGAACAGCGCCATGACAAACCCGAACAGTCCCTGCACGACCAGAATCTCGGTCATCGACATGCCGATGTCGTGTTTCCAAAACAGCGTCATGACGCTGACCGGAAACAACGTCATGTGCAGCGCGTGATACGTGGCCAGCCGCCGCGGGTTGGGTTCGAGGTTCGGCACCGGCTGGCGACGTAGCACATTCTCGCGCAGTCCCGTGGGCACCCCGGGCGGTCGCTCGCGGGGTCTGCCGTCGAATGGGCCGGCCGGAGGGCGCGGGTCCGTGGCCGGCGCTAGGCTCGCCGCGCGGGTCCGGCCGACCCTTGGGAAGTCGCGCTCTTCGGCCTCGTTCCGGCCGCGACCGGGGGCTCTCGGCGCCGGCACGTTTGCCCACGTCCATGCGGCGTGGTCGCGAGGTAGTGGGCTCAATCGCTCCGGGGGGCGGCGCTCGGAGACCCCGACGATCCACCACGTTCCCGTTCAAAGGGGGATCTGTTGCGAAAACGGGGCTCGTCGACTCTCGCCGTCGCTCCGTGGCTGGCGGCGCGACGGCGCTCCTTCGCCGCAGGTCGACGTGTGTGCCGGCCCCCGCGCTCGCTCGCGCCCAGACGAGCCAGCGCGATACGCAGGTTCTGAGATCGATTGTACAGAATAATTAGCCATGCTAATGATTAGCCATGCTAACCGGATCGTTCCTGTTCGGCGATCTTCCGCCGCCGGCACTCGAGGCGGCGGCGTCCATGGTCCCCAATGTCGATCTTTCCGCGGTGGCGGCCGTGTATCAGCTCGCCAAGGGTAGCCAGGCGCTGTTGCGAGTGTTGGCGGAGCAGATGAGCCAAGGGGGTCTCACGCCCCCTCGCTATCGCATTTTGACGTTGCTGGCGTTCCAGTTCCCTGAAGGGGCGACGGTACAGACGCTCGCTCAAGCACTCGGCATCCGGCCGCCGACCATGACCACGCATCTCAACGGTTTGGAGACCGGGGGTCTGCTGCGCCGGAATCCAGATCCGGCCAATCGCCGCAGCACGGTCGTGCGCTTGACCCCCAAGGGCCAGCGCCTTCTCAAACAGGTCATCCCCGTGGTGGCCTCCACAACCGGGTCGCTCCTCGAGTCGTTCTCACAGCGAGAGGTCAACCTTCTCGTGCGGCTGATGTCGCGACTAGAACAACATTGCGAAAGGCTAGGGCAAGACCATGAATGAAACCACTCGTATCTACCTCGATCCACCGCCATGGGTGCACTCGGTGCTGGTGGTGGCGATCATCTCTACCGGTGCAGCCGCGCTCGGCATCTACTTCGGATCGGTGGTGACCTGGCCGGTCGTGGCCATTGCCGGCTTGGCGCTGGTCGCCTGGTGGCGAACGACCTATCGGACGGGCGGAAATCGCCGGACCTTTCCCCGGTACAACGTCACGGTCGCCGCATCGCTGGCCGCGACGGTGTTTTTGTGCCATGGCGGGTTTGTCGATCAGCTCACCCAGCTTTTCTGGCGAGCGGCCGACCCTCCCGCGGCCTTTCACGAGGCTGGATTTCTCGCCGTATTCGCATTTGGCGCGACTGCGCTGTTTCTGTGGGGGGGACTCGGCGTGTATCTGCTCCATCCCCTCGGCGCCTACATGGCCTGGCTCGTCTTTCTGTGGTCGATCGGCCTCAGCCTGTGTTGCTTGATGTTGGCTGTGGCGTGGAGATCTCCTGGGCTCGGCTCGTTCTTCTTCGTGGCCATGCTGGGTCTCGGCGTTCATGGGATTCGGTCGACGATTTCCCTGCATCGAGAGGAGGTCGCACGCCATGTCCGCGTCGGTGCCGTCTCGTAGTCCCCTGCCGCCGTCCGTATGGCCGTACGTCGGGTTCGCCCTCTCCCTCGTGGCGAGCTTCGTGGCGGTCTTGGGCCAGCAGGCGGGCCTGATGCCCACGCTCATCGTGGGGGGGTCGATGCTCGGGGGTCTGGTCTGCTGGCTGCTCACCACGGCACGGATACCGGCGGAGCCACGTCGCGTGCTTCCGATCTACGCGGCAACGGTGACGTTGCTCATGGTTCACATCTTGGAGGAGTATGTGACAGGCTTCGGGCCGCGGATCGGTCAGATCATCGGGAGCGGTTGGTCCGAGCCGCAGTTCGTGGTGATGATCGGCCTGGTGGTCCCGTTGTTTTGGATCGGGAGTGGGACGTTGGTGTATTTACGCAATCCGCTGGGAAACTGGATCTTGTGGTTCATCTGGTTCGGCATGATCTTGGGCGAACCGGTACACTTGCTGGTATTTCCATTTCTCGAAGAGGGTCACTATAGCTATTTCCCCGGTATGTGGACAGCCTTGCTTCCGTTGGTTACCGCGGTGTGGGGGATGTCGGTTCTCGTAACCGACTATCGTCTACGGCGAAGCGCGGGGAGCCGCGAAGCGTGACTGAGGAGACGGTCGTCACGTTGGCTGGCCACGGTGTGGCTACACACCAGCTGCTCGAGATGTTCGCCCAAAGCGTCGGGGGGATCGAGCGCCTGGTTGTGCTTTGCGGCTGCGGCGTCGCACTGGGTTATGCGCGACGCCCGGGTCTGCGGGTGTTCGCGGGCGCAGCCCTGTGCGCGTTCGCGGGGAGTTGGTTACCGGTTGGCGCGGTGTCGGCGGCGCTATTTCTCGTCTCGGCCGCGTCCATCGGTACCAGTGCCGCGTTTGCCGGTCGGCTCGCTCGCCGAGCTGGTCGTGGTGCCCGGGCCTCGCGGACGGCCATGGCCCGGTGACTCGTCGTGGTCGGTCGACGGGCGGGCGCGATGCTCAGTCGGCGGGGACGCCTCGTTCGAGCCGCGATCTCGTGAAAGCGCACTCGAGGGCGGATGCCCCATTCGGCTTGGGTTGCTATGCTGAGCAACGTGGGGCTGGACCGACGGCTGCAGGCGTGGACGCAAGCCGGCATCATCGATGGGCAGACGGCCGCTCGCATTGCTGCGTTCGAGCGCGGGCGTCGGGGGCCGGGGGCGTTCGCCGTGGTGGCGATCCTCGGGGCGGTGTCGATCGGCGTGGGTTGTATTGCGCTCGTGGCCGCCAACTGGGACGCGATCGCGGGCCGGGTCAAGCTCGGCGTCGCGTTGGCGTTGCTGGCCGGTTTGGGGGTGGCGACGGACTGGGCGCGTCGGCGGACTCGACCGGTTGCCGCCGACACCATCGTCGCGGCGCTCTATTTGTTGACGCTGGCGTCGCTCGCGTTGGTGGGCCAGGTCTATCAATTGGACTCCCCCACCTGGGTGTCGCTGCTGGCGTGGTCGTTCGGCACGGCGCCGTTGATGCGGCTGGGCCAGGGTCGGCCCGTGGCCTATCTGTGGGTCCTCGGGCTGGTCGTCAGCTATGCCGTCGCCGTCGGGCCCGTCGGAAGCGAACTCGCGGCGATGCTGGACCCGGCGCTCGTGTGGTCGGTCGTCGTGGCCCTGATCGGAGTCGGGCCGATCGTGTTTCAAACGGCGGGCGTCACCCTGGCTCGCTACGCGTCGCAACGGCCGAAGGCGGAGGCGTTCGTCGCAACGTCGGCGGCGGCGTGGGTCGTCGGCGCGGCGGTGTCGACGTTTGTGTGGTACGCGGAGGTCGATCCGCCGGACGTGGGGACGGCGCGACGGATCGCGGCCGGATACATGTTGGTCGCGGCCGTGGCGTGGGCCGGGCGGTCGCGTTTGTGGGTGAGTCCCTCGGATCGCCGCTATCACCTGCAGGTGGTGGGGTTCGTGATGGTCATGCTGGGGGCTGGTCTCTGTCTCTCGCGCGATGACTGGCCGGTGGTGGGTGCACTGAGCCAATTGGGGCTGTTGGCCGGATGGGCCAAGGCGGCGTACGACCGCGGACGGTCGCGCTTGTTCGGAGGGCTGACCGCTCTCGTCGCGCTGCGCGTCATCGTGATCTACTTCGAGGTGTTCGGTTCGCTGTTGAACACCGGGCTCGGGCTGGTGAGCGGTGGCCTGCTGACGCTCGGGCTCGCGTACGGGTGGCACCGATTTCGTCCGAAGCTTCCGCAGTCCACTCGGGGCCGGTGACATGAAACACCAACTCATCAGCTGGATCTCCCTCGCGCTGCCGGTCTCGCTGGTCGTCGGGGTCATTGTGCACACCGAGTGGACGCGGGCCACCCACACCAAGTGGCGGTTGCCGATTGCTGGCTCCGATCCGCGCGACCTTCTGCGTGGTCGCTACTTGCGGTTTCGCTTCGACGTCGCCGACCCCGCTGACGGCCAGCGACACGACAGCTGCGTTTGTCTCGATGCCGACGCCGAACGGCACGGCCGACTGATGGCGTGTGACGTCGCGCAGAGTCGATGTGCCGAGAAACTCGACTCCAGCGTTTGGCACCGTGGCCAGCGGTTCTACGTCGCGGAGGCGCGCGCGAGGGATCTCGAGTTTCAATTGATCGACAGCTCGCTGGACGGCCAAGCGTTTGTCGAGTTTGTCGTCGATTCCCGCGGACGGTTGCATCTGCTACAGCTCGAGCTCGGCGAAGAGGTTGTCGACACGGTGCACTAGGGTGATTGTGGCCTAGAGGGATTCGGCGACGGGGTGGTCGCCGCGGTGCACGAGGGTGATGGTGCCGCGAGGGGATCCGGCTGGATGGCGAACGGCGGGGTCGTCCGCCGAGGGTCGAGCGGGCGCAGGGTGGTGCTTCCTTCGGGCCGCGGTCGGCCCCCGATCTCAGGCCGCAGTCATGACTGGACGACGCATGGGCGCGGAGGCTGTCCCGTTTTTGCACCGTCGATTTTCTGTGATGAGAGGGTCAAGTTTTTCGCTGAGTTGTCGAATCGACACGCACGGTCCGAGTCACGGATCGAGCGAGGCGAGACTTGATATGGCGACTTTCTCACGACCCCAGCTAGCTCTTTTTGCCGGCATGTCGGCCTTCAGCGTGACCGCGTGCCTGCCGGCGCCGGATGACGCTCAGACCGAGGACGGGTCGTCGGATGCGCCGTGGTACCCGGAAGGCCACGATCCGGGGGTCGAAGACCCCTACGACCCCCACAACCCCCACCAGCCCGAGGACCCGGGCCACGAGGATGGTGATGAGGATGGCTGGGACGATCCGGGTGACGACTCCGAAGGTGACTGCACCTACTGTGACCTACCGCGCCCGACGGGCCTGAAGATGGATCTGACCGCGGCCGTGGGCTTGGCGGTCGTCAGCGAAGAACGCAAGGCCAGCCGATGGCAGGCCCAACCGGCGGGGGCGGGTCAAGTGCTGCGCTTTGCGGACACGAACGGCCGACGGGCCGACGATCCCGCGGACGAGCCCGACAGTGGGGAAGAGGATGAGGATGCCGGAGCCGAGGACGACCTGCTCAAGCTCGGTGACGACGGCACGTTGGAGCCGGCGATGGAGGAATCCACGCCCGAGGGCGCTGAGGACCTGACCGAAGACGAGCTCGACCAGATGTGGGACCCCGGTCCCCTGCCTCGGATCTCCGCCGTCGGGCTTTCGCCCGATGGGAGCGTGTACGTCCTGTTCGAGTACGCGTTCTTGTACAAAATGGTCGACCCCAACGATCCGGATACCGATCATTGGAGTCCGTCGAGCCCGTACACGTGCCAACTGTTCCGGACGTCGGCCAGCTGGGACCAGCTCGACAATCCCAGCGCGACGACGGTGGGCGATTTGGAGTGCGTCACCAACCAGCACGAGATTGCGAGTTGGCACGCAGACAAGGTCATGCAGTTCGATATGGCGGGGAACGTGTATTTCCCGGCGATCGTGCCCGATTCGTGGCGGGAGGTGTTTTACCGCTATGACCCCAACGCGAGCTCGCTTAGCGAGAAGGTCAATGCGAACATTTGTTGGTACGACGTCGAGGTTACCCCGATCGGAAGCGTGTTTTACACCGGCGCCAGTTCGACCAACGGTGACTGCGACGGCACGAGTTTTTTCCGTTACATCTCGACCGACAATCAGCTGACCGAGATTGCGCGAGACTGGTGGGACTTCAAGTATCTGGCGGAGCGCGATCCGGATCTGCCGGAGAACGAACGCATTATCTTCTACGGGCCCGATCCCAACGCGGACACCGAGTGGAGCTGGGACACGGCGTGCATCTATCGCTACGACCCGCAGATCACCGACCCCGCCGAGCGGATCTCTTCGGTCGTAGAATGCATGAACAGCGGCTGGGAGTACGTGTGGGGCGACATGCCGCACGACGCCTGGGAGCAGACGCCCACCGATCGTCTCGGGTTCGCGGACCGCTGCGAGGCCGAAGGCGACGTGTTCGTCGGCGGTGAGGGGGTGTCCGAGCTGGCTCAAACGCAAGACGGATCGCTGTTTGTGGCGGGCACCTTTCGCGTGAAGACGCCGGGCAGCTTCAGCTGTAGCTTGAAAATCGAGGGGGCGGACCACTGCAACACGGCAGATCCGAGCCACGATACCCCACAGGCGTGCGCCGCGGCTGGTGGGGAGTGGCTTGTCGTCGGCGAGTTCTGCTCGGATCCGGCGTATGTGGAGCCATGGGAGTGCGAAACAAACGGTGGGATTTGGAACTGGGGCGCCGGCTCGCAGTGGTACGATCAGGTGACCGGGGCGGGGTGTCTGACCACCGACGATCCGGCCCTCGAAGATGTTGATGCCGGCGTGTACTACCGTCCGGGTTGGGTGGTGGACTGGGTCAACTGCGAGCCGCAAGACCCGAACCAGCACGACTACGTCGAGACGGTCGACGGATTTGCGGTGCTGAGCACGGCCGGCGATGAGTCGACCGAGATCACGCTGTTGTCGGGCGAAGACGAGGATGTCGAGGCGTTTTGGGTGGTGGACAGCCCGAACGGAACGCAGTTCTTCTACTCGACCTACGCGTTTGGGGTGTACTCGCTGCGCAGCGCGTCGGTCAGCGACACTGGAGAGGTCGTCCACCGGACAATCCTCTCGGACTACGAGGTCTACAACGTGATGGTCGATCCGGCGGACGCGAACCGGATCTTGTTTGATGGCTTGTACTTCGCGACGAACACCTACATGTTCGGGTCGGTCGATGCGAGCTTGCCCACCGAGGAAGAGGTGCTGGCAAGCATCGAGCTGGTGGGGGGGTACACCGGGCAAATCGATACGCTCGTCATCTTCCCGTCCTGGTAGGTTACCTGGTCACCTGGGGGGGTGACGAGGCGCTCGCGTGCTACCACGCGGGCGCCTATTTTTTTGGGGCGCCGCCGACCAGACATGACTGTGTCGGATCGGCAGACTCGCTCCCGCGTCGACGTCGGTTGGCCATCCCCGGATCCCAAGCGCCGATTTCTGTGGCGTGTCGTTTTGTCACTGGCTGGAACATCGCCAGTCGGTGCGTCGTCGCAGTCCCCACGTCCATCGTGGGTACGTAACATAGCGCCGGTGGGTAGAGGCGACTGCGTGAGTGGCCAGTGTCGCATAGGAGACGACGGCCACTATCGGACAGGAGACGATGATCGGTGGACGGATGCCCCTCGCGGGTTCTGCTCCGGATCCTTGTTCGCGGATCGCTCCCGAATCCCCTCGAGCTCCCGGGTTGACCGAGGCGGGACGGCGCGATCGAGGTCGCGTGCGGCAAGGAGTTCGTGGTGGGCAGACACGTGCCATCGCCGACGAATGCCGGCCAGCTGCCGTTCACTCCTGCGATAAGCCCCGGCCGCTGTGTCTCGCGGAGCGGCGCCGTAAGACGCGTGACCCGCCCTCCGCGGGAGCGCCGACTCCGCGAACGCTGCGCGGCGCCGTTCGACTCCATCGGGCCGGACTGTGCGCCACGGCGCGGTCCGATTGGATGACATTGGCAGAGTTGGAAAGTAATGTCCGCGAGTGAGATCCGCTCGCCACTGTGCCCAGTCGCTATCCGGCGCTTGGCTATCGCTCCTCTTCGCCAGTTGTTTCAACCCAGACCGGACACCAGAGCAGGCAATCGGCGGGAACGCCAGCGGTGATGACGACGATGCCGCCGACGACACGTGCCCGGAAGGGCAGGAGGGCTGCCCGTGCGCAGACGGTGGGGTGTGTCTAAGTGGACTGACGTGCCTGTCGGGGTTCTGCGTGCAAGCGACTGACGACGACGCCGACGCCGACGACGATGATGGCGGGATGGATGAGGACAACGCAGACGATGATGATGATGACAGCGGGGATGGTGACGAAAGCGGAGATGAAGAAAGCGGGGATGGTGACGAAAGCGGGGATGGTGACGAAAGCGGGGATGACGAAAGCGGGGACGACGAAAGCGGAAATGACGACAGCGGAAATGACGAAAGCGGGGACGACGAAAGTGGGGACGACGAAAGTGGGGACGACGAAAGCGGGGACGACGAAAGCGGGGATGACGAAAGCGGGGACGATGATGAAAGCGGGGACGATGAAAGCGGGGATGGTGACGAAAGCGGGGATGATGAGAGCGGAGATGACGACGAGAGCGGGGGTGATGACGGAAGCGGGGATGACAACGAGAGCGGGGATGACGATGGAGGGGGCGATGCGGAAGTGGTCGTCCAGCAGATCGTCGCTGGCGGCAGTCACACCTGCGCACTGATCGAAGCCGGGCGAGTGCGTTGTTGGGGGACCGGCAAGTCTGGTCAGCTAGGGTACGGCAACACCGACGTTGTTGGAGACAACGAATACCCGAGTGAGGCCGGGGACGTCGACGTTGGCGGGACCGTGACTCACCTCGCGGCGAGCGAGGCCGGAACGTGTGCCCTGCTCCAAAACGCGAATGTTCGCTGTTGGGGAGATGGAGGGGTTGGGCAGATGGGTTACGGCAACACGGACGATATCGGCGATGACGAACACCCGCGGGAGGCCGGGGACGTGGACATCGGTGGAGATACGATTCAGCTCGCCATGAGTTGGCGACATTCATGCGCTTTGCTCGAAGGTGGGCGCGTTCGCTGTTGGGGATCGGGGGGGGACGGCCGGCTGGGGTACGAGAACACTGAGAGCATTGGGGACGACGAACTCCCACGTCAGGCGGGAGATGTCGATGTTGGCGATACCGGCGATACCGTGATTCAGATCGGAACGGGAAGCAATTTCACCTGTGCATTGCTCGAGGGCGGGCGGGTCCGCTGCTGGGGATCGGGGGGGGCGCTGGGATACGGCAATTCCGAGAGTATCGGAGATAATGAGCCACCGAGCGTAGCGGGGGATGTCGATGTCGGTGGAACGGTCGTACAGATTTCTGTCGGTTGGTCCCACACGTGTGCCCTGCTCGAGGGCGGGCAAGTCCGCTGCTGGGGCGCGGGAGAGTCAGGCGCGCTCGGGTACGCAGACACGGCCGACATCGGAGACAACGAGTCCCCGAGTGACGCGGGGGACGTTGATATCGGTGGAACGGCCGTGCAGATTTCCGCCGGTTGGTTGCATACGTGTGCGTTGCTCGACGGTGGGCAGGTCCGCTGTTGGGGAGAGGGAGAGTTCGGGGCACTCGGGTACGGCAACATGGACGACATCGGAGACACCGAGCATCCGAGCGAAGCGGGAGACGTGGACGTCGGCGGCAAAGTGACCCAGGTTGCCGCGGGCGGGGGGCACACGTGCGCGTTGCTCGAAAGCGGGCAGGTGCGTTGTTGGGGAGAGGGCGATTCTGGCCAGCTAGGGTACGGCAACCGCGAGAATATCGGTGACGACGAAACTCCGGCCACGGCCGGCGACGTGCCCCTGGGTCAGCGGACTCCCCTCCTGTTCGGTCTATTTCGCCGGTGAAGCTGAGTTTGATTTGCGGCGCGGCCGTGCGGCGTCGGCCTGTGGCAAGTGCAGGGTTTTCTCTACTCGGCTCCCGTCCGCCACCCACGCCGCGTCCAGCGTCCCCGCGCCTGCAGTTCCGCGCCGTTGTGCACCTGAGCGCGTTCGTCGGTCGTCTGGCGATTTCGCCTCGCCGTTGGTTCGATGCCCACGCTTCCGCTGGGGACGGTGGGTCGACCTCCATGCCGCCACCGCCGTCCCGTCCCGCTCCGCCATCGACGGCGACGCGAACGCTCGATTCGCCACGTGACCCACGTTCGGGGCGTCGACCGACCTACGGCAACGTCGCCAACAGTTGGCCGAAGCGGCCCAGTGGCACGTCCCGGGTCACAAACTCGCAGTTCGCCGGCCGCCAAGCGCCGATCTCTTCAGGAGCCGTGTTGTCGAGCAGGCCGACGATGGTGCGGATCAAGGCGCCGTGGGCCACGACCAAGGTGTCGCGCTGGTCCTCGACGCCGGCGAGAAACGGCAGAACCCGCGCGGCCACGTCGCGCAGGCTCTCCCCGCCGGGGGGTCGACCGGCCCACGAGCGGAAGATCTTCATGTCGCCCGTCGCTTCGATCGCCGCGATTTCCCGGTGTTCCCAGTCTCCGCAGAACCGTTCGCGCAGGTGCGGCGTGACGAGCTCGATCGAGAGCGAGCTCGATTCCAGCAGCAACTCGGCGGTTCGGCGCGCGCGTTCTAGATCGGACGCCATCACGCGATCGATGGCGACCGAATGGAGATGAGGTCGAGCCGCAACGGCTTGTTGTTCGCCGCGCGGGGTCAGCGGGGTGTCCACGCGACCGGCGAACCAGCCTTGTGCGTTGGCCTGGCTTTCTCCGTGGCGAATGAAGCTCCAGATCGGCATCGGTGGCGCTTTTAGCCAACCGACGCTCGATTGGCGAGTGGGCGGTCAAGTGGTCGCGCCCGATCGACGTCAGCGGTGAAACGTGACGGTGAACGACACGTGGGATCTACTCGCGTTCGCGGTGCGATCGCTTGTGGCCCTTCGGGTTCCCGCCCCGATGCCTACGGGCCTGGGCTTTCTGGCCGCCAGGGCGCTTGCCGCCCGACAGCGCCGCGTTCGGGCCGCGACGCTCCAGCCGCTGGGCGAGCATCTCCCGTTGCTTCGGGGTGAGGACCGCGTGGGTGTCGACGAGACCTTGCTCCACCGCCTCGGACAAGTTGTCGCGGTGCAGCTGCATGCTCGCAAACAGTTGGTCGACTTGCTGACGGTCGAGGGCATCGCTGCGGAACGCGGCGGCCAGGGCTTGTCGATCGGCTTTGAGCGCGCGGCGTTCGGCTTTCGTTGTTTGACGAACCTCGCGTTTGATCGCCGACAGTTGCTGCTTTTGTTCTGGTGTGCACTCCAGTGCCGCGCATAGCTTGTGGACCGATGCGTGGCGGCCTTGGCCGCGCTCGGGGGCGGCTGCCGTGGCCTGTGCGTCGGCGGAACCGGGGACAAACACTGCACCGGCAGTGATGGTGGTGGCGAACGCCAGCGCGCCGAGGGTCTTGAGGGTCGGGGATAGAGCGAGTCGGGCCATGGGTGTGTCCTTTCGAGACTCGGTTCGACGCGAACATGTCGCGGGTGTTCAGCCACGAGCGAAGACGGTTGTCCGCGGCGCCAGCGGTCCCGCGCGGCGGGCGAGCCCGCCGGGAGCCGCGTCGCTGCGCAAGGTGGCGGGGCGTACGGCGTCCTGTCGACGCGCGGCGCCAGACCCGTCCACCTCGGACGACGCCCGTCGAGGCGGGCGAGCCAGACCACGTCGGGACCACGCTCGTGCACAAGGCTCGCGCACCCTCGGATGACGAGGAGCGTCGCCTCGGACCGCGGTTCGTCGCCGACGGGGGAGGGCGGGTGCCTATCCGCGTACCGCCTGGCGGCCTCGCAGGGCGAGCCCCGATGCGATCGACAGCAGTTCGTCGCCGCCCGCGAGCTTCTCCCGGCCGAAGCGTCTCTCGAACTCCCCGCGGATGCAGGGGACGAAGGCCGTGCCGCCGGTCATGAACACTTGTCCCACTTGCTCGGGGCGGAGACCGGCGCGCTCGAGCGTCGCGTCAAGGCAACCGGCGATCGCAGCGACATCGTCGGCAACCCAGCGGTCGAAGTCTGCGCGGCGTAACCGACCGCGGATGGCACGACCTCCGTTGTCGTAGACGAACTCCGTCTCGTCACGGGTCGAGATGGCGATCTTCGCCGTTTCTACGGATTTGTGGAGGTAAAACCCCTGGTTGTCTTCGATGAGCTCCATCAACGCCTCGATGGCGTCCGGCTTGTCGGCGAGTTTGGCCAGGCGTTCCAGCTCGGACCGGGTCCGGGCGGAACGGAGAAACGAGAGCTGATGCCAGTGGGACAGCTTGTGGTAGTAGGACGCGGGAATCGGCAATCGCTTGCCCATTTCGCGGTAGCAACTGCCTTTGCCCAACGCCGGGGCGACCAGGTTTTCGATGATCGCGGCGTCGAGATTGTCACCGGCGATCCCAATGCCGCCGGTGGCCAAGATGTCTCGCTGGCGCTCGGCTTGCTCGCGGTGCGCCGGCCCCAGTCGCATCACACAAAAGTCCGTGGTGCCGCCACCGAAGTCGGCGACCAACGCCAGCTCCTCGCGGTCGAGGCGTTGCTCGTGGTGGTACGCCGCGGCGATTGGCTCGAGTTCGACGGACACCACGTCGAATCCGGCGGCTCGGCCCGCTTGCTCCAGCCGTCGTTGGGCCCGGTCGCTGTCGGCGGTCTCGTCGGCGCCTGCGAACTGGACGGGGCGGCCGAACACCGCCGCGCGCACCTCCGATTGCAGCGCGGCCTCGCTTCGGTCACGAAACCGACGAAGAAACAGGATCAGCAGCTGGTCGAGATCGAGCGCGTGTGGTCCGATCTGGGTACGCCCCAGCGAAGTGGCGGTAAGGTGGGTCTTGAACGATTGGATGAGCCGACCCTCGCCCAAGGCGTCGAGGTACGCTTCGATGCCATCGGGACCCGCGTGATAGTTGACCGGGGCGTTCACGACCTGCTCGTCGGGGTCGAAAAACAGCAGACTGCGAAAGCTCGGGGTCGTGCCTTGCAGCATCGTGAACGCGGCGACCCGCGGGGTTGGGTCGGCTCCGGCCACGGCGATCGCCGTGTTGGACGTACCGAAGTCGACGCCGGCGACAAAGCTTGGTGCGGCCATGGGGGGCGCGGTTTGTAGCGCCAGCAAGGCGATGGGGCAAGCCAGTCGCCGCAGTCGCCCCCGTGCGGACCTTCGAGACATCGTCCGGCCCACGACCCGCGCGCAAACCGCGGACGGTGCGAGGGCGGGGTGGGGGATCCGCCGAGCGGCGGGGCGAGACGGCCGGACCGGACTATCCGTCGAGTGCGGGGGCGCCTGCCGTTTGCTCTAGCACGATGCGAAGGGTGCGGCGAAGCGGCTCTGCGGCCCCCCAAAGCAGCTGATCGCCGACCGTGAAGGCCGAGACGTACTCGGGCCCCAGCGTCATCTTGCGAATGCGCCCCACCGGCACTCGCAAGGTCCCGGTGACCGCCGCCGGGGTGAGCCGGTGACGCGATGCCTCGGGCTCGTTGGGTACGATGTCGACCCAGCGGTGGGCCCCAACGATGCGCCGCTCGACCTCGTCGATGGGGACATCTCGGCAAAGTTTGATGGTCAGGGCCTGACTATGGGAACGCATCGCCCCGATCCGCACGCAGGTCCCGTCGATCGGCAGGGCGGGCTCGAGCCCCAGGATCTTGTTGCCTTCGGCTTGGGCCTTCCATTCTTCCCGGGCTTGGCCGTTGCCCATGGCCTTGTCGATCCACGGGATCAAGCTGCCGGCCAGCGGCACCGAGAAGGCCGCGGTGGGAAACGTCGGGCTTTGGCTGGCGGCACTCACGGTCCGGTCCAACTGTAGTATCGCGCGGTGGGGGTCCGTGAGGTCGTCACGGGCGGCATCGCCGATGGCGGCCATTTGCGCGACGAGCTCTCGCATGTGCCGAGCGCCAGAACCCGAGGCGGCCTGGTAGGTCATGCTCGAGATCCACTCGCACCACCCGCTCGCGATCAGTCCGCCCATCGCCATCAACATCAAGCTGACGGTGCAGTTGCCCCCGATGAAATCTTTGGTTCCACCCGCGAGCGCGGCATCGATGCGAGCCCGATTGACCGGGTCGAGCACGATGACGCTTTCGTCGCGCATCCGCAACGCCGAGGCGGCGTCGATCCAGTAGCCCGACCAGCCCGCCTCGCGTAGGCGAGGGTGGACGGCCAGGGTGTGGTCGCTACCTTGAGCGGTGATCACGACGTCCATCTCGCCGAGCGCCGCGGGGTCATTGGCGTCTTTGAGCGGCGCCGGTCCGTCTCCCAGCGCGGGCCCGGGCTGCCCCACCTGCGATGTGGAGAAGAAGTGGGGTTCGATGTACTCGAAGTCGCGTTCGGCCTGCATTCGCTCGAGCAGCACCGACCCGACCATCCCGCGCCAACCGATGAATCCGACTCGTGTCATGGGATCTTCTGTCGGGCTGACATAGACGCGTTCGCGCGACGAGGCAACTCATCCCCGGCCGCGTTGGTGGCGCAACGGGGTGCACCCCAGGCGACCCTGGGTTTTCGCGACCCCGGGCGGCTTCGGTTCGTCGCGGCGGTGGTCGGGGTCCGACGCCGGTTCCCATCCGTTGTATCGTGCTGTGACTACCCCCTCGGAGCGTCTCATGGCCGAAAGTACCCCTGCCTCTCGCAATCTCGCCCCCCTGGCCGTCGTCGCCATTCTCTGCCTGGCCGGGTTCGTCTTGCTCAGCGGTGAGTTGGGGCGGGACACGGCGCCGTCGTCGTCGTCGTCGTTGGACGGTCCCATCGTGGTCGAGCCAGGCAGTTGCTCCAGCAAGCTCAATCGCGCCAAGCTCGACGAATCGCTGGACCTCGGCGTGAAGTTTTTGCTCGCGCACCAGCGGGACGAGGGCAACTTCGACTACGAGTACGACTGGATCAAAAAGACGTACACCCCGGGAGACAGTCAGGTGCGCCAAGCGGGCGCGGCTTGGGGTCTCGCGTTGATCTATCACGACAACCCCTCGCCTGAAGTCGCCGCGGCGCTCGACCAAGCCCTGGGGTTTTTCGAGCGTCATTCGGCCACTACTGAAGATGGGGCCCGGTTCATCCGGTACCCAGGGGACAAGACCGGGTCGCTGGGCACGGTGGCGTTGGTGGCCTTGGCGCACATCGATTACCTACGAGGCGGAGAAAACACGCTACCGGCGGAGCGCACGACGAAGCTGCGGGCGCACTTGGACGAATATCTCAAGTTTTTGCTCTCGGCTCGGCAAGATGAGGGCCGATTCCACGCCAAGTTCTCGGTCGACGACGGCACGCCGCGCGGACGACCCTCGCCGTATTTCGACGGCGAGGCGTTGTTGGCCATGACCAAGGCCGCGCGCTACCTCGGTCGCGATGACTTGCGCGACATCGTGCGCCAAGAGGCCGATGCCGGGTACCAGCTCAACAACGTCGAGGCGCGGCGCAAAGACCCCGATTCGAACACCACCAAGGGCTACTACCAGTGGAGTTCAATGGTGTATTTCGAGCTCGCCACGAGCGGTTGGGACGATGTGCGCAAGTACGGGGACTGGCTCATCGAGCTAGCCGACTGGATGATCGATACCCATCGCACGCTCAAGCGCGCGCGCAACACTGCGTACGCGTACGAGGGAATCGTGCCGGCGTATCAGGTGGCGGCCTTGCGGGGCGACCGGGCGCACGCCGAGAAGTTCGCGTGCACCATGGAAAAAGGGCTCGCCAAGCTCACGTCGTGGCAGCTCGGTCACAGCTTGGCCAACACGTTCATCCGCGAGCACAACCCGACCGACCCCGAGGCGATTGGCGGCATTCAAAACCATCGCAAGGAAGCCCCGCTGCGCATCGACGTGACTCAGCATCAGATGCACGCGGTGATCCTGGCGCGTCGCTACTACTGGACGAAGTAGCCGAGGCTCGCGCTGCGGTCGCGATCGACGGCTCCACGGACCTGGGTCGCACGCCCGGCCCAACGCCCACCGGTGGCGACGCGCACACCGGCGCCGACTCGCAGACCGGTGAAAACTCGAACGACGGGGGCCGAGTGCCCTGTCGAACGCGCTGGGCTCACTCCGAAACCCAGCGTGGGCGCGTTGTTCGTCGACGTCGCGGACGGTCCGTTCCCGACGCGAGTGCGGGTTCGGGTCGCCCCGGACGGGGCTAAAATGGCCACAGCAGCGGGGCCAAGGCGATCGTCGTGGCGCCGACGACCAGCGTGACCGGCAGGCCGGCGCGGAGGAAGTCGGCGAACCGGTACCCGCCGGGCCCGTAGACCATCAAGTTGGTTTGATACCCGATGGGGGTGACGAAACTCGCCGATGCGGCGATGGCCACGGCCATGATCATCGCCATCGGATCGACACCCAGCGTCGCCGCGCTCGCCAGGGCGAACGGCACCATGATCACGGCCGCCGCGTTGTTCGTGACGAGTTCGGTGATGATGGTCGTGGTGACGTACACGATGGCCAACGTGGCCCAGGGCGAGCCCTGACCGAGGTCGACGAGGGTCTCGGCGAGCGCCGCGGCGGCTCCGCTGTGCTCGAGCGCGCGACCAACCCCGAGCGCGGCGGCGATCGTCAAGAGCAATCTGGCGTCAATGGCCTCGAGGGCCTGAGTCCACCGTAGCAGGCGTAGCGCGATGCAGGCCGTGGCTGCCAAGAGCACGGCCATGAACGTGGAAATCAGTCCGGTGGCCGCACTGGTGACCATGGCCACCACCACGAGCAACGCCAGTCGGGCGAGCGTGGGGTTGTGGCGGCCGTTGTCGCCGTGGCCGGCGAGGACCACCAGTTCACCGCTGCGCTCGAGCGACTGTTCGAGGCGCTGGGGGCCCTCGACCAGCACAATGTCACCCACTTGAAAGATCCAGCTGCGTACCCCACCCGAGCCGACCGGCTCGCCGTGGCGAGCCACGGCGACGACAGCACCGCCGTAGCGCTTGCGAAAGCTTCCCTCACCGACACGGGAGCCGACCAGCGGGCACCTCGCGCCGATGATGAGCTCGAAGAAGCGGCGTCCCGTCTGTTCACCGGTGCCGTAGTGCTGGTCATCGGCCGGGATCAAACCCGCGATCCGATGCACGGCCAACGCGGCCGTCGCCGGGCCGGCGAAGACCAGGTGGTCGTCGGCTTGGAGTTTCTCGTCGCGTCGGGGGGCCGCGATCACCACCCCGCGGCGCCAGATCTCCACGGGATTGAGCACCAGTCCTTCGTCGACGCCGAGGGCATCGAGGCGACGCCCGTCGAGCCGACCGTTGGCTTCGACGACAAGTTCGGTGGCAAACGTGCGCGGGTCGGCGAACAATTCGTCGCTGGTGGAGCGGTCCGGCAGTAGCCGGCGGCCGACGACGAAGATCACCAACAAGCCCGCCAGTCCCGCGGGCACGCCGACGCTGGCGATGTCGAACATGCCGAAGCGCGCCGCCTGTTCCGGCGGGAGCAGGCCTTGCACGACGAGGTTGGTGCTGGTGCCGATCAGGGTGCACATGCCCCCGAGAATCGAGGCGTAGCTTAGCGGGATGAGCAGCCGCGACGGCGAGAATCGCAGCTGTTGTCCCCACTCGCGGACGACAGGCAACAGCAACGCGACCACGGCCGTGTTGTTGAGGAACGCACTGAGCACGCTCGACGGGAGGATGACGCGGACCTGGGCCATCAGCATCGAGCTGGCGCGCGAGAACAAGACGCGTCGCAACAGTCCCATGGCCCCGCTGCGTTGAACGGCAGCGGAGACGATGAGCAGCAGGCCCACCGTGTGGACGCTCTCCGATGAAAACCCCGCCAAAGCGGTCGGCGTGTCGACGATGCCGAGCAGCAAGGCGACAATCACCACCCCCGACAGGGCCAGTTCTGGCGCCAGCAGCCCGCGCGCCATCACGAAGAGGGCGGCGGCGACAAGCACCATCATGGTGAGCGCGGGCGGGAGCATCGCGGGGCGTCATGTGGCCACGGGTCGCGGCTTCGCGCAAGTCGAGGTGGTCGCCCATGGGTGCGCGGCGCCCTAACCCGGGCCCTCGGGGCCGATTGGCGAGATCGGCGCAGGCCGTGGGCGAAGATGCGTGCTTCGGGGAATCCCGCGGTCTGGGTGGCGCTCGACGGCTTGTGCAGCCGCTCGCACTGCGGACGGATGATTTGGCACTCGGTTCGCTCGATGCCGGCGGTGGCGTGCGGAGTCAGCCGATCTCGCCCGCGAGGGAGACCGGCGACACGGTGCCCATTCCACGTCCATCGACCACGAGCGTGTTGGCGCCGGGGAGGTCGTGGCTTCAGATTGTGGGAAATGGCGGGGCAATGCATGGCGCGTGGGTGCTGGGCGAGCGCTCTCGTGGACTCAACGCGCCGTGGCGTGGGGCGACCACTGGCGTGGGGTCACGATCGCGTGGCTTGCAGTCGCCGCGAGTCTCGGCTAGCCGGCCTTATGCTCACCGGCAGGTGGCGGTGAACGTCAGTCAGGTAGCGATCAGCCTCACATCACGTTTGGGCGTGTCGACTGTGTTCTAGGCTCGCGGACAGTGAACGCGCTATGGTGGTGCGATGTTCGGACTGGCGCTGTCTGTCTTGGCCGCACTCACGACCGACCCCACGGCGTGGCCTCGCCCGGCCGCCTCGCTGGGCCCGGATCTTGAAGTGGCGCGGGCCCTCGGCGTCGGGCCGAAGGTCCCGGTCGACTCACGCCATCTCGGGCCCCAAGCGCTGCCGCCAACCGACATCCGGTATCGGATCGACGCTCGGCTCGATCCGGACACGCGCACCATTTCGGCGCGAGAGCGGGTGGAGTGGCGCAATCCCTCCGAGCGGACCATCGAATCGCTGCCCGTGCACCTGTACCTCAACGCGTTTAGCCACGCGGGCAGTACCTGGTTCGCTGGCGTGCCGGCGTTGCGCGGCGCCAGCTACGAGCGCTATCTCGATGCCCACCCCGATTTGTGGGGGCGCATCGACATCGTGTCGGCGACTCGGGGGGAGGCGGCGCTCGACGTCCGTCCGATCCAGCCCAATGACGGCAACCCGTTCGACCGTTCGCTCGCCGAAATCCGGCTTGATCGCCCGTTGCCACCGGGCGAAACGCTCACGTTGGATCTGGAGTTCACCGCGAAGCTGCCGGTGCCCATGGCGCGCACGGGGGGCTTCGGTGACTACTTTCACGTGGCCCAGTGGTTTCCCAAGGTCGGCGCGTGGGACCCGGCCGGGAAACGCGGTGTGGCTTCATCGCGCTGGGGTGCCCGACAGTTTCACGGTCCCACGGAGTTCTACGCCAACTTCGCCGACTACGACGTGACGGTGGAAGTGCCCTCGGGATGGGCGGTGGTGGGCACCGGGGAAGCCCAGCCGATCGGCACGGACGAGTCCGGATGGTCGCGAACCCGCTTCACGCAAGATGCGGTCCACGATTTCGCCTGGGTGGCCTCGAACGCGATCCACGTCGAAACCCACCCGTTTACCCCGAAGGGGGGCGGGGGGGAGGTCGCCATCAGCTACGTCGTGCCCACGGGACGCGAAGGCCAAGTGGAGCGCATGCGAGCAATCACCGAGACCTCGTTCGACGTGTTGGGAGCTCGGGTCGGTCCCTATCCGTACTCGACGATGAAGATCGTGGAGCCGCCCATGAGTGCGCTCGGGTCGTCAGGGATGGAGTACCCCACGCTCGTGACCGGTCTGCCCAGCGATCCCCTCTTGGATTGGCCGCAGCTCGGCACGCGCATGAGCGAAACGACGATCGCTCACGAGATCACGCACAACTACTTCTACGGGCTGGTTGCGAACGACGAGCAGCAGGAGGCATTTTTGGACGAGGGATTCACGTCGTACTGGGAAGCCGAGATCGTGGCGACGGCGAGCCGCGGCACCGACGATTGGGCGACGGTGTTTTCGTTGCCGCGCCACCTTCAAGACGGCTCCCAGCGGGGGTTTTCTCGACAGCTCGATCGCGTGCGCGAGCCCATCTTGCGGCGACCGGCGTATCTCTACTATCCGGCCACGCACACCACCCAGATTTACATGCGCAGCGCGGCGACATTGCTGACGGCCGCCAACCGATTCGGCCAAGCGCCGGTCGACCGCTTGTTCGCCGCCTACTTCGCGCGCTGGCGGTTTCGCCATCCGACTTCGGAGGACTTCTTCACGCTTGTCGATGAGCTCGGTCCGCCTCAGATGGCAGCGTTTTTGCGCGAGGCTCACCTGCGGCCCCAGTTGCCAGACTTCGCGGTGGAGGAAGCCACGGTGCAACGGTTTCGCCCACCGCTCGGTCATGTGCCCACGCCGGACGGGGTGGTCTTCGTCACCCGAGAGAATCAACACGACGAAGCCCTGCGCGAGGTCGGGCTCGACCCCATTGCGTACGAATCGGGGGACCGCCTGACGGCGCTCGTCCATGATCCGGGCTTCGCCCGCGAGGAAGCAATCGTGGATGGGCAGGTCATTCGAGTGCCCCTGGCGGTCGAGCGAGTCGAGCCGCGCGCGGGGTGGGAGGCGCAAGACGGCGAGTTCTTCGTCTCGCACGTCATGGTGCGCGGCCCCGCCTGGGACCACCTGCCGGTCACGGTGCGGTTCACGTTTGCCGACGGGGTGGCGGTCGAGGACCAGTGGGACGCACGGGCGAGCTGGCGTGGCTATCGATTTCTCCGATCGGCGCCGCTCGACTTGGTGTGGATAGACCCGGACAAACTGATCCGCGTGGACGCCAATCCCGACAACAACGGGCGTCGCCTCGAGCCGGACACGGTCCATGCGGACCGCTGGACGGCGATGCTGTCGCGGGTGGTGGAACTGGTCGTGGCCGGAGGTGCGCTGTGGCTATAGCTCAGCGTTTGAGGCGGGACGGCTTGGCGCTGGTCGGGGTGCGGGTGGTTTCGCTGCTGGTCTGCTTGGGCCCGGCCAACCTCGTGTTGCGTGCGCGCATGGTCGACACGCTGGGGCGCAACCCCCTCGCCGACCCCGAGCAACCGGTGCTTCACGCGACCTTGGTGCTGCAGGCGTTGCGGGCGATTCCGGCGAGTTGGGTGGTGCTGGCGGTTGTGGGCGGGTTGTCGTTTGTCGTGTGGGACCAGATCCTCACCGCCGCCGCGCTGATTCGGCTCGATCCTCGTCAGCGGCAACCGGTCGGGTTGGGGCGGCAGCTGTGGGGCGACGCCGGCCGTCATCTGTGGCCGATGCTGCGCATCGTTGGCGTGTCGCTGATCGGGCTGGTGGTCACGACGATCCTTGTCGCCAAGGTCATTGGCCATTTCGACACGCGAGCGGCGGCTGAGGGGTGGACGGGGCAGGCTCGGTTTGCGGGATTGCGATCCATCCAGGCCGCGGCGACGGTGGTGGCGACGGTGCTCATCGGGAGTTGGACTTGGCTCGCGAAGGCTCTCACCGTGTCCGGGCGCCGACGGGTGGTGCGACGCACGTTGATCGACGCGGCACGGGTCTGGTGGCGCGTGATCGGCTCGTGGGTGCTGCCGTTCGCGGTCGTCACCCTCGCGGCCCAAGGCCTCGGTGTTGTGTTGCTCTCGTCGTCGTACCCCCCGACTGGTTCGGTCGGCGCGACGGCGGCCTGGTGGGCGTACCTGCTGGTTCACGCGACGGTGTGGGCCTGGGTCGCGTGGGCGGCCGGCCGCGCGCTTTCGGCCGAGGATCGCCGCCGCTTCGGCCCGGACCGCGAGGATCGCTCGGCCGCGACCCGCTGAATCGCGTTCGCGAGGCGCCCGTTTTGACGTGGCCGTGCCTCGCGAGGTCCCGCAACAGCTGGGCGACGTTGCCGTGTTGGTGCACGGGGGATCGAACAAGCGAGCCGCGCCGCTGTTCAACTCCGCCTCGCGGCTGACACTCTTTGTCGGTGGCCTCGTCGCCGGCGTCGCGTGGCAAAGCAGGAATCGCTGCATGCTGTCAGGTGTCCTTTGGGTGGGCTCGGACTGTGAGCGTAGATCTTGCGAGAGCGCACGTTGGGCTGCGACGAAACAGTGATGACGGAGGTGGTATAAGTGCTCGGGGTGCCATGGAGACCCACCGACGAAAGGTTCAAGACATGTTTGTCTATGCGCTATTCTGGGATGAACAGACGGCCTCATCGGCAGTACAGGGCTTGCTCGACGCTCGCTTTGCGGCCGAGGATATCAGTGTGTTGCTGCGGCACGAAGCGGCCGTGGAGGCGTCCGAGCTCGAGTTCAAGACCGGGGTTTCCCGCGGTGCGCTTGTGGGTGCGGCCCTCGGGGCGATCGGCGGCGCCATCGCGATCCCGGCCGCGGGTTGGCTCGCTGTGGGTCCGCTGCTCGCGGCGTTGGAGGGAGCTTACCTGGGGGGCGCCGGCGGTACTCTGGCTGGGGCGCTCGGGGGCTTGGGCTTTTGGGAGGACGTGATCAGCCATGCCCACGAAGCAGATCTCCACAAAGGCGCAGTGCTGATCGGTGTGACGACTGCGTCCCGTGAAGCGCTTGCCGGCGAGGCGCTTCGCCGCGCAGGGGCCCAACAGGTCCATCGTGGCACCAAGGCCGAGGCCGCCGAAGGCGTCCACTTGCGAGGGCGACTGGGGGAGGACCATCAAGCGATCAACGAGTCTCTTGCGGACCTGGCCGCCGCAGCGGAAGCGGGTGATTTCTCGGCCGCGGACCAGTGCTTGAAGCAGGTTGAAGTGCAGCTTCGTGGTCATCTGAATGGCGAAGAGAAGTTCCTCTTCGACCCCCTTGAGGCCGCCCATCCAACAGAAATCCAGGTCCTACGGGCGGAGCATCAGCGGTTTTTGCAGACGCTGACCCAGCTGGGTGTCGATGCCGAGCTCCACGCGCTTCAAAAAGAGAGTGTGGATGATTTCATCGCGGCACTCCGAGCGCATGCGCGGCGAGAAGACGCGAGTTTGTATCAATGGGCTGACGAACTTCCCGAGCACGCAAGGCGGCTGATGTCGAGCTTCCTCCTGGGACTACGAGCACGTCTCCGTCAGTTGCGGTCCTGAACGCGCTTTGAACCGTTTCTCACGCATGCTCGCGCTGGACCGCGGCAGGCGGGCGAGGTCCGCGATGCCCACTTTGGTTGAGCCTTGGCATTCGCGGGGGCGAGGGTGATCGGCGACGAGAAGACGGCGTCGAGAAGACGCTGCAGACGCGCAAGGGAGAAACCCCGGGGCGGGTAATCAAGTTCGTTCTGGGTTTCGGCTTGCGATGAGCACCGCATTGTCTGTCGCTCGGCGGTGCCGAGTGGCCTGGGTGTTGCGTCCGGGCGCGTGCGTCAAGCCAGGCTACGAACGAGCGGGCATCGGCGGGCAGCTGGAGCAATCGGGAGCCGACCCAGGTCACGCGCGACAGCGGGCCTGCGAAGCTAGCTCGGCGACAGTCGCGAGCAGATGGCGTTTGCCGTGAGAACGTACCCCTGGATGCGGGCGTGCAAGCACGATGGTTTCGGCCTTCCTCCGTAGGGTACACTCGAGATATGCAGGAAGAGCCCACGCTGCGGCCGTTCGATGTGATTCGTGCTCAGGTGCCGTTGGCCGGCTTGCGTGTCGCTGATGTCGGCTGTGGAGACGGTGCCGTTACGCGACAGCTGGCGCGAGCCGGCGCCAAATCGGTGGTGGGCGTGGAGTGCTCGTCGGAGCAATTGCTTCGCGCACGGTCCGAGGCTGCTGCGGACGCAAACCCGTCGTTTGTGACCGGCGTCGCCGAACAGCTCCCGCTTACAAGCGGCTCGGCGGACTTGGTGGTGTTCGTGGACAGTCTTCACCACGTGCCCGTGGCTGCGCAGACCGAGGCGCTGCGTGAGGTTCATCGTGTGCTCGTGCCGGGCGGTCGAGCGATTGTGATCGAGCCGCTGGCGCGCGGTGACTACCACGAGATGTTGGCGCTTGTGCACGACGAAACCGAGGTGCGGGCCCATGCGCAGGCTGCTGTAGCTACCAGCGTGGCCGACGGTCTGTTCGATCGCATCGCAACGTTCGAGTTTCTCAGGCGCAGCTCATACTCCAGTTACGAAGAGTTTCACGCGGGGGTGGTGCGCGTGAATCCACACCGGCTCGAGCGCGCTCGTGCGGTCGACAGAGCATGGCGAGAGGCGTTTGAACGGGTGGGAAGACCCTCTCAGCGAGGCTGGACGTTCTTCAGCTCTAGCCGTGTTGATGTGCTGCGTCGACCCGTCGTGGGCGATGGAGAGGCGGCTGACGACCTCCCCATTCGATCCGGCCTCGATATCGCGTAGGCCGTTTTGGTCCCGCTTATCGCTCGTTCGCGAGGTCGAAACGCCGACGCCACTGATCACCCGGCGAATGTATGAGGCTGGTCATTAGGGGGGTCCCCGGACGTGGTCGACGGGGCTTGGCCGGTTTCGCCTGCGTGGCGAAGTGACAGCCGCGTAGCGATGGGGCCGAAGACCTCGAAAAGGAAAGTCGTTCCAAGTAGCACTGATAGCACGCTAGCTCCGATGGTGGGAAACCGCTGGCTCGCCACGAGCCCCAGCCCCAACGCGACACCAGCCTGGGGGAGCAGGCACCAGCCGACGTGGGTGCTGACCTTCGCTGGCGCGGTCGCGATCCGAGCACCGACGAAACCACCGGCGAGTTTGCCCCCCACACGAGCCAGGAAGTAGACGATTCCAGTCGCCCCAAACGCAAGAAATGCTTCGAGGTCGAACTCAAGACCGGCGAGTACGAAGAAGACGACCAGCAACGGTTGGCTAACGCCTTCGATCGCGTGCAACGGACGAGTGTGATGGTGGGCTCGTCGGGCCACAACTGCGCCCAGCGTCATGCAGGCCAGCAGGTACGAGACGCCAATGACCGAAGCAAGTCCACCGCAAAGGAGCACCGCGCCGAGAGCTTCAAGTAGGGTGAGCTCTCCGGGTCGAACGCGGCCGGTGATCCACGCCATCGGAACCCCAATGGCGGCCCCCAGTGCGCCGGCGCCAACCACCTCCCATGCGCCTTCAGCAAGGGTCCGCCAAGACAACCCGTCGCCAGCAGCGGCCTGCGCGATAGCCAGCAGGAGGCCAAACAAGAGAATGCCAAATGCATCATCGATTGCGACCACGCCGAGGACCGTTTCAGTGACCTCTCCGTTTGCTCGAGCTTCACTTATCACGTCCACGGTGGCCGCTGGCGCGCTGGCCGGGGCCACACCGGCGAGCAACAAAGCTAGAACAAGCGGTGCGCCCGCGAGCAGCAGCCCGAAAAACACCGCAAGTGCCGCCCCAAGGGACTCCGCGATCGCCACCGATAGAATCACACGACCGGTCTGTCGGAGCTTCTTGCCAAAGAAGCGCTCTCCAAGCATGAAGCCAAGTAGTGACAGTGCGGACTGGGTCACCAATGGGAACCACTCGGCAGTTTCCTCGCCCAGTAGTCCGAGCCCACTCGGCCCCGCCGAGATACCGAGGAGCAGCAACAAGGTGACGCGCGGAATGTGAGTTCGTCGGCCAATGACGTGCGCTGCGTATCCGGCGACGAGGAACATCCCGATAATAACCAGTGTCCAGTCTTGTGCCTGCGGAACAGTCGTATGATTCAACATCGTCGTGTGTCCGTTCGGTGCGGGATGAGTGCTCTCTCGCCGTCACGAGTGCTGAAAACAGCCCGACTCTCGTTGCGAACACGTACGAAATCGGGGAGTTTCCTATCTACGATGTGATCGTCTCAAGCCCTGGCGACAGCGCCGGCCGAGACTTCGGGCGTCAGCAGGACACCCGCGACTTCGCAAGCGAGTCTGCGTTCGCCTGCTCGGGTTCGCGGCCCGTTGTTCAGCGGCGGGGGATCCCGAAGCGGGACCAGGGCCGTACCGGTCGGCCCCGGCCAACGGGACCGGCAGGTCTTGTGGCGCGCGGCCAGGCAATGTGCAGCGGCCGTGGCTCCTCGAGCAGGCCGTCGTCAGGTTGAGCGGCGGAGTCGGCTTGGCTCGAGACGCGCGCGACGGCTGGGAACCGCAGCTGGTGGGGCGGCGCAGCTTTTTGGCCACTGCGCCGCTCGGCAGGCGGCTGACCACATGAGATGTCGCTCGCTCGAGCCGACTAGGCCTCGGCGTCTTTGGTGAAACGCAAGTAGGGAAATCGGATGTCCAGTTCCCCAAACTTGTCCTTGGCGGCGTCATCGGTCAGAGACAGCGCGACGATGACGTCTTGCCCGGGCGTCCAGTCCGCTGGTGTGGCGACCGGCTTGCCGTCCGTTCTTTGCACTGCATCCAGCGCGCGGACGATCTCGGCGAAGTTGCGACCGACCGACATCGGGTAGGTCATCGTGAGGCGGACCTTCTTGTCCGGGCCGATGATGAACACGGTGCGGACGGTGGCGCTGTCGGCGGCGGTGCGCCCGTCTGGCAGGTAGGCGTCGGCCGGGAGCATGTCGAAGAGCTTCGCGACCTTCAGCGAAGTGTCGTCGATGATCGGAAAATCAGCATCACTGCCGGCGAACGCGGCGATGTCTCGCTTCCACCGGTTGTGTTCCTCGACGCTGTCCACGGAAACGCCCATCACCTTTGTGTTCCGTTTTCTAAACTCAGGTACCAATCGCGCCACCGCGCCGAATTCGGTGGTGCACACCGGTGTGAAATCCCTGGGATGTGAAAACAAGATCGCGTAGCCGTCGCCAATCCACTCGTGCAGTGACAGCTTTCCTGCCGTCGAATCGGCGGTGAAGTCTGGCGCGATGTCATTGATGCGAAGTCCCATCGTGTTCAGCCTGTCTGGTTGTTTGGCCACGTGGCGTGCGCTTGGGCGCACCGCGAGCGGAAGGAGGGGCCAAGCTATCATGAGCGGATCACACCGGGACAGCCGAGTTGGCGCAAAGCTTGCGCCAACTCGAAGGAATCGTGCGAGCGCAGACAGGCGACGAGATGTCACTTGTCTGCGCTCGTACGAGCTCAGCATCGATCGGATCGACGCCTTCGCCCGGCGACTGACGGACACAGTCGCGTTGATGGTTGTTGCCGGGTGCCCGGCGTGAATACGAACGAGAGGGTGATGACCATCGCCGAGCTGGTCGCTCACACGATGATGGACTGCTAGGGACCGGGGCAAGCCATGTTCGGGCCCCCGTGGCGATCTGTGATCTGCGACCGGCGGTAGGCCACCGGGGTTGGCGCCGAGATGTCTGGCGGGGTCGGGGATGCTCGCATCGAGTCGCCGAGCCGGCTCCCACGGCCGCAATAATTTAGTCGCTTCCTTGACTAAAAGGAAGATCCGATCTAGTCAATAGCTTGACCAAAGCAGGAGTTCCCGCTGCAGTGAAACCGTCATCGTCCTCGTTGTACGTTCGCCAGGTAGGCCGCGGGGTACCCGTTGTCTTCGTTCACGGCACCCCGTCATCTTCCTTCGAGTTTCGCCACGTCATGGACGCGCTGGCTGGCGATCACCGTTGTCTCGCCCCCGATCACCTCGGTTTCGGTCAGTCTCCGAAGCCGCCCGATGCGGACTATCGGGTAGTGGCGCACCAGCGCCGCTTCGGCGAAACGCTCGATCGTTTGGATCTAGAGCCTGCGATCTTCGTGCTACACGATTTCGGCACCGCGATCGCGCTGCCCTGGATGCTGGCGCATCCGCGGCGGGTCCGAGGCGTGTTGCTGTGCAACACGTTCTTGTGGCCCGCGCAGGGTCCGTTGCGCTGGTTGTTCGGTTTTTACTCAACTGCATTCGGTCGTTGGCTGTACCGAGTGGGGAACCTTTCCGCAAAGTATCTGCTGCCGTCAGCCTGGGGCACGGCCAAGCCGTTGGACCCTGAACTGCACGCGCAGTACCTCGCGCCGTTCGCCGACCGCGATTCGCGGTACGCCACCGCTGCGCTGCCGGGGGAGTTGGTGGGCGCCACGTTGGCCGAGATGGAACCGCAGTCGTCGGCACTGGGTCAGTGGCCGGTTCGTGCGGTGTGGGGGATGTCGGATCCGTTCCTGGGATCGCGCGAACTCGACCGGTGGAGGCAGATTCTGCCGGGTCTGGTCGTCGACACCGTCGCGCTGGCCGGCCATTTCGTGGCCGAGGAAGCGCCCGAGACGGTACAACGCGCGGTGCGGGCACTGTCCGCGCGTCCGAATGTCGAGATCCAACCGCACTGAGCCGACCGCCCGCCTGATGATCGCTGCGCTGCGGCGTTTCGAGGGATCACTGCAACACAAGCTGCATCGTGACGGCTTTGAAGACGTCTCGGTCGCGCTGACCAACATCTTGCGCCATCTCGACCGCGACGGGATGCGGCTGCAAGCCCTCGCCGCGGACGCCCGCGTGACCAAGCAAGCCGCCAGCCAGGCGGTTCGAGCCCTGGAAGAACGAGGTCTCGTGCAAGTCGAACCCGATCCCGACGACGGCCGAGCGAAGCGAGTCGTGTACACCGGTCGCGGCAGACGGTTGATCGACCGTGCGACCCGCCACGTGGCGACCATGGAGCGCGACTGGAGTCGGCGGCTGGGCGCCGAGGCGTATCAGTCGCTGCGCCGGGCTCTGCAGCGGCTAGCCGCCGACGAGGACGCCTAGCCTGGACGAGTTGCTCAGACCTAGCCGCGAAGATGCTGGTCGAGAAACCGCTTGATCGCTTCGTCGGCCACAATGTTGTTTTCGCGCTTGGCGAAGCCGTGACCTTCGTCGTCGAAGATCACGTACTCCACCGGCACGCCATTGGCTTTGACCGCAGCGACGATCTCGTCGCTTTCAGCTTGGAGGACGCGCGGGTCGTTGGCCCCTTGGATGACCAGCAGCGGTGACTGAATCCGGTTCGCGTGGATGAGCGGCGAGACGCGCTCGAGTCGCTCCCGATCGGCTTTGGGATCGCCGACCTCGGTGTACAGCGCGTTGCGAAAGGCGTCCCACCAGGGGGGGATGCTCTCGAGGGTGCGAATCCAGTTAGCGACGCCGAACACGTCAACCCCGACGACGAATTCCTGGGGGCGAAAGGCCAAAGCGGCGAGGGTCATGTAGCCCCCGTAGCTCGCGCCCATGATGCCGATCTTGTCTTTGTCGACCCAGTCAAGCGTCTGCAAATAGCGCTTGGCCGCCACGCAGTCGTCAAGGTCAGCCTCGCCGTGTCGGCGATCGTCGAGATGGTTGAATGTCTTGCCGTAGCCCGATGACCCGCGGTTGTTGACCGCCAACACGCCGTAGCCGTGATTGACGAGGTATTGGATGGTAGGGCGATAGCTCGCCCAGGTCTGTCCCCCGGGTCCCCCGTGAATGTACAAAATGACCGGCGTTTTGCGGTTCGCACTCGCCTCGCGCGGCTTCCACAGCACATTGGGGACCTCGAGTCCGTCGTAGCTGCGAAAGCGTACGATCTCGGCGTTGACGAGTTCCTCGGCGTCGATCGCCGCGTTGAGATTCGACGTCAGCTTGTTCAGTCGTCCGGTGGGAATGTCGAACAGGTACAGATCCGAGGGGGTGCGATCGGTGGCCAAGTAAAACGCCAGTTTCGTCTCGCTCCGAGAGAACCTCGATCCACCGATGGAGCCGCCGGGCAGATTGGGGATGGTGACCGGGGTGTTGGTCGCCGTTTCGCTCAGTCGCACCACGCCGCGCGCGTCCTCGTTGGTGACCACGGTGCGGTACTTGCGATTCTCCGAAAAACCCAGCCACAGCACGTCCCAGTCGGCCGTGGCCGCCGCGGCGTGCTGCTTGGAGGCGAGATCGTACGTCCAGATCTGCTGCCACTCGCTGTGCGCGTTCGTGCTGTAGTACAGCACCTTGCCGTCACGCGAGAACTCGTGAGCCGCATGTTCGACCTTGCCTTCGTGCGAGGTGATGAGCACGGGGTTCGGCTTCCGTGCCGTCGTGTCGATCACGTAGATATTCGAGTCCGCGTTGTCGACCGGCTTGTCGACGGCGACGTAGCGCAGCGTCGGATCGACGGCCGAAGGCAAAACCCCGCCTTCGTTCTTGAAGAGCATGCGACGTTTGAGGGTCGCAACATCGACGACGTAGATGTCAAATGATTGGGCATCGCGCTCGTTCGTGGAGATCCAAAACGATTTGCGATCGCCGCTCCAGTCGCCGAATCGTGCGACCAGCTTTTCTCCCGGCGTAATGTCAATAGGGGCTTTGCCAGCCTCGCCCACATAAATGTGAGCGAGCTCGTCGCCGCCACCGTCGGCGGAGAACAAGAACCGATCGTCATTTGGAAAGTAGCTGAGCGCTCGATTGGCGACGGTCGTCGACTGGGTCAGTGGTACCGCGGCCCCGCCGGCGACCGGTTGGGCGTAGACATTGGGCACTCCTGTGACGTCACTCGTGATCAGGATTCGGGTTTCATCGGCGGAAAACGACGTTCCCCGGACACGCGTCGTCTGATGAAACTCCGCGGCAGTGTAGCGAGGAAGCGCTGCCGGGGCCGCACTGTCAGCGGGCGCGGCGGCGGGGAGGGCCGGCACTGTCGGCACGGCCGCCTCGGGGGTGGTGGACGCGGTGGGGCCGGCGCATGCGAGGGGCGACAGCATCAGGAGTGCGGTGAAGCGACGCATCATCGGCTTATAGCAGTTGCGGCCGTAGCGGGGGGCGGCACGGCTTTCCGCGTACGTTGGCGGCCAACTTGGGTCTCAAGCGACCCATGCCGATCGTGCAAGCCCATCCCCGCGTCGATCGTCGGCAATACCGTTGCCACGTGCGAGGCCTTGGTCTGCGATTGCTTGGCCTCGGCGATATCGCGCGCGAACTCGCGCCGGCGACCCGTGTCCAGGCTTGATTGTCTCGACGAGTTCCGTCGTCAACAGTGCATTGCCAAGCTTGGTCAACCCCGCCGATCCTGTCGTGCGGCGAGGCAAGTCGTCGTCGACGGATCGGACCTGGTTCATGCCGCCTCGATTTGGCGTTGAACGCTTTGCGCGGCCAGACCCCCGGCGCGGTTCGTTGTCGGGGTGGCTGACTCCGACTCGGTGGCGACCGCCAGCCCACGCGAAGTACCGGTGGCGTCAACGAGTGGCGTCAACGAGTGGCGTCAACGAGTGGCGTCAACGGGTGGGGCGGACGGGCGGGACAGGCGGTGGCCGACGAACATAGGCGCCACGAGACGGGCCGGCGTGCGGCCATATGCGACATGGGGACCACACCACGCGGCAACGGACGAGCGACGACCCGAGCGGCTGGGCCTTTGGGCTAAGGCGCCGTCTTGATCGGCGGCACCCGCCCCAAAATGCTGGCCCGCAGACGGTCGGGGCGGGCGTTTCGCGGCATGACGCCCTCGTGCGCTCGAAGGTACAGCGCGAGACATGCGACGATTTGGTCGACGGTCTCGCTGGGGCTTTGGTCCCCGAACAGGTAGCTCCACGACGCTTGCGATGACAACGCGATGCCGCACGGGCGCGGGCAGATGCTCAAACACTCGGTTGGCCGCACCTCCACGTGCGGATCCAGACCGCTGGTCCGAACGGCGGTGCGAAGCTCGTGATAGAGCCGAAAGCCGGTTCGAGACTCGCGTGGCTCGCGCGGGCAGTCGGGTGTGCGACACGACGTGCATACGTGGAGCACGCACGTTCGCCGGTTGCCAGCGGGCCGGAGCGACAGGGCAGCCGTGGCCCGGGCCGCATCGGGCCGCGGCTGGTCCGAGGGAGCCGTCATCGATTCGAAAGCTGTCACGGGCAGCTTGTTTCTGCAACTCAATTGCACCTTCGCGCGCAGCTGCGGCCAGCCCCGACCGAGGTCGGGTCTCGGCTCGCGTGCGTCCGCCCGGTCAGGCGCACGCGACGGGATGAACCGGACCCGGTCGAGAACCCAGCGGCTCTGCGCGAGTCTTGACACACGGGTCCGCGTCGCGGGGCTTCGGCCTGGCACCACTTCGCTCGACTCGCGACGATCTCGCGGCCTGGCGGCTCGTGGTAGAGGTAGGTCCACAAGGCCAGACACGCACATGATTTTGAGCGACAGGGATCTGAAGGCTCGGTTGGAGAAAGGGGACTTGGTGGTCGACTCGATCATCGATCCCGACTTGCAGATCCAGCCGTCCAGTATCGACTTGCGGTTGGGCAACACGTTCGTGGTGTACAAGCTTCCCCACGTCGCCTGCATCGATGCCCGCGACGCCAAGAGCGTTGAGACGTACACCGAGACCATCGAGATCCCCGATGGTGAGGGCTTCGTGCTGCAACCCGGCGCGTTCGCCTTGGGGGCCACGGCGGAGATTGTGCGAATTCCGGCCGATCTCGTGGCGCGGGTAGAGGGGCGCAGCAGCATCGGGCGCATCGCCGTGGTGGTGCACGCGACGGCGGGATTCATCGATCCCGGCTTTGAGGGACGTATCACGCTCGAGCTGAGCAATCTGGGTCGTTGCGCGGTGAAACTCTACCCCGGCATGCGCATCAGCCAGATTGTGCTGCACACGATGACCTCGCCCGCGGAGCGTCCGTACGGCGCGGGTCGGCACAGCAAGTACCAAGGTCAAATGGGCCCGGTGGCCAGCCGGATCGGGCGCGATCGCTAGCCGCGAGTTGCTGGACCCAGTCCCATCGATCGGCGTGGATGCCTCCGAGATGCGCCGTCCGTCGCGGGGCGGCCACACGAGCAGTCGCCACGCCGGTCTCGGTTGCGGCCGTTGCCGCGATGAGATCGTCCGCGAGATGAGCCACCGCGTCGTGGGGGCCCCTCGTCGGCGTGACCGCGACCCGAGGAGCGAACCTGGCGATGGCTGACACTCCAGCACCGGGGTCTCGCCTCACGCGAACCCAGCGGCTGCGGGCGTTGGGTCCCGGACTTCTGTTCGCGGGGGCGGCGATCGGCGTGTCTCACCTCGTGCAAAGCACGCGGGCCGGCGCGCTGTACGGGTTTGGCCTGGTCGGCGTGGTCTTAGTCGCCCACGCGTCGAAGTATCCCGGGCTAAGTTTCGGGACTCGGTACACCAATGCGACCGGTTACAGCCTCTTGGAGGCCTACCGTCGCCAGGGAACGTGGGCTTTGGTGGCGTTTCTCGTGCTCACCGTTGGCACGATGTTCACGCTGGTCGCGGCCGTCAGCTTTCTCACCGGCGCATTGCTCCAGCAGCTGGTGATCCGGCATATCGCGCCCGGTCTCTCACTGCAGTGGTCGGCCATCGTCGTGCTCGCCATCGTGGGCGCGTTGCTGCGGGGGGGCGGGTTTCGCTGGCTGGATCGGGTGCTGAAGACCTTGCTGTCGACCCTGGCCGTGCTGGCGCTAGGTTCCACGCTGGTCGCCGCGACCCGCGTGGACTGGTCGACGTTGTCGCTGTGGCCCCCACCCCGAGCGCTGGCGGACAAGGCGGCCCTCGGGTTTGTGGTGGCATTGGCGGGGTGGATGCCGGCGCCGCTGGACATCTCGGTTTGGAACTCGGTGTGGGCTCAGGCCCATCGCAGCCAGCGAGGTCGACGGGCCAGCTGGGCCGAGACCAAGTTCGATTTCAATCTGGGGTTTGCCCTGTGTGTCGTCCTAGCCCTGTGTTTCGTCGTGCTCGGCGCGGCGAGCTACCACGAGCGGGGCATCGAGCCCGCGGCCGGGGGGCTGGCGTTCTCGCAGCAGGTGATCGGCATGTTCACCGACGCCTTGGGCCCTTGGGCGTACCCGGCCGTGTCGATCTGCGCGTTTGCAGTGATGTTCTCGACCACGCTCACCGTCGTCGACGCCCTGCCTCGCGTACTCACGGTGATGACGGAGCGGTTCTCGCGGCCTGAGGATGGGGGTCAGTCGGTTGTGGACCACGCGCGGTCGGGTCGCTACTGGTCGTGGCATGCCGTGCTGGTGGCCGGCACGGCCGTGGTGTTGTTTGCATTCGTGGAAAACCTGCGGCAGCTCGTGGATCTGGCCACCACCCTGTCGTTTCTGACGACTCCAGTGTTCGCGTGGCTCAACCATCGCGCGATCTTGGGGGATGAGGTTGAAGACGCGTTTCGTCCGTCCTCCGCGATGGTCGCGTTCAGCTTGTCGTGTGTCGTCGTGCTCGCGGCGTTCAGCTTATTCTTCCTGTACTTTCGCTTCGTGCTCTGAGCCCGAGCGCTGGGGCTCGGGCGACCCGTTGTCGTACCCGTTGCTCGCCCGTCGCGGAGGTGAACGTGTGCCGCCACGCCGCGACCGGCACGGCGGGTGTCCGGTGGGGACTCACCGTCCGCGAGTGACCGTCGCCACCGCGCGGTCCAGAAACTCGTACAGCGGCTGCGAGCCGCGCCAACGCGATCGAGCCTCCTCGCACCGAGCCGGCTCGGGGCGCGCTCGACAGGGGTGCCC
>QKPP01000015.1 GCA_006508105.1 Myxococcales bacterium FL481 | reverse complement strand
TCTCGAGCTGGCCGGCGCGAGTCAGCGGTCAAGGGCGCCGAGGAGAGCGCTTGGTCTTGGTTTTTGCCTTGGTGGTCTTGGCCTTGGTGGTCTTGGACGCCGTGCGACGAGCACGACGCTTCTTGGTCCGCTCCTTTGCCTCCTTGACGCGATAGGACGAGCCGACGATCTGGATGAGTTCGGCGCGGTGACAGAGACGGTCGACGAGGGTGGCGACGCAGGCGGCGTTGGGGAAGACCTCGTTCCACTCGCTGAAGGGTCGATTTGTAGTGATAATAATCGACGCCTCGGCCGCGTAGCGCTGGGTGACGACCTCGAAGAGGAGGTCGGCGAGACTGGAATCGTAGGACAGGTAGCCTACCTCGTCGATGCAGAGTAAGCCCGGCGACGTATAGCGCCGGAAGCGACGCTTGCGCGCGAGTGGACCGTCCTGGGCGGCGAGGTCGTTGAGCATGGCGCTGGCGCTGGTGAAGAGCGCGGTGTGGCCCTTGAGGACAGCCTCGTGGATGAGGTTCTTGGCGATCAAGCTCTTACCGGTGCCGTTGGGCCCGATGATGATCGGGTTGATGGCGTAGGTCAGGAACTCGAAGGAGAACAGCTCGGTGACGAGGCGGCGGTCGATCTTGGTGGGGTGTTTCCAGTCGAAGTCGGCGATCGGCTTGAAGGCGCCGACGCGGGCGTTCTTGCGGCGGCGCTCGAGGCTCCTGTGGGCGCGCTCTTGCTCCTCATACTCGATCACGGTCCGAAGCCAGGGCTCGCCCTTCAGCTCGTCCCAGTGGGCGAGGATGCCGTAGAGGCCGAGGCGGCTCGCGCGGCGCGCGAGTTCGTCTTGTTCACGCGTCATCGCTCGGCTCCTCGCTGCTCTCGCTGATGTCGGCGAGGGCGTCGTAGGTCTTCAGATCGTGTGGCCGGACGACCAGGTCACGAATCCGCGGGTCGGGCGGCAGGTGGACGGGCAGCAGCGGCGGCCGGCTCGCTGCGCAGCGGCGCTGTTCGAGGAGCTGACGGACCGAGGGGACGTGCACGACCTCGCGCTCGTTGACTTCCGCGACGGCGTCGTCGAGGGCGGCGGCGCCGTAGTGGTCGAGCAGAACGAGCAGCCGCGCGGTCGTGCTGCCCAGGTTCATGCCGCGCTCGGCCGCGCGGACGAGCAGCGTCTCGGTGTTGGGCGCGGCGCGGTAGAGACGATCGAGGCCGCGCTGGGCCCTGGCGTTGCGCTTGCGCGCGACCAGGTCCGCGATGTGTGCAGGGTCCTCGACGCGCTCGCCCTTCGACCACGAGCGCGCGTGCGTGGCGATGACGTCGGGGCCATCGCAGACGCGCACGGTCTCGAGATCGGCGACGAGCGAGAGTTCGCGACGGACGTGCGTGTGGGGCACGGAGTAGTCGTTGAGATCGAAGCGCACGTAGGGCGACTTGCCGGCCCTGACGGCGACCTGCTCCGCGCAGGGAAAATCGTCGTCGGGCAGCGCGAGCAGCTTGGCCTGCTCCTCGGCGAAGACCTCGCGCACGCGTCGCTCTCGATCGTCGGGCCACAGGCGCTCGGAGGCCTCGCCCTCACACCACGCTCGCGCCTGCGCGTTGAGGTCGTCGAGATCGGTGAACGACCGGGCCGCGAAGAAGCTGGTGCGTATGTAGCGAATTGCGCGCTCCACCCCCCCTTTCTCGTTACCTCGGCCCGGCGCGCAGGCCCTTGGCCGGAAGCGGTAGTGACCCGCGAGTTCCAGCAGCCGCGGGTTGAACCGGATCGCGTCCCCGCGTCGCTCCAGCACCGCGCTCTTGAGGTTGTCGTACAGCAGCACCCGCGGGGAGCCACCAAAGGCGCGGAACGCCTCGATATGTCCCCGGAGGAAGCTCGGCATGCGCGCCGACAGGAAGAAGCGCAGGAAGATCCGCCGCGACCACGCCAGCACGATCACGAACGCGAGCAGCGTGCGCTTCGCTCGACCGACGCGCAGCTTCCCGAAGTGGCCCCAGTCGACCTGGCCCTGCTCGCCCGGCAGCGTCCGCAGCCGCAGGTACGCCTCGTGCCGCGGCTTGGGCCGCAGCGGCCTGACCACGTGTCGCAGTCGCGACTCGCTCCCGTCGAACCCGCGCTCCTTGAGCATCACGTACAGCCGGCTCGCGCACAGCTTCGGGTACGCCTCGAGCGTCTCGCGGATGAAGTCCATGTACGGATCTGTCTTCATCGGCCGAGGCCGCTTGCGCGCGACCAGCTGCCCGGCCTCGCCCAGCACGCGTCGCACCACGCTGTGGTGAATGCCAAGCTGCCGCGCGATCGTCCCCATCGGCCACTTCTCCGCGAAGTGCAGCCGCAGGATCTCCGCTTCCATCACCTTGCTCGCGCGCCGCATTACGCACCTCCCAGCAGGCGGAGCTGGCGAAAGTCACCCAGACCCCGCAGTCGGCGAGTTCTTGACACGCCGTCGTGGACCTCGAAGCTGACGAGGACCGCGTCGGGCTCGACGGGCCGGTCGCCGTAGAAAACCCTCTCGTAGCAGCCCTGTCCCCCCTCCTCCACATACGCAGCAGCGACCTGCGGACGACCGGCCCACAGCGCCAGGCCCTCCAGTAACGTCACCAACGCCCGCGGATGACCGACGTGACTCGGGAGCCGCGCTTTCAGCAGGTCTCCCGCCGCGCTCGTGACCAAGATCCTCACCTCCGAGGGCGAGAACTTCACCCGTATCTTCCAGCTCGAGCATTCCATCGCTCGTCTCTCCTGCGACCTTCATCTCGACCGCCACCGTGGCTGTCTTCTCGTTCTGGTCGCGATCGAGACGTCGCGCATTCGTCTCGCTAGCGGAACTATGGTCCGTCACTTTCTGCGCTCGCCGGCTCCGATACCTCGCCTGTCGCGCCGCGTGCTGTCGCCTCCCTCGCGCTGTTCGTCGGTACCGCGTGTTGCTCCGCCGCCTCGACGCTTGCCGGGCCAACGCTGCGCACTGCCGACTGTGGTAGCGTTGCCCTCGATCACAAGACCTGCATATCTCCGCGAGCTCGCCGCACCACCCGCAGGTGAACAGTCGGTGGCTCTCCTCTCCGTCTCGAATCTTCAACTGCGGGCCTCCTGGGCCACTTCGTCGAAAATTGGACGCCCGTCCTCAGCTCCTCCATCCTCCCGACGTCGGCCTCTCCGGCCGGCGTTCACAACTCCAAATTTTCGTGGCTGAAGATCGGGGCTCCATCCCGGTCTTCAACTTTTTCGTGGCCCCGACTCGCTACCGCTACGATCGCGGCCGACGAAATTTTCTCCGACTCAGGATGGGCTCGCGTTCCCAGGGCTGAGCCTGCTCGCGATCAGATTGCGGCGGATCTTCGTAGCCGTTGACAGCGAGAAGCACTGCGCGCACAACCCCAGCA
>QKPP01000006.1 GCA_006508105.1 Myxococcales bacterium FL481 | reverse complement strand
CGCGATGTGGCTTTTGCCGACGCCGGTCTGCCCGACCAAGCAGACATTTTCGTGCTTGGCCACGAAGCCACACGTCGCCAGATCGATGATCTTCGACTTGGGCACTTTCGGGTTGAAGGTGAAGTCGAAGTCTTCCAGGGACTTGCGATGTTCGAAGGCGGCCTTGCGTAGCCGCACGTCGAGCTGCCTGGCATCGCGCCGCTCCACTTCGTCAGAGAGCAAACGTAGGAGAAATTCGGCGGGAGCGAGGTCGTCATCTGCGGCCTGCCGCAGTCGCATGTCGAGCGACTGGAGCACGCCGGACAATCTCAGTTTCTTGAAAATCGGGATGAGGTCTTCAGTGGGATGCATCGGAGGTTTCCAGGGTCGAGTCCAATAGTTCTTGGGTGTTGCGTGCAAACCTGGGGCATTCGAGGGCGCCGTTAGACGGCATCACCAGCTGCGGCAAGGGCACCAGGTCCAAGCCTTTGCGCAGGATGTTTTTGATCGTGGCGTAGCTGTATCCGCCGAAGTATGACGCTCGGCGGCAAGCTGCGTTGGCGCGTGTTCGGGGAAACGTCTCGAGGTGACGGATGATGGCCTGCACCTTGGTCAGCTGGTTGAGTACATCGTCGCTGTCGAAAACTTCGTTGACGTAACGGTGCACATCGACACCCAGCGTCTCGGCTCGCTCCACCCAGTACGAGCGCTCGCGTTGTCGGTACTCGCCACGCTCAGGCGGCAGATGCTCATCTTGCACGCTGCGGCCCCCCGGCGGCTGACGTTCGTGGGTAGCGACTCGCGTGTTTTCCCAGTACAGCTCGACGCTCTTGTCGGTGACGCGTGCGAGCAATCGCTTGCCGACCAGTCGCCACGGCACCGAGTACCGAGCCTGTTCGACCAGTCCACAGCAGTCGCGATGAATCGCCGGCTCGCGCCACCACACGCGTTGCCACTTCGCGGCGGGCAGTGACAGCAAGTGAGCACGTTCAGTGGTTTCGAAGGCAACCAGCGGCTGACGGCAGGTCGTCCCGTGCGTTCTCGTGCCCGCGATTTCTATGACCCAGCGAGCGACCATGATGTTGAGGACGTTGACGTTGCGTTCATCACCGATGGTCGAAAAGAAGTTGCTCTTGACGTAGCGAATCGCCGACTCGACCTTGCCCTTCTTCTCCGGGCTGTACGCGGGCGTCGGGTCGATCTTGAAACCAAAGTGGCGCGCCAGTTCTCGATAGCTCCGGTTGAGCGACGGCTCGGTGCGTACGTCGAAGGCTGCCCGCACCACGGCCGACTTGAGGTTGTCGGGTACGATGACTTCCGGCACGCCGCCAAAGTGCTCGAAGGCCGCGATGTGAAGCGACAGCCATGTATCGAGCTTTTGGTCGAAGACGATGCGGGCAAACTGATGCCGCGAGTGCCCAAGGACCATCACGAAGACGTACGCCGTACGACCTCGTTTCTCTTGTGGGTCCCACAGCTTGCCGACGGCACCGAAGTCCACCTGCGCGACTTTCCCAGGCGCCGTGTCGACGGGTATCGCTACGTCCGTGACACAGATGCCTCGTTTGCGTCGCGTGCTTGCGTAGAGTCTCTTGACCGCCGACAAAGTGCCATTGAAATCGGCGTGCTCGAGCCGAAGGCGATCGAAGATGGCCTTCGGCGCCGCACCATCGTCGATGAGCGCCTCAATGTGTGGCCGCCATCGTTCCAGCGACGAGGCCTGCTGTGGCAGCGGCTGGAAAGGCAGCGCGGCCTCCACAGCGCGCTGCAACGCCGCGAGTTCGGGCAGCTCGTCGGGGTCTCCGTGGAGCAAACCGGCTTGCTCAAGCGCATGTCGATACCTCCGCTCGGTGTTCGGGCTGATCTTCAGCATCCGTGCGATTGCACGTGCGCGCTCTCCGAGCCGATGGAGTCGAACGATGTCTTGAAGCCGGTGCATGGAGATCCTGCGCATCTCCGCAGCATCTCCGCTTCCGACTGACGAAACCCTACGCTGATGTTCAGGTCTCGCGATCAGTTCTGCCGAGCTGGGCGTGGTCAGTTCTGCCGAGCTGGTGGGCGGTCAGTTCTGCCGAGCTGCGAGGGATCACATAGCCCGAGCCATCACAGCATATCTGGCGCATCGCCATCGCCCAAAACCAGAACACCGTCGCCCAGTCGCTCACCAAGAGGAATTCGATATCAACGACCTGAGCCTCGACCCTGTCACGGCCGGCAACGTGGTACCAAGCCCCGGTTCACATAAGTTTCGTTATCGGCAAAACATGATCCGGGTGAGAACAAGCTTCTTGCGATCCGGTTTTCAGCCCGAGCCGCAACCCGTCACCCCATGACGCGGTACAGATCTAAGACCGGCCGTCGCTAGGATCTGGCAGCGACCCGTCACTTGGCGAGACTGATGTATTCAGGTCATGTCGAGGGCTGGTACTCCGATGGCTCGCCGAGATGCCGTCGCTCGCTTCCGAACATCAGAGCCAGATCACACCCAACCTTCACTGCACATGGTCTTTTAGGCTTCTAAGGTGGACGCGGAAACACGGAAGGCCCTGTCCGTCGCAGCGAGGGCTGCTCGCCCATTTCTCTTCACTACGAGCACCTTCAAGGCATGTGTCACACGGATCAAAGCTTCAACCCAGCACTACCAGAGAGCACTGCACAGCATCGAGCGCCGCGCCGTATCTCTGCAGCTCAGGCCAGCACCAAAGGGAACCCGCGCATCCGTCCTCGTCGACGCACCATTGCCAGCGATGATCGATCCATGGGCGGTCGATATAGCGAGCCTTCCCGATGACTCTCGCTGCCTGTGCACGTGCCCCACATGCGCCGGAGCAAAAAAGGTTGTGTGCAACACCTGCGACGGCCGCGGCCGCGTCCGCTGCAACGCGTGTGGCGGCGACGGAAAGGTTCAAGGAGAACGAGGCCTCAAGAACTGCCCTTCCTGCCGCGGGCGCGGCGATATCCGATGCGAACGATGCTCACGCGGAAAGGTTGCCTGCACTACCTGCGCTGCCACTGGAAAGACAACTGCATGGCTCGAGGTTAGTGCCAGTCCTGTGCAATTGGTCAGGGTCCACCCCATTTCAGCGGCTACTTCCATCCACACATCGGTCGACTCACCAGAGGATTTCGATCGCCCCCCGGGCAAGTACCCCAGCGCTCTCACCGATGACGGGGTCGTTCAGGACGTTCCACCTCAGCTAGCACCGAAACTACTCGAACATGACCGGGTCATCACAACTAGAATCCAAACGTTCACTTGCCCACTCCACGTCGTCGAGTTTCGAGCAGCTCTCAGTTCCGGCCACGTAGACGTCGCTGGGACCCACCGCACTGTCGCGCCCACGAGCGACTGGACCGCCGCATCTCGGCGACTGAAGCTTCTGGCCGCT
>QKPP01000190.1:2999-3381 GCA_006508105.1 Myxococcales bacterium FL481 | reverse complement strand
CTCGCTTCGCGATGCTAGCTTGCTCGCCATGAATGAACTCGCCGTCCGGCTGCGTGGCGTGACCAAGCGATTTGGTAAGCACACCGCATTGGAGGATTTCCATCTCAATGTGCCCAACGGGGCACTCTATGGTCTCATTGGCCCGAACGGCTCCGGCAAAACTACCGCCATCCGCATTATGCTACGAATCTTGCTCGCCGACGCGGGCACGGTGGAAGTGCTCGGACGTTCGAACAGCCAAGCCGCGGACGATCGCACCGGCTACCTGCCCGAAGAACGCGGGCTATATCGCCATGCACGCGTGGGGGAGCTACTCATGTTCTTCGCTCGCCTCAAAGGCGTCGGTAACCCGAGGCCCGCGGCCAAACGCTGGCTCGAACGC
>QKPP01000190.1:0-2989 GCA_006508105.1 Myxococcales bacterium FL481 | reverse complement strand
GCGCGCATCTATCGAAGCTATGGCCTGGGCTCGCGGGACGTGATCTCGCGCTGGCTCGAACGCTTGGGTCTCGAGTCTCGGTGGTCGGCGAAGGTCTCGACCCTGTCTAAGGGCCTGGCGCAAAAACTCCAACTCGCTTGCGCCCTGATTCACGACCCGGCGCTCGTCGTGCTCGACGAGCCGTTCTCTGGGCTCGATCCGGTCAACGCCGAGACCCTGCGAGAAGTTGTTTTGGAGCAACGCGAACGAGGAACGACGATCTTGTTTTCGACCCACGACATGGGCATGGCCGAGCGAATGTGCGACCGGGTCATCATGGTGCACCGTGGACACAAGGTGCTCGACGGGCCAGTCGACGGGATCAAAGCTCGGCACAGCTCGAGACGGCTCAACGCGACCTTTGCTCGCGCCCCTAGCCGTTTCACGGGTCTACCCGGCGTGAACGCGGTGCACGAATCTGGCCGTGAGCTCGGTCTCTCGCTTAGCGAAACCACCGGCGTCAACGATGTGATCCAGCACCTTACGAGCTGCGGCGAGCTGCGCAGCGTTGCCGTCACCCAGCCGAGCCTGCACGATATCTTCTTGGAACTCGCACGCGAGGAGGGCGGAGCGTTTGCTCCAGGCGAACCGAAACGCAGTTCATCCACCACCAACGAGGCCGCTCATGTCTAAGATCCGCATCATTGCTTGGCGCGAGTTGCTCGCGATCGTCCGCACCAAAGCGTTTATCATCGGATTGCTGATGGCTCCGGCGTTCATCGTCGTCGGCGTCCTCATGGCGCCCAGCGTCAGTGAGGACGAACTCGCCGAAGCGACGGAGACGATCGTCATCGCATCGGCCGATTCGGACATCGCTGACCGCGTGCGCGCCCAGTTGCCCTTGGCGACAATCGAATTTGTCGACTACCCGACCTTGGACACTGAACGACGCCAGGCCCTCGACGCCCGTCTCGTTGCCGGCAGCCTCGACTTGGTCCTTGAAATAGCGCCGAGCGTTGCGCCCACTCGTGAAGTCGAGCCAGCCATCGCGGCTGCGCCAGCCATCGCGCTGCGAACCACCACCCCCACCAGTAGCCTCCCCCTCGCCCTCAAGCGCATCACCCGGGACCTGGTCCAACGCGCCCGACTCACCGCCACGGGTCTAACGCCAGGGCAGGTCGAGCAGCTGAGTACGAAGCCGACGGTGTCCATCGTCGACCCCACGGTCACGCCGTTCCTGACAATGCTTCTCGTGTTCATGACCGTGCTTTCGGGCGGGACTCAGTTGCTCAACGCCACTATCGAAGAGAAGCAACAACGTATCGCCGAGGTCTTGCTCGGCAGTGTGTCGCCGGAACAACTCATGGCCGGAAAACTGCTAGGAGCGGTCTCCGTGGCGCTAACAATGGTCGCGGTCTACCTCACGGGCGGGATCGCCTACGCCAGTTGGGCCGGCTACGGAGAACTCGTTGATCCCATCATCGTCGCAACGATATTCGTTCAGGTCGCCATCGCCACGCTGATGTTTGGCGCGCTATTCGTTGCCTGCGGTGCGGCGAGCAATGATGCAAAGGATGCCCAAGCGTATCTGACTCCGCTGATGATGCTACTCACGGCGCCGCTATTCGCCGGCAGCGCGATCATGACCAGCCCGAACGGCCCCCTCGCCATCGCGCTATCGCTGTTTCCTTTGAGCGCTCCGTCGGTCATGCCGATGCGCATGTCGCTTTCGAACTCGGTGCCCATGTGGCAGCCCGCGCTCAGCCTGATCAGCGAGCTGATGTTCACCGCAGCGCTCGTTTGGCTGGCCGGTCGAATCTTTCGCGTCGGGCTTTTGGCTCAGGGCAAACGCCCCTCGCTACGCGAACTGTGGCGATGGATTCGGCGGGCGTGAAGCCCCGGCCGCCAATCGCCCTCGAGTGCGATCGCCCCGCATCGACGTCGGCATCGACACACAGCCGCCCGGGACGGTCGGGGATACGGTGACGCAACTAGTCCCCAGCCCCCGTCTCCCCCTGCTCTTCAACCCCAACTCGCGTCGGCTCATCCGGCCCCAGCGCCGAATTCGGCGTATCCTCAGGTTCGGCACTCGACTCCGCGGTCGGCTCCACTGCTGTCGCCGGCATCGCTCCCCTTTCGTCCAACGCCTGCCGGATCGCGTCGTCGAGCAAACGAATCCAATGGTTATAGCGAAGATGAATCACCTCGCGATTCTGGCTATCCACCCCATGCTTGAGCCCCGCGCTCGTCGCTTCATGAGCAATGCTCCACGCCTCGGCTGAGTAATCGACTCGCACCGTCGCCTGATGGGCCCCCGCGCTGACTTGGGCTCGAACCTGGCCGTCGATCCGATCGAGTACCACCCACCCCTTACGACTCAAGCCCTCAAGCACCGCCGCTTCCACCTGCTCGACCGAGCGCGGCTCGCCATCGGACCCGAGGCCAGCCGGCGAGTGCGGAGCGTGAACGACTTGAAGATGGGGAGCACACGCCGGAGCCACGCTCACGGTCGCGGCCAGTAAAATCGCGTGGAACGAAAAGTTACGCATACTTCGGCGAGCATAGCGATCGCGCCGGGAGCGTGGAATAGCCTTCAACTCTCGGGCGTAGCGACGGTCACGGCGCGCAATCTCATCGACGGCCGCGGCCTAGCCGAGCCCACACTTGAGCTAGGCCGCGGCCGTGAGTACACCGTACGGCCCGTGGACGCCCGCTACCGCAGTGAGATCAACCGCGACGTCGCTCCGGCCCAGCCCGATGAATTTGCGCCGCTGCGAATCGGACCGCTGACGGTCTCTCCTCCCGTGGTGCTCGCTCCGATGGCGGGCGTGACCAACTGGCCGTTTCGCAGCCTCTGCCGGCGCTACGGCGCCGGGCTGTACGTGAGCGAGATGATCACCGCCCGCCCGTTGGTCGAAGGCAATGCCAAGACGCTCAAACTCGCCGGCTTTGGGGCTGAGGAGTCGCCGCGAAGTCTGCAGATCTACGGGGTCGACCCACACTACGTCGG
>QKPP01000311.1:13125-38878 GCA_006508105.1 Myxococcales bacterium FL481 | reverse complement strand
AGGCCGCGGTGGGGGGGACGGGGACGTCGATCGTGCGCGCGTCGACGAGGCGGTTCCGGAAGTGGACGCCGGCCCAGCCTCGGTGCGACCGGATCCGCACCGCGGGCCGTGAGCGATCTAGACCGACTCTACGCAGGGCCTGGCTTGGCCGCCGGGGATGGGGCGTTCAGCCGATCTTCTCGGCCAAGTAGCGCTCGAGACCAACTGTGGCGACGAGATGCTGCTGGGTCTCCAGCCAGTCCGCGTGCTCCTCTTCGCTGACCAGCAATCGTTCGCACAGCTCGCGAGTACCATTGTCACCAACCTCGCGGCACAGCGCGACTCCCTCGTTGAGACGCGCGATGGCCAGACGCTCAAGTTCGAGATCCGCGGCAAATTGCTCGGGCACGGTCTCGCCGACATTGAGCTTGCCCAACCGCTGAAGGTTCGGCACGCCCTCTAGGTACAATATTCGCTCGATCACCTCGTCCGCATGCTTCATCTCGTCGATGGACTCATGACGGATATGCTCCGCAAGGGCGTGGAAACCCCAGTTTTTGCACATTTTCGCGTGAATGAAGTACTGGTTGATGCCGGTGAGCTCGGCCGTCAGTACCTGATTGAGCATTTCGATGACGCGGTCGTTGCCCTGCATGTCGCCAGCAACGTAGCACGTGCGGTCATCCGGTCGACGCCAGCTGATCTCGCCGGATGCCACGGAAGGGCCCACGCGACACATCGTCGCGAGCGAACTTGAAACCTAGTTTCAGCTCGAGCGAGCCGCGACCAATGGCCGCCTCCGGTCCCGCCCTAGGTTCGCGGCATCGTGGGCCGATGCTCGCCGGCATCGCGGGCGTGCGTGCGTGCGGTCGTGTCGATCATCGACCGAACTTGGCGAGCACACTGACCGCAGTCCGTGCCCGCGCCGCACGACTGCTGCAACGACCGCAACGTTGTGCAACCGCGGCGAATCTCCTCGCGGATGCGACGGTCAGAGAGTCCTTTGCAGATGCAGACGAGCACGGTCGGATCCTGGAAGAGAATGAAAGCCATTTTCATTCTCTGTATTTGGATGTACCTCCGGCGCACGCGCTCCGCAAGCACGGAAACGGGCGCCCAGGCGATTCTGGCGCGCATTTCCGTGACATCTGGTCCACGTCGAATCGTGGCGCGATATTCGCAGCTGTAACCGCCCGGCTCGGGTGTCTGCGCGGAAATCGCCGCCTAGCCGGCGGTCGGGTCGACGTTCACGACTTCGAGGTCGCTCGGCGGCGCGTAGTTGTTCGGGTCCGTCCGCTTGCCGACCGTGATCGATGTGTAGGTCTGCTCCATCTTGAGCAATGGCGTATGGCTGACTTGACGGTGCGGGACGAGGTACCCCGCGACCGGGCGGTAGTCCGACAAGCGGGTGTCGAAGTTCATCGTGCCGGCTGGCGTCACGAGGTCGAACCGCACCCGGGCCAACAGCTTGGTCTCGGCATCGAAGCTCAGCACCGCGTGGTCGCCCGGTCCGGCGTGTAGTTCCACGTCGTAGTACCGCCGATCGTCCTGTTCGCGTTCTTCGACCGTGGTGGCTGAGCGAAAGTAGTCGCGCCAATGCGCGACGAAGAACAAATCGGCCGAGCGGATCTGTTGAGCGCGCTCGCGTCCGCTGAGCTCGCGCAGACGATAGATCGGGTCCTCCGACCAGGCCACGCGCCCGTCGTAGCCCGCCTTGGTCTCGCCGACCCCTTCGACGCGCGCCTCTAGGTAGAACTTGCCGTCGTCCCACCACAGTGTCGCTTCTTCGCTGAGCTTTTGTTCCACGACTTGCAAAGCGCTTTTCGCTTCGACTTGGCGGGGGATCTTGTCTGCTCCGCCCGCCGCCTGTACGTGGGCCGCCAACAACGCCTCCGCCTGCGGTAGTTGAGGAACCGCGGGTGTCGGCGCCGGCGTCGGCGGTTTTTCGACGGCGACGGGCTCCGTTTCCGAGCGGGGACGCGGCTGATCCCGCGAACACGCGGGACTTGAGCCCGCGACCAGCAAACCGAGCAGCAAGCTCGTTCGCATGCGCAAAGACGACAGGTAGATCATGGCTGTCCCGCGAGTGTACCGAAGCTACAGCGATCGGCGAGGGCTCGTTCGAGCACCGGGTCACGGCCCGCCACGTAGTCGGCTCGCGCCACGGGTACGGTGACATTGGGCGCTATCCCGGCGCCTTCCGGCTCGCTCCCGTCGGGCCCGCGGTAGCGTCCCACCGCGTACTGCAACAAGCCACCGTCGGGGAGGCGCTCGATGAGCGAAGGCAACGCCATGCCAGCGGTCGACGTCGCGCCGTACACCCGAATCCGCCCGTGGGCCAGCATCGCTGCTGTGAAGATCTCCGACGTGCTCGCGGTCTGCGAATCGACGAGGACGGCGACCGGACCGAGGAACGGACGCTCGTTCGCGGTCGGGCGCGCGTCGAGACGTTGAGTGAAGTCACGCATGTCGAGCTGCCCCAGCGGGGTGGTCCGCGAGACGAACAGGCTGGCGACGGGAATGACCATGGCCCCCACGCCCCCCGGGTTACCGCGCAGATCGAGGACGAGACAGCCGACCTCGCGTGTCACAAACTCCGCGACCCGTCGTCGCAACTCGTCCACGGCCGGCAGCATCCACACGTTGAACGCCAGGTAGGCGGTGGCGTGGTCGAGCATGCGCGACTGGACATCCACGGCCAGCCCGGTGAGGTGCCCGAAGTCAACCCGGCGGCCGGGCGGCGCCTGACAAGACACGCGACGTGACTCGGTTCGATCGGCGGCACCAGGATCGAGAAAATCGACCCGCCGCGTGGTTCCAACGACACAACGCAGCACGTCGTCGAGGGCGTTGACGATGAGCGTGTCGACATGAGCCCGGCTCGACGCGGCCGCGACTGTGCGCCGTTCGATGTCGGCGACCCTGACCTCACCGATCTGAGTCAACACCGCCCCCGCCGGGACACCGGATGGCGGACCGAATCGGTCGGTTTGAGTCACGACCGCCTGGCCCTGGATCCAGCGGACTCGAAAGGGAAGCCGACCATCCCCGACTCCGCGTGCCGCCGAGGCACGATACGGCGGCAGCGCGACCAAGTGACTGACACCCAATTCGCCCAGCATGGCGTTGATGTGCGCGTACGCGGCTTCCACATCGTCGACTTGGCGTAGCCGATCGCCGTAGATCAACCGCTTCGCTGGCCAGTCGACGCAGCCAAACGTCGGATCGTAGTGGCGTGCCCAGACGGTCCGCCACACGGCATCCAGTACGGCCGCGTGGCGGGAGGGCGGCAGGTCGGGCAGACTCTCGAGCGAGAGCCCATCTCGACGTGGACATGGGGAAGCGGCGGCCGGTGATCCCCCCGGCGCGTCTTCGCGAGCGCTCGACGTGCCCGCAGCGTCGGCTCGCGAGGGACCACCGCTCTCCGCCTCGTTCGCCGCCGCCACGGGCCCCTTGCGCTCGGACCCGTGCTCGACCGACGAGTGGCGAGGACACGACCCGAACAGCAGACCCGTCGCGACGATTCCGGCGAGTCGCACGGCGCGGTTGACGAGACGGGGCTCTCCAACCAAAGGTGGCGCCGCCACGACCTGGCGGTCCCCGTGAACCAACCGCCGGATCTGCCGGCGAATAAAACCACGCAACGGCTGATGCATCCGCTCACTCGTAGGTTGAGCGCTCGAGCGCCGCCACGTCGGTCACGACGATCTCTTGGCGACTGAGCTGCAACACGCCGTCGCGCTGCAACCGGTTGAGCGCGCGTGAGATCTCCTCGCGAACAGTGCCCAACCGCGCCGCGACCGTGTTCATGTCGAGCTGACGCGGAATAACGATGGGGCGGTCCGGCTCTCGCTGATACCGCAGCGCGAGTGCGAACAAGAAGCTCGCGAGCCGACGTTGCACGGACCGCAACGACAAGTCGAGCACCAAGTCGATGAGCCGATTGGAACGAAACGCCATGTGCCGCATCAGCGCGAAGGCTAGGGCTTCGGACCGGCCGATTCGCGCGATCACCTCGTCGGTGTCGAATCGCCACGCCACCGCGTCCGTCATGGCGAACGCCGACGCGGCGCAGGGGACATCGAACGGCATGAACCCCTCGCCGATCAGCTTGCCCGGCTCAACGAGGTACAAGATCTGCTCGCGTCCTTCGGGAGAGATCAGGCTGAGCTTGAACTCACCCGACTTGACCAGGAACAACCCCACGCCGGGTTCCCCCCGGCGAAAGACGGACCGTTTTCGCCGCACCTCCACCCGATTCGCCAATGCGACAAAGTCGCTCAGCACCGATTCAGGGACCTGCTCCCAACCCGGGTGACTCCGCAGATGCCGACGGATCAACGCTGCATCGGCGGAGTCGACGGGCATGCGCGGGAGTGTACCTCGAACCCCGCCGGCGCCGACGGAACGCCGCGACATCGCCCGCAATCCCCGTTGGCGGATGACGCCGCGCGACCGCTGAGCCGGCCGACTTCAGATCCCGAACGCCCGGAGTACGCCGTCAATTTGGCGCTGAAGCTCCACGGGCACCCATAACCGACCGTCGCCTCCGGCGTCGAAGGCCAGCGCACAGCTGCGAAGGTGAGCGGCTGGCGTGTCCGCCCCGACCACTTGGAGCGGCAGCGGCTCGGTCAGCGCACGACTGGTCGGTGTCGCAAGGCGCCGAAGCGTTATATCGTCGAGCTTGCCCCGCACCAGCGCCGCGAGGAGTCGATGAGCCTCTCCCGGGAGCGTGGCGATGAGGATGGCCAACAGGTGCCCGTCGGCGAGCGTGGATAGAACGCACTGCTCCGCTTGCACGCGGACCTGACTGATCCCGACTTGCGCCGTTGTCGGCCACGGCGGCGGTTCAACCCGAACGCCCAAACGTAGGCACAAACTTGCGAGGGTGATGTCGTCGAGGCTCGCCAAACCCGCCCGCAGCCGCTGCGACTCGAGGGCCCCCATGCCGTCTTGAGCCCCGCTCGGTTCGTGGCCGGCCCAGCAGGCGCACACAAGTGGTTGCGTCAGCTCATCGTCGACGATGCGAACCTTGAGTTCATGCGCCCGCAGTTCCGCGAGCTCGTCTCGAGCCAGCTGATCGACGATCCAGCGACCGATCGCGTCCATCGCGTTCGTCGCGGCCTCCACCTCGTCGACATCCGGCTCACCCGGCGGGTGCAAAAGGAATCGAGCCGTGACCGAGTCGACGTGGGCGAGGCGCGTGGTGATCGGATCTGGCAGGTGCGACAGCCCGCGTCCGCTGCACTGCAACGCACGCAGCAACCGCGCAAGATCGCGACGCACGCGACGAACCGACTGCAGCAGCCGATCCTCTGGCTCCATCGCCGGGTCAGCTTTCAGGACACGCAGGTGGCGTGACTCGCTCACTGTCGGATCATCGCCGAGGATCACCTCAGCTTGAGTGGGGAAGGCGCCGCGTGCCCGCGGCGGTTCGCGGACGACATGTCCGGGCAGGACCGGCGAGTCCGGCGCGCGTGCGCTCCACCCGCGAAACGGCGCCGATCGCGGAGTCCGCCAGCGGAGGCCGCAGCACGTGGGCCTCAGGCGGCCAGGATCCGGCGTGCAGCACGAATCGCGGTGGCGATTTCACGACGCCGAGAGGCATCGTTGCCGCCGACGGCCGCCACGTGCAAATGCTCGCCAAGAAGGCTTACGGTACGGACGCTCAGTTGATGCGCCTGCCCTTGGTGACGCACCGTCGCCCGAGCTTGGCCTCGACCGACAATCGGGGTAATCGCTGCGACTTCGCGCAGATCGGACTCGTGGCGGCTTTGGGAGACCAATAGGCCGAAATCGTCCACGATCAGCACCGCGTCGAGCTGACCGCGTTGAGCTGCGCTATCCAGCGCGTACTCCAACGCGTCGGCGGTGTTGTCACTTCGTCTTTTTCGCCGCTCCCAAGGAGCCGTGTTCGCAGACGCGGACGGGTCGGTGATCGAGTTCTGTGAGATCATGTGCGCTATGTAATCCAGTGTAGGATGTTAGTTCCTATTCGTTTGACGTCCAAGATCCGGGCCAAAAACACCTTCGGCGCGCGACTGAGGGAAAACGATGGGACGGCGATCCAGCTGAGGAGTTCGGCGCGAACAGCGGGATCACCGCGACGCGCGGCCACGGCGATCTGCGCGATCTGCGATATCTTTGATCGCTCCGGCGAGACAGCGATCCGCGCCGCCGGTATCGGAGCAAAGTAGGGGTCGATCTGGGGTGACGCCGACGCCGTCGATAGGTGTGCCCGACGGGGCGTAGTAGCGGGCGATGGTGAGCGTGAGCAGCGACCCGTCCGACAGCCCCATCACATCTTGCACGGTTCCCTTGCCGTAGCTTTGCTCGCCAACGACCCGCGCGCGCCCGTGATCCCGCAGCGCCGCCGTCAGTAGCTCAGCCGACGAGCCGGTGGTGCGGTCCTGAATGATCACCAGTGGCGTCTGGCGGTCGGTCCCCGCCGCGTGCGCCCGTTCCTCGCGCAGCACCTTCCCGTCGCGACCCCGGGTGCGGGTGAGCACTCCGTCAGCGACAAAGAGGTCCGCGACGACGAGCGCTTCGTCGACCAGGCCCCCCGGGTTGCCTCGCAGATCGAGAACAATCCCGGCGAACCCGTGGGGGCCGACTTCGAGTCGATGAGTCGTCAGCAACTCGCGCACTTCGGCCCCCACCCCGGTGACGAAGCTTCGAATCGCGACGAGCAGGTACGTCCCCTCGGCACGCCTCATCACGTGTGCTTCCACGTCGCGCTGAGCGTTTCGCGCTACGAGCTCGAGTTCCAGCGGCCACGGTTCGCCGCCGCCTTGGCTGACCACCCACAGGTGATGTCGCGTCCCCGGCTGACCGGCGAGCGCGAGCTCGACATCCGCCTGATTGAGAAACGACGCCGGCCCCCTCGGGCCGATGCGTAAGAGGTGGTCGCCCGGCCGAACCCCGGCGCGCCACGGAAGCGAGTCGGGACGGACCCCGACGACCTCGAGATGGCGTTGACCAGCGCCCCGGACGGCCAGTCGAACATGGAGTCCCGCATCTGTGTTGGCGCCTCGGAGCTGTTGCGCGCGCCGGCGCTGCTCGGCGGTCAGGTACGAACTATGCGGGTCCAGCTCGCCGACGAGGCGTTGGATCGCCGGCGCGAGCACGCGATCTGCGTCCAGCGGTTCGACGTAGCGAGCGAAGATCGTGTCGACGACGGCGTACAGCGCCCCGCGCCGGTCGCCAGGCGGCCGTGCACCCCCGACGGCCACGCTGGCCGACGTCGCGGCGACGCCGAGTGCGAATCCGCCGAGTCCCCACGCGAGTCTCATCCACTCAAGCGTGCAGGACGGCACGCGACCGATCCACTGCGCGTGGACTGGCGCCGTCGCCCTCGGCGCCAACCGTCACCGTCGGGCGACGGCGCTAGGCGACGAGCGCAACCGGTTCCGGCTCTGGCGCAGGCGGCGCCTCGTCTGGCAGTCGGCGGAAGAGTTCCGGGTTCTTCGCCATGCGCACGAGATCGGCGAGGAACGGACGCGAGATCGCGGCGTGCGAGAAAGCAGCGGCAAAGCGAACGGTACGGGTCTCGGGGCGGTACATGGTGATCCTCAGCAGGTCTTGCAGTGGACAACGTAGCGACGGCTACGTCCGGGAAACGTGCACCGCCCGTGCCAGGCGGCCGGTAGCGACGCGATTCCGCGCAAAGCGGCACACGCACACCGAACCAGGCGAACGATGGCTCGCATGCGGGCCGGAGGCGCGCGGGTTCACTCAAGTCCATCGGCTTTCGGACGGTTCCCGAGACCGGTCGGGCCGAACCACCTCACGCCGAGCGTCAGGCGGTCGTCAGATTCACCACGACGAGCGTCAATGACTGCGACAAGACAACGACAACTCGCGCGAAACCACGCAAGTCCGCCACTGCGATGGCGGTCGGTGGCGACAAGATTTGTCTCTAGGCCAATTCGGCCGTTTTCACTCCAGAGTCACGTAGCCTACATCTATGTGTTTGCTCCACACGCATTGGCGAGAACTGCAACGGAAATGTGACGACAGCGTTCCGAACCTGGAGCAACGATCCCTCTCAATCATCCCTGACAAGATTCGGCGTCTTGAGCAACGATCCCACGAACGCATACCTCCACGTACTCCCCACCAGGCTCGGCAAGCGGGTCTGTGGCCGCGCGGGCGACCGCTAGAACACGCCTCGCATGCCGACCGCGGGAATGATGTACCGCAACGATGCCGGCGTCGGGCACCCGTCGACGCCCCCAGGCGCCGGCTGTGCGTCGGTCCCCGGCTCGAGCCCCGCGTCGGCCTCCGCCGCCACACAAAACAGCGTCTCTCGGGTCATCGTCGCGTTGGTGACATCAAGGAACAAGTGAAGCTGCCACTTGGCGAAGGAGAAGATCCGCTCCGCGCGGAGATCAAACTGGAAGAACCCCGGCAAGCGGCGATTGTTGCGGTTCGCCGCGAGGGCCTCGAGATACGTCTGCTCGCCGACGGCGGCGGTGAACGGCCGGCCGGTGTTGAAGTGCAGCCGGCCACCGATTCGGTAGTGATGGGCCAACTTGTACCCCAGTACCGCGTTGAGAATGTGGGTTTGATCCCACGTCGAAGCGACCGAGCCCCCCACGGGGAACCGCCGGGTCGCGCGAGACAAGGTGTATGCCAACCAGCCGAACATACGCATCTTCGGCGACAATTTGAGCATTGTTTCGACGCCGTAGGTCCAACCCGCGACGTCGGTTAGCACGTCCTCGAGCTCGTTCGGCGGATCCTCGGAGTTCGTGGCGAGTTCAAAATCCTGCAAGTTCGACAGCCGGCCCAGGTACAGATCCTGGGTCAAGCGCGCCTGCCCACCGAGGATGTCCAGCTCGTACCCGGCTGAAGCTTGCATGTTCCGTTGGAGTCCGCGATCGAAACCCAGGCTTTCGATCCCCGGGACCGGCACCGCGACGTCCGGCGGCTGGTGGTAGACGCCGACCGCTTGGCGCAACGTCACACGATCGCCGATCTGCTCGCGCGCGAGCAGCCGCGGGTCCACACCGGCTGCGTAGGTGATGTTGCGAGCTTGAGGGAGATACGGACTGGCCCCCACCTGAGCAAACAGGTCTACCCGAACCCCCGGACGAAGCTCAACCAACCCCTTGCGCCACCGCAAGTCCGACCACAGACCAGTCGCCGACACGAACCGCGAGCTCAAGAGTAGCGCAAGGTCCTCCACCTGATCTGCGCCCACGTCGTCGAGATCGGCGTCAACTTTGAACACCTTGAACTCCTGGTCGAGGCCCATGCCAATCTCGACGCCGGGTCGCAACGGCCAGACGAAGCCGAGCCGAGGGGCGACCAGCCACTCGTTGGTCTTGATCGTCGAAGCGCCGCTGCGATCGAAGCCCAACGCGACCATGTACAGCCCGCGACCACCGTTACGAAGCCGCTGGCGGACACGCTGGTCAATGCGGTGAAACTCGAAACGCAGGTACGGATCGGGGTCGGTGTCGACCTCGGTTCCCCACACGTCGTCGGACCACTCCTCGTCGTCCGGGCCGTCGACGGACGACGGCTCCTCGCTCGACGGCGGAACTTGGATGATCTCCTCTCGGGGACCCATCGAATCGAAGCTGCCGTAGGCGAACGCGGTGTAACGAAACCTTCGCCCCAGATCGTGGTCCAAGCGGGCTTGGTAGTCCCAAAACTGGAGTTTGATGTTCAGCTCCTTGAACTGCGACAACAGCCAACCGGTGTAGCTAAAGCGCCCGCCAAAGGTCAGCGCCCCTTTGGCCGGCCCTCGCGGGCAGTCGCGCCGGCGCTCCGACTCGCAACCCGGCAACACCGGCCGGTGGATCGGAATGTCGAGCAGCATCCCCGCGTCTGTGATTCGCAGATCCAGCTCGCCGCTGACCCGATCTCGCCGCGGGGGCTTGGTGCGACCTTCGACGATGCCGCTCGCGAAGCGTCCCAACCGGACCGGCGTACCGCCGGGGTAGAAATGCACCTCATCGATGAAATAGGGGTGAATGACCGACGGGCCGACGGCAACGTGGAACAAAATCGGTACGCGCACGCCGTCGAGGTAGTAGCCGGTGTTGCCGGGCGCCGCGCCACGGACCACGACATAGGGCAAAAATCCCGCGACTTGGCTCGCGCCAGGCAGGCTCTGGATGACCCGAAACGGATCTCCCCGCGTCCCCGGGACCTCGTGGATTTCCTCGTCGCGAAGCTCGGTACGAGACACACCGACCTCCCGGTCGCTCTCGACGACGGTCCGAAAACGGTCGGAATCTAGATCCAGTCGCATCCGCCAGGTGACCACGAGATCCTCCCCCGCCTGGACCGTGATCGTTTGCCGGCGATCCTCAAAACCGTCGGCGCGAAGCAACAGCTCGTGCGTTCCCGGTGACAGGGTCAGCCGGAACGAACCATCGGTCGCCGACTCGACGACACGCCCATCGCTGGCCACGATCTTGACGGCCGCCACCGAATCACCGGAGCCGTCGCGCATCACCACGCCCCGCACGACACCGGCGGACACCTCGGACCCACGGGGCCCCGCGGGTGCAGCCTCCGTGCGCTCGAGCGGGCCCACGACGTCGACGGGCGCGGTCTCGGGGGGAGATTCGGGCACGGTGTCCGGGCGCGAGGCGTCGCTGACGGGCGATGCCGTCCACAGCACCGCAGCGAGAATGGACGCCGGCACGGGCGCCATCCTTACGGCCGCGAGCCGGGAGACGGACGCGGCGGCGCCGGACGGCGGACCCGAGGCTGGCCCGGCGATCCCGACGTGGCATCGACCTCCGCCGTGCCCGGCGGGCGCTCACCTTCGATGTACGTCGGTGCCTCGACGTGCTCACCGACAATCCGATCTCTCGCTTCTTCCAGCGCGGGGTTGACCGTCTCTCGTGCGCCGTCGAACAGGTCTTGGGCCTCGCGCGTCGCTCCGATCGCGTCGATGTGCTGCGCCAACGTCTTCGTTCCAAGCTTCACCGTGAACGCAAACCACAACACCAACGCGATAAACACCAGGCTCATAGCCGTGCGCACGAGGCGAAACATCGACGGCGAGAATCGCCCGTCGACCCGCCAAAAAGCAAGAATCTTGCAATGAATCGGCGAAAGTCGGGGTCATGAACGTCTTGCGGTGAACCGCAGTGCCGGCCGCGTCGGTCAACGCGGAGCTCATTTTGGATGTCGGCCGCCATCGCGAGGTGACCGCTGACGAGTCCACGTAACCAGCCCAGTGCCGGACCATCCCCACTCCGGCGCGTCGCTTGTCTCCATCTCCGAAGCTACGCCGCCAATCCCCCCTCGACCGGACGCGACGATCCGCGCTCGACGAACAGACCGGCGTCGCGGCCCCGCCCCACCGACTCGCCCCCCTCGACCGGACGCGATGATCCGCGCTCGACGACCAGGCCGGCGTCGCGGCCCCGCCCCACCGACTCGCCCCACTCGAGGGCCGCGTGAACCGACGACGCGTCCCGCCGTCGGAGTGCCACCAGCCGCGGCCGTCACCCTCGAACCGCGGGCACGGAATCGGCGACGTCGCCGGTCCGCTCACGCGCGACGAAACCTTGATCCGAGCTCGCGCGGCGAACTCAGCTGCGACCGCGTCCCCCCCGGTTCGGGGGACGCCCGTGCCGCAGACCGCCTCGCTGTGCGTCCGGATCAGTCACGGACTCGGAGACAAACAGCGGGCCCTCGCTCGCATCGCGACGCCGGGGAGCCGTCGCTGACGCATCATCGGTGGAGCGGTCGTCCGGGCTGCCCGCGTCGCTCTCGTCCGGTTCGTCCGGACGGGCATCCAGTGATGCCTCGCTCCACCCGGCCGTGTCATCGAGCCACGAGAAGTTCTCCTCGTCGTCGAGCCATTTCTCGCTGCCGTCCGCATCGGAATCGCGCTGGGCACCCGGCCGATTACCGGCATCGCCGGCCCGGCCTTGGGCGCGAGCAACGGCCACGGCCCAAGTTGTTTCTCCACTCGTCGCGTCCGCGTGGCCCGAGTCCCACGGCGGAGCGGCGGCGTTAAACGGGGCCACGCCCGCGGCCGACCCCTCGTCGTCCAGCGCCGCCGTGGACAAAGCGTCGTGCGAGGCTTGATCAACCCGTGTGGCGGCCACCGATTCGGCCTCCTCCGCCTCCGCCCCCCAGACCGGATCTGGGCGCCAGCCGCTTTCGAGCTGTTGCTCCAACTCGCGGCCCAGCCGCTTGACCAGGGCGAAGTACTCTCGACGCGCCATCGGTTGATTGAGGACGTGAAACTCTGCGCCCTGCAGACCCACACACGCAAAGCAATGGACACAGTCCGAGCACGCAATACACAGCTTGAGATAGCGCGAACGTTCACAGTCGCGCGAGTCCTCGACGTACGAGCATTGCTCGCAACCGACCGCCCGTTGACACTGGATACAAGCCAGGCTGTCCCAGCACTCGACGCAGTAGGTGCACTCTTCGCACGACGTGCAGCGGCGACAAAACCGGCAGGCATGGCACTCCTCGCACTCCTCGCACTGGAAGTTCTCGCGCGAAGGCCCGGCCGACGCCGGCGGCGACTGCCGGCGCACGAGTTCGGCCAAGCCGTCAAGCAAGTCGTCAAGCGTCATGCGGTCCGTGAAAGCGTGCCACGGCGAGCGCCGTCCCCCAAACCGACCGCCAACGCACGGGGCAAGCGCGGCCCGGCCGGTCGCGCGTGCCCCTCATCGGGCCCGGTTGCGCCGCCATCTGGATACCGCCGCCCGCTGGCTCGAGCGGCGCGTCTTGGCGGCCGACAGCGAGGCAGGTACGCTCCGGCGCTCCCATGACCGTCCCCCACCTGGCTCGATGTGTCGCCCTCGTCTGCCCTCTGCTCGCCTGCGGGCCGAAGATCGGCGACGCCTGCGGGACCGACCGCGATTGCGCCGCCCAAGGAGTGTTCGGCCGTACCTGCGACCTGTCGTTCCAAACCGAGTTTGATGGCAAAAAGAGCCAAGGCGAATGCATCATCGAGGACTGCTCGTACCGAAGCTGCCCCGACGACGAAGACTCGGTGTGTGTTCTGGTCTACAGCACCCAGTTTCTCTCGGTCACGTGTGACCCCGAAAAAGAGGACCAAGACGGCGGGCCCAACGACTGCGCCCCGAATGAGATCTGCCTGCGCGAGGGACTTTGCGCCGACCAGGTTTCGGCCCGCTCCAGCTGCCGCCTCGAGTGCAGCGGCAACGGTGATTGCCGTCCGGGCTACCGCTGTCAGCAAACCGATGTCGATGGCGTGTACGTCATGCCGAACCCCGACGACCCAACGGCCGTGAAGATCACGTCGATCTGCGTGCCCGACCGCTAGCCCGCTAGGGCCGCGACGCGGGCATCGCCCATCGCACCCGGACGCGGGGCCACGACGAGCGGGCTGGACGCGAGGTCGCCGGTGCGGGTGTTGTCCGGCGGACCGGACACCGTGCGCGCTGACTGGCGCCGAGCGGCGAAGTTGTTGGGTTTTTGCCCTGGCTCACCGCGTGCTTGTCGATGGCCCACGACCTGACTGGTCGCTCGAAAGGAACACGATATGTTGCGACGAATCTCTGCCCTCACCTTGTGGCTAACGACAGCCGCCACGGCCCTGACTGTCCGCGAAGCCGCCGCCGAGGAGATCTTCATCTTCGAACCGGCGTCCGACGAATCCGGCTCGCCTTCATCCCCCTCGTCGCTCAGCGGCCGGCTCAATGTCAACCACGCCACTTCCGAGCAGTGGCAACTACTGCCGGGTATCGGCCCGTCCACCGCAACCAAGATTTTGGCCTATCGCGCGCGGTACCCGTTCAAGACCATCGAACAGGTGATGCGGGTCAAAGGCATCGGTCGCAAGACGTTCAACCGAATCAAGGCCTATCTGACGGTGGACGGCGAGACGACGCTCACCAAAACTGATTGACGGGGCCGATCGCCAAGATCAGCTCGACCCCGCGCGGGTCTCCGTCCGACGCGCTCGGCCCACGAGCGCCGGCCTGCGCGCGCGTTTGTTGCTACTGTTGTCGCTCGATGCGTCGAGCGACCCCAACGACCGACTTGGCTTGCGTGCTCCGCCTTCTCGCCGCTGCGCGGCGGTGGTTTCCTCGCTGGCAACCAACCGTGTGGGGCCCCGCCGCGACGGTGTGGGCGGGCCTGATGCTGAGTGCGTGCGCGCATGCGCCGTACCGTGACCAGCCTCCGCCGCCGGGCCAGCTGCTCGCGCGGGCACAAGCTCGCTTCTCGGCGCTGACCGTGCCACGCGCAACCTTGCGACCCTCGGTCACCCGAAAGCTGGACCTGATGCTGATCGCGCAGTCGCCCGAACGGCTGCGCGCCACGGTGCAAGTCGCGGGCAACGAGCTGGTATCGGTCGCGCTCAACGAATCCGGATACACCCTGCGCAACCTGGTGGACCAGGGACTCGCGCCGGGGTTTTACGCTGGCCCGCCCTCGGCGTGTGCGCTCGAGTTTCTCATCGGGCTCAGCCTCCCCCCAGCTGACATAGTGCAAATTATTCTGGGGGGAGCGCCGGCTCTGCCCCCGCCCAGCCGGGTGGTTGAGCAACGCTGGGTCCGCCGACGATCGGGCGCCGAGCTGGTCGTGGTGGAAAACGAGGCGGCGCGCCAAAAGATCTACTTTCGGTGGATCGCCGGCAACTTCTGGGTAGAAAAGATCGAGCGGTTTCGGATCGCCGCCGGCGGCAGCCGAACGGAGTGGTCGGTCGAACACGAGGGGCTGCACTCGGTGCCCGGTGGCATCTTGCCCCGACGCACCGTGTTCAGCATCCCGGCGTCACGCTCCAAAGTCAGCATCGAGTACCACGAGCAGATCCTCAATCCGGCGATCGACGTCCCGGCCGTTGCCGCCGGCGACAGCTGGGATGACACCGACAACGAGGGCTGGGAAGAGGTCGATGGCACCCCGGCGACGATCACTCCCGCGGCTACACCGACATCGACCTCGCCCGCCCCCGCCACGGCTGCGAGCGCCATTCCCCCGATGTTCGTGCTCGAGGGCTCCGGGCTTCGGACCGGCGGCGACGTGTGCCGTCAAACCCGCTGATGGTCGGTCGACACGGGGGGCTCATGGGCCCCAGGACCTGGTCGGGCCATCCCCTCCCGTCGTCGATCATCGCGTACGCCCCCCGGCCCGCGCGTCGCCGCTTCCAGTGAGCGGGCGAGCCCAGGAACGTGATTGATGCCGCAGCCCGATCCGCCGCCGACCGTGCCGCTCGCTCGCGGCCCGCTGGTCACCGTTCGCGGACTCACGTACCGGGTCGGTCGCCAAGGGTCGGTCTCGGTCCTGCTCAACCGTGCAAACTTCGAGATCGCGCCCGCGGAGCGGCTCGCGTTGCGCGGCGCGTCGGGATCGGGGAAGTCGACGCTGCTCCACGGCCTGTTGGGACTGACCCCCGCCGGTGCCGATGTGGAGGGTCGTCTGACCGTGGCCGAACCCGGCGGGGCGCGATCGTACGACCTTCGCGATCCCGATGCCGTTGCCCCGCTGCGCGGACGGGTCTTCGCGTTGGTGCCGCAGCGAGCCCTGGCGAGTCTCGATCCGGTGCGACGAATCGGTCGGCAGCTGGCCGAGTTGGTCGAGCTGTACGGCCGCGGCGAGGACCCGCGGACACTACTCGCTCGCGTCGACCTGCCGCCCACTTGCGAAGATCTTGTCCCCGGCGAACTCAGCGGGGGCATGGCGCGACGCGTCGCGTTGGCGATGGCCCTCGCCGGTCGCCCCGCGCTGATCCTGGCTGATGAACCCACCGCCGGCCTCGACCCGCTCACGCGGGATCGGGTACTCGGTGAGATCGACGACGTGTGCTCGCAGCTCGGTGCGGCGCTGCTGCTGGCGACCCACTCCGACGTCGCGGCCGCGAGGTTGTGCGCCAGAACCATCGAGCTTCGGGACGGCCGGATGGTCGAGCCGTCCCTGGTTGGGTAAGACCGTCGTCAAGTCGATGACGAGATCCCAAAGCACGGCCCCCGGGGACCTCGCGTCCCCCCTGCTCACCGTCGAAAGCCTCGGCGTGCACGCTCGCCGGACCACGCGACCCCTGATACACAACGTGTCGTTCACCGTGGCCGCGGGGGAAGTGGTCGCCGTCGTCGGGCCGTCTGGAGCGGGTAAGTCAACCTTGGCGCGAGCGCTCGTCGGGCTCGGCGGCCCCCGGCCAGGCGACGCCGGCCCCGTGTTGTCGGGCTCCCTGCGATGGCGGGGTCAAGCGATCGCTTGGGGCGATCGCCTCGGATGGCGCGGGCTTCGACGCCGGATCAGCGTGTGCTGGCAAGTGAGCGACCGCGTGTTTGACCCTTGCACTGCCGTCGGCGATTCCGTCCGGCTCGCCGGAAGACTGGCCGGTGTATCTCCCACGGATCTGCAGCAGCGCATCGAGCGGTGGGGTTCGAGGTTGGGCCTGGCGGGTTCGGTGTGGTCGCGCCGCCCGACCGCGCTCAGCGGGGGAGAACTACAGCGGGTGGGCCTCGTACGAGCCTTGAGCCGCGGGCCGGAGCTACTCATCGCCGACGAAATGACCGACGCTGTCGACGAAGACAGTCGCACGCGAGTCCTCGACGCGATCGCCCGGGCGCGAGACGACGGCGTCGCGGTGATCCTCATCACCCACGAGCTGGCCGCACTGCGCCGACTCGCCCAGCGGCTCGTGGTGCTCGACGGCGGTGCGCTGGTGGAGTCCGGCCCGGCGGCACGCCTGATCGCGGCGCCGCAACACCCGACCACTCGGGCCTGGATGGCCGCGGCGCGAGCCAGCCCCCAGCCCACGCCTGACGACCGTTCCCCAGACTCACGGCAAGCTCCCCGGCTCGTCGAGACCCCGACGAACCCGACGGACCCGAGCGGCGATCTCCCGGGCTGAGTTCCCTCGCAACGCCCCGATGATCGCAACCGCCGCCGCACCGGCTCGCACGCACGCCCCAACGCGGTCGAACGTGATCCCGCCGATCGCCACGACCGGGGCGGCACTCCGCTCGCACGCGCGAGCTAGGCCGTCGACACCGACGACCGGGTCGGGGCGATCCTTGCTCTGCGTGGCGAACACCGGACCGAACCCGAGGTAGTCGGCCCCCGCCGCGTTGGCCTCGCTGACTTGTCGCAAGTCGTGGGTAGACACCCCCAGCCACTGACCGCGGCTTCTCAGGCGAGACGCCAACTCCGGCAGCCCCGCCCCGACGAGGTCGCCTTGCCCGAGGTGAACGCCACGCACCCCCGCCATGTCCACGGTTGCGAGCGCGGCGTCGTCGTTGACAACAAGTGGCACACCCGCCGCGAGGCACATCGGCCCCAGCCGTTCGATGAGACCGAATCGTTCTGCCACGCTGGCTCGCTTGGCCCGCAGCTGTACGACGTCGGCGCCAGCGTCGAGCATCGCGCTGACAACGTCGGTCGCCGCAAGCCCGCTGGGGTGCGGATGGTCGTAGATCGCGTAGATACCGTGGACACCGACGATCGCGGTCACCGACGGGGTGTACCACGATATCGTGCCTCCCATTGCCATGCCGCACGACCCGACGCCCGATGCGAACCCCGACGAGCGAACCTTTCGCCTCGCCTCCGCGTTTGAACCAACCGGGAGCCAACCGCAAGCGATCGCCGAGTTGACGGCGGGAATCACTTCCGGCGAAGCGCACCAGGTGCTGCTCGGGATCACCGGCAGCGGCAAGACGTTTAGCATCGCCAACGTCATCGACCGGGTGCAAAAACCAACGCTGATTTTGGCGCACAACAAGACCCTCGCCGCGCAGCTGTATGGCGAGTTCAAGGCGCTTTTTCCCGACAACGCGGTGGAGTACTTCGTCAGCTACTACGACTACTACCAGCCAGAGGCCTACGTCCCCTCCACCGACACCTACATTGAGAAGGACTCGACGATCAACGAGCAGATCGACCGGATGCGCCATGCGGCGACCTACGCGTTGCTGAGCCGCCGCGATGTCATCATCGTCGCCAGCGTCTCGTGCATCTTCGGTATCGGTGCCGCCGAATCGTACCTTGAGATGGCGGCCAGCGTGGCCGTTGGCGATCAGCTCGACCGCGACGCTTTCCTGCGCCAGTTGGTCGCGATGCACTACGAGCGCAACGATGCGGATTTTCACCGCGGCCGCTTTCGCGTCCGTGGCGACGTCGTGGAAGTGTTCCCGGCCTACGAAGACGACCGCGCGCTACGAGTTGAATTCTTCGGAGACGAAGTGGAAGCCATCCGCGAAATCGACCCCCTGCGCGGACAAACAATGGGCCGGCTCGCCCGCACGGTCATCTTCCCTGCGAGCCACTACGTCACCCCGGCCTCCGCGTTGCGTCGCGCCATCGAGGGCATCAAAACGGAGCTGCGCGAGCGCCTGATCGAGCTCAATCACGACATCAAACTGGTCGAAGCCCAACGCCTCGAGCAACGCACGATGTTCGACCTCGAGATGCTCGAAGAGATGGGTCGCTGTGCCGGGATCGAGAACTACTCGCGTCACCTCAGCGGCCGCCACCCCGGCGACCCTCCGCCCACGCTCATCGACTACTTTCCGGACGATTACCTCCTGGTTGTGGACGAAAGCCACCAGACCGTGCCGCAGGTCGCAGCGATGTACAAGGGTGACCGCAGTCGTAAGGAAACCCTCGTCTCCCACGGCTTTCGGCTCCCCTCGGCCTTGGACAACCGACCGCTCAAGTTCGACGAGTGGGAGCAACGCGTTCGGCAGGCAATCTACGTCAGTGCCACGCCCGGCGACTACGAGCTCGAACGCACCGCGGGGGTCGTCGTCGAGCAGATCATTCGGCCGACGGGGCTTTTGGATCCACCGATCGAAGTCCGACCGATTCACGGGCAAGTCGACGACTTGCTCGATGAGATCCGCGGCACCATCGAACGCGGCGAACGGGTATTGGTCACGACTCTGACCAAGCGCATGGCGGAGGATCTGACCGAGTACTACGCCGACTTGGGTCTTCGCGTTCGCTACTTGCACGCAGACGTCGACACCCTCGAACGAGTCGAAATCTTGCGAGGCCTGCGCCGCGGAGAGTTCGATGTGCTCGTCGGCATCAACTTGCTTCGCGAGGGGCTCGATCTGCCGGAGGTCAGCCTTGTCGCCATCCTAGACGCCGACAAGGAAGGGTTTTTGCGTACGCGACGGAGCCTGATCCAAACTTGTGGACGGGCGGCCCGCAACGTGGGCGGCCGGGTGGTGATGTACGCAGATCGCATCACCGACAGCATGCGCGCGTGCCTCGACGAGACGCAGCGTCGTCGGGCGATCCAGCAGCAGCACAATGAGGCCCACGGGATCGAGCCTCGATCCACCCATGCGCCCCTCACCCCGCTCGCGGCGGACGAGGACAAGCCGCCACACCCCACCCCCGAAGGGGGTCGCGGGGTGACGCGGGCTGCGGAGGCCGTCGCGGTGCTGCCCGAGGAGCTCACCGAACAAATCGCCGTGTTGCGGGCCGAGATGCAGTCGTTGGCCAAGGAGCTGCGGTACGAAGAGGCGGCGAGCGTGCGCGATCGCATTCGGGTCCTGGAGGCCAAGCAACTCGACGTCCGTTCGACGCGCTGAACCACCGGCCGACGCGTTCGGCCGGGCATCGAGCAAGCACGGGGCGTGGCGAGGACGGGGCGGTCGCCCGCTCGGACCGCGACTTCCCCCGCGCCCTGATCCTCCCACCTCAACCCGCCAGCCCGATTGTCCGGACACCGGACTCGCGTCGGAGCCTCGGTGAGCCGAACCCCGCGCATTCGGGTCGGACGGCGCGCCAGCGGAATCCCGTCGGCGTGGCGGTTGGGTCGCCGCACGAGGCGACCGGCAACGTGGGTGGACCCAGATCTGCACGAACGGACGCCCGACTCCCGCCCTGTCGACCGCCCGGCGATGACATCCGCCGCCGGGGGCCGACGCAAGTCGATGCGCACCGGGGCGGTCGCGCCGATGCTGTCGGGCGGCTGGCCCCTTCCCGCGAAGATGCGCTATGAACAACGCTGGCTGCGCGCTCCACCCCGGTCGAGGCAGTCAGTCTGGCGTCCCCATGCCCATGCTCGCCGATCTCGACGATCCCCCGCGCCCGCGTTGGAAGAACATCGTAGCCGGGTTTTTGATCGCCACGCCGGTCACCCTGGTCGCGTGGCAATGGCTCCTCCCGCAGGTGCACGACAGCGTCCGAGGAGGCTCCGAAGACTTTGACAAGCGCCTCCGACTCGAAGACGCCTACATGCGAGCGGTCTGTGAGCAAGCGTTGGTGCTCGATCGCGACGAACAACTGTGCAAGTGCGTGTTCGCGGCCGAGTACCCGTCGCTCGACTGTCAGGCGCCATTTCAGCAATGGACCCTGGCGCGACAAGTCGATCAGTGTGCGGACCCGACCACGCGCAAGGCGGCGTTGTCGTTCTGCACTTGCGTGGACGTGATTGCGGAGCAAGTGCAAGCCGCCGTCCGCGACGCGATGGAGACCGGCGACGACGAGCTCGGGGCGGCTCGCCGTGCAGCGCAAAACTATCATCGGTGCCAGCCACTCCCCGATGCGATCAACCTGCCGGGCATCGAAGCGCTCACCCCCGCCACCGAGTGATCCGGCACTGGTTCAACGTCGAGTCGGGCCGGTCGGTGGGCGCCGAAACCCAGGACGCGAACGCCGGCGCCGGTTTGGACTCGCGCAATGCATCGGCGCGAAGTCCGGCGCGACCCAAGCGAGACCGGGTCGGACGCGGTCGGACTGGCTAGGTCGCGGGGTCCGGCGATCGTCGGCGCGTACCGGTAACCAGCGCGGTCTTGTGCACGACGTAACGCATTCGCCAAACCCGTTGTCCCCGTCGCCGGGTAATGACCTCCCGCCGCGAAGCGAGCGGCACCGGCCCCTCCTGCGCGAATCGCCATGGTCCCGTCAGATTGCGAAACCCCAGAGCCGCCGCCGCCGGATCCTCGAGCTCCGCTAGCATCTCCAACGCGAGCTCGAATACGTCGGTCGCAACATGCAGCTCTCCGCCGGGACGAAGCTGGGAGGCGAGCACCCCGCAAAGCGTCTGGGTCAACACCCTTCGCTTGCGGTGGCGAGGTTTGATCCACGGGTCGGGGAACAGGAGGTGAAACCGATCGACACAATTCGCAGCGAATACTCGGTCCAAGTCGGTCGACAGATTGCAGTACGCGAACTCCAGGTTGGCCAACCCCACTCGTTCAGCGCGTCGGCTGTTACGCTCGATCACGGGTTCTCGGATGTCCAGGCCCACGACCTGCCAGCCGGGTTGCGCCGCGGCGAGCCCGAAGGAAAAGTCCGCATCGGCGCACCCCAACTCGACCTCCACCCGATCCGGCTGAGTCGATCGCGCGAGGTATCGCGCCGCTCGGGCGCGGGGCTCCAGATAGGCCAGGCCGAAGGGATTCACGTGTTGCCGAACGCCGCGCACGGAAGCGCACTTTACTTGACCGCCCGCAGCCGGCACCAGCGTACGAACCGGCCCGCGGATGCGGCTCGATGCGCTCGAGCCGGCCGCGCTGCAGGCAAACGAGAAGTGGACATCGTGCTGCCTTGGCGCCTACCCTCACGCCGGGGTGGGCTTCGCCACCCGTTGTGACGATGGACTCGCCCGATGGACTCGCTCGTAGATCTGCCGGCTGCCAAGCTTGAGTCGGAACTGGCTGCGCTTCGCGGCGTGGCCGGCGTATTCGCTCACGACCTGAGCAACCCGCTGCAAAGCTTGACGGTGCTGCTGGAGCTCTCTGCAGACGAGGCGACGGTGGGCGCATCCGATGCGGGCCGGATCGGCCAAAGCCTCGACGCGGCCAAGTCCATGCACACGCTTGTGCACGACTTCGTGCGACTGATGCGACCCCATCACCACGCCGCGGTCGAGACCGAGTTTGTGGCCGTGCTCGATCGCTGTCTGAGAATGTTTCGCCGGCGATTCGATCGCCAAAACATCGTCGTCCATCGAGCGCTCACGGCGCTCGAAACCGCCCCTCCAGCGCCTCCCGAATTCGCGTGGGCGTTTCTCAACCTGGTGCTCGGTATCGTGAACGCATGCATGACGCCGGGTTACTCGGCATTCCAGCTCGACATCGCCGCGCACGGTGGGGTCAATCACGAGTACTTCCTCATCGTGGAGCTGATGGGTCGGACTCGCTCAAGCGACGCCGCCCAGCTAGTCTTTCCGCCGGACGCCATGCGCTTGGCGCAGCAAGCCGTCGCCGGAACAGTCGTGCATTGCGAGGGGATTGGCGCTACGAGTGCCCGGTTCCGCGTTGACGCTCGCCATGATCATGGAGCCAGACAGTGACAGCCTTCACGCCGATCCACCGGGCCGAGTCCTCGTCGTCGACGACGATGACCTCGTTGGCACAGCGCTCTCCCAATCGCTGAGTCGAGAGGGTTTCCGCGTCGACTTGGCCACCAACGTCGACGAAGCCCTGGCGCTGTTCAACTCGGGTTCGATCGATGTGGTCTTGACCGACCTCATCATGCCGGGCGGTACCGGCATCGATCTGCTGCGTCACGTCGAGACCCGCGATCCGATGATCCCGGTCATTATCATCACGGCCGACGATAGCGTGCGAGCCGCCGCCGAGGCGGTGCGCGAGCGAGCATTCGACTACCTGACCAAACCGGTGAGTCGCGCCGAACTCACCGAGGCGGTCCAGCGCGCCGTGGTCACGCGGCGAAAAAGCCAGATTCGCCGTCGAGAACGGGAGTCGCTCATCCGCGATCACCGCAGGCTCGAGATTCAAAACAAGCGCCGGTCGGCCCTGCTTTCGGTGCTGTTCAACCGCGCGATGGAGGGCATCATCATCTGGGACCATCGCGCCATGCTGGTGGACGCGAGCGAGAGCTTCGTGACGCTCGTCGACGAACCGCTGTCGAAGCTTCTCAATCGCGACATCGAACATCTGTTCGAGCCCCATCCAATCGACGGCCCGCTGCGAGGCCGTATCCTCGCCTTGAGCAACGAACTCGATGCGCCCCGGCAGTGGCGAGGTGACGTCACCGTCCGCCCCAACGGACGTCGTCGCGCACACGTACCGGCGAGACTCAGCCTGTCGGTCTGTGAGATGCCGACCGAGGTCGGAGAGGCGGACTCCCATAGCTACGTCGTCGGTTTGCTGTCTTACGACCACGAGCACGCGGAGCGCTCACGGCAGCTGCAGCTCGCCGACCGACTGACGCGGATCGGGCTGATGGCCGGAAGCGCGGCCCACGAGATCAAAAACGACCTCGCGCCGCTCGTTGGCTACCTCTCGTTGACCGAGTCGGAAGAGCTTCACGCCCGAGAGATCATGCCGCTGATGCGAGAGGGCGTGCGTCGGATCCGGGCCCATGTGGAGCAGATTCTCGAGCCGTTGCGACCCCGCATTCGCGCGCGCGGTCCCGTTTCGCTTCCGGATACAATCGCGGGCATCTTGTCCGACCTGGAGCGCGCTGGTCGGACACGACGGACGCAGGTCGAAGTCGACACGCCGTCAGACGATGTGTTGGTGCACGCCGACAAGGACGAGCTGTACCAGATTGCGGTCAACCTCATCCTCAACGCTTTGGACGCGCTCGGCGACGGTGGCGGGGCTCAGCGTGGCACCGTGCAGATCCGAGTGAGCCACGCCCCGCCCTTCGGCGTGCTCGAGGTCCGCGACGACGGAGTCGGTATCGCCGAGCCCGACCGTGCCCGGGTGTTCGAACCCTTTTTCACCACTAAGGGTCAGGGAGGCACCGGACTCGGTTTGCCAGTCGTGCACGACATCGTGCGCTCGCTTCGTGGCCGCGTCTCACTGACGAGCGTCGAGCACGAAGGGACAAGCGTGCGAGTGCAACTGCCGTTGTCGCGGGCCAGCCACGAAAGCGGAGCGTTCGTCGGCTAGCTTCGACGGTTCACGCCACCGACTAGCTCGTCGGAATCTTTTTGGCGTCGGCCAAGAACCGTTCGATGCCGATGTCCGTGAGCGGGTGCTGAAGCAGCCGGCCGATCACCGCATACGGTAGGGTGGCCACATCGGCGCCCAGCCTCACGGCCTCGAGCACGTGCGTGGGGGTGCGCACGGACGCGACGAGAATCTGGGTATCGAAATCGTAGTTCCCGTAGATCTCCACCAGTTGCGCGATCAGATCCATCCCGTCGTGTCCCACGTCGTCGAGACGTCCCACGAACGGGCTGATGTACGTTGCACCCGCCTTCGCCGCGATAAGGGCCTGCAGCGGGCTAAAGCAAAGGGTGACGTTGGTGCGCACTCCATCATCCGTCAAGTGCTTCGTCGCCCGAATTCCGTCTGCGGTGAGTGGGAGCTTGATGACGATGTTCGGGGCGATTGCCGCCAGCTCTCTAGCTTCGCGCAGCATCCCGTCGAGCTCCAAACTCAATACCTCGGCGCTCACCGGACCTGGTACCAACTCGCAGATATCCTCAAGAACCTCTCGCATCTTGCGGCCGGTTTTCGCGACCAGCGAGGGGTTGGTCGTGACGCCGTCGAGCACTCCCAGCTTCGCGGCTTCGCGGATCTCGTCGACGTCAGCCGTATCGATGAAGATCTTCATGGAGGCCGAGGCCTACCACATCCGCTCGGGGTTGGTTGTGGATCTCGTGGATCAGATCCGCTAGCGTCCCGGCATGTCGATCCCGCGCCTCGGCGTCGTCATCGATGACGACACTCGGCTCATGGCCCATCATGGGCTTCCCGTGGCGGTGCTGGCGCTACGCAGCACCTGGCTCAACCCGCCGCGGGCCAAGGGAGCCAGTTCTCTGGCGAACCGCCTGGACGAGCGCTACCCGTCGGCAGTGCGAGCCATTTACGCGTGGCACTACGTCACCCACGGTCCGCAAGATCGAGCGGCGGCACAAGCCAGTCGGTCGCTCGGATCCGCCGTTGCACCGCAGACATGGGGTCACCTTCAGGCGTCCCCCGTGGTCGAGGAAGCCTGGCAGACCACGAAAACCTGCGCCGAACAACTCGGTGCCAGCACGATCGTTCTCAGCACACCGCCCAGTTTCACTCCCAGCGCGCTGAATCGAGCCAGGCTCCGCGAATTCGTGGAAAGCCAACGCAACCGCGTCGACGCGCTCGTCTGGGACGTCCGTGGACTGTGGAGCGCGGGGGATGCCATGGTGACCGCGCGGAGTTTGGACATCGGGGTCATGCTTCCCGCTAGCGAGTCGCGCGAGGCGTTGACGGGTGACCCGGACGGTCGGCTTTGGCTGAGGATCGAACACGGTCGAAGGGAAGCGGACCAACTGTTCGAGAACCTTGCGTCCGCCGAGGCAACGCACGATGCACTGACCGTGTTGTTCACCGGCGCCCGCGCGGAGACGGACCTGCGCCAGTTCCATGCTCGTTGTGAGCGTGAGCTGTAGCGCGCTCGAATCACGCCGCCGTGAGCGGCTCAACCCTCCCAACGTAAAACACCGTCGCGGATCATCCGACGACGGTGTTTGCCCTTAGGAAGGGAGTGGACTAGGCGCGGCGGCTGGCCTTCTTCTTGCCACCGCGCTTTTTGCCAGCTTTTTTCTTGCCGGCCTTTTTGGCGGCTTTTTTCTTGCTGGCCTTTTTGGCGGCTTTCTTCTTGCCGGCCTTCTTCTTCCCAGTTTTTTTCTTGGCGGCTTTTTTCTTGCCGGCCTTTTTGGCGGCTTTCTTCTTGCCGGCCTTCTTGGCGGCTTTCTTCTTGCCGGCCTTCTTGGCGGCTTTCTTCTTGCCGGCCTTCTTGGCGGCCTTCTTCTTCCCAGCTTTCTTCGCGGCCTTGCGACGGGCCTTCTTCTTGCGAGCTGGGCGTGCGGATTCGGCTGTAGCCTCTTCAGTCATGGCGTTTGAACCCTCCTTCAGGGACAACGGTAAGACGAAACTACGTATCTGATTCA
>QKPP01000311.1:0-13025 GCA_006508105.1 Myxococcales bacterium FL481 | reverse complement strand
GCGTTTGAACCCTCCTTCAGGGACAACGGTAAGACGAAACTACGTATCTGATTCATGCATGTCAACGCTAATTAAGATATTTGTTACTAAATTATATGATCTTGAGCGATCATTGTGCCAAAATGACACGCTTTGATACGACTTAGTAGGACATGTACTAACTGACAATATGTTCAGCCCACCGCTCGCCCCCGGACCCGGGCCGCTTGCGGGGTTTCAGCGAGCGCAGGTGGATGTCCGATCGGCGACGATCAGCGACGTCGACCGCCTGCCGCGGAGCTCACCGGAGAGCGGTTTGACGCGGGGCTGACCACCGTTCCCGGTCCGGCTCGTGTGACATGCCGGCCCGGGGACAGCGGTCAGTCGAGGTAACGCAGCTCAATCACGCGACCGTTCTCCAGGGCCGCCGTCACTTCGCTGGCCGTCCCGTCGCAGTCGACGCTGCGTCGCACGAATTCGTCGCGCCGCGGGCCGCTGGTGCAACGGATGTAGGTCTCGAAGCGCACCGTGCGCCCTCGGGCCCGCTGCTCGTGCACATCGGCCGGTCGACCCCATGCCATGCGCAACGCGAACTCGGTGAAGCCAACCGCCGGAGCCCGCTTCAGCGCCCCTTGGCGCTCGACCTCTGACAGCGCTTCCCACTGTTGCCAAAGGTTCTTGTCGACCAGGTAGGCGTGTCGCTGGGACTTGCGCAGTCGAAGGAACTCGCGTTGCTCCCGCTCAGTTGGCAAGTTCTCGTAGAACTGACGCTCAAGCGTGGGCAACCGTTCCGGTGTGTGCACGCAGTTCGTCGCCAGCAGCACGCACGCAACCCCTACGGCCGAAAGTGCGCGACGGCTGGCTAGAGCCAACATCGGAGGCATGATAGGCAAACGGAAGCGTTCGGCAACCGCCCGTACGGTCGGACTCGCAAGCGCTGGCGCCGAGGACGGCCTTTGACAAAATGCGCACTTCGTGATAATCCAGACGGCCGAAAAGTACCCGATCTTGGCCTCCGAAACGCCATTTATGACCGAGTTCCAAGTTGGCGACAAGGCCGTGTATCCCGGCTACGGCGTCGCAGAGATAACCGGGCTGGAAACCAAAGAGATCTCCGGGTCGTCGCAGCAGTTCTACGTTCTGCGCGTCCTCGGCAAGGAGATGACGCTGATGGTGCCCATCGCCAACGCGGATTCGGTGGGGCTGCGCGAGATTGTGGATGACGCGGAGGTCGATGAGGTCTACGAGGTTCTTCGCAAGCGCGGCGAACGAATCTCGACCGCGACCTGGAACCGGCGATATCGGGAGTACACGGAGAAAATCCGCACCGGTTCGCTGCGCGAGATAGCGACGGTCTTGCGTGATCTTTGTCTCTTGCGCAGCGACAAGGACTTGAGCTACGGCGAGCGCAACATGCTAGAGACCGCGCGAGCCCTGCTCGTGCAGGAGCTTGCGTTGGCCAAGAACGAGACCGAAGCCGCCGTCGAGGGGGAACTTGAGGAGATCTTCAGCGCAAGCTAGGTCGGCGGATCAGGCGGCCGCGTGACTTTGGAGCGCACGCCAATGAATGGGGCGCTCCAGAAACACGGCGCGCTGAGCTGCCCACGCTAGGTCTTCGTCGCCTCGGACGTAGAGGTGGCGGAAACCGGGGACGAGCATCCAGCCCGCTTGGGGGTCTTCGTGCGGGAGCCATTGGAGCTCAACCGTGTGTTCGAGTTGCTCCAGCCAACCGGACCAAGGAAGCTCGGGGTTCGGTACACGACGGTGGAAACTACGACACTCCGCGACCTCGGCCCACAGGTCCTCGAAGACATCCTCGTCAATCTCTTCGGCGGTGGGATGGGCCGCCATGTAGTCGGTACTCACCGCACGACGCATGAGAATGTCCTCTGGAGAAAAACGCGACCCCTCGGCGTGGATTTGCACCTGGCGGTGCACCCATCCATTGGCATCGATTTCGTAGAGGGTGAGACCAGGCTCGCCGTCTTCCCCGCCCATGTACATTCTGATGTATCGCATCGAGTGAATCCGCGAGTGCGCCCCGCGGCCGAAACATCGGTCCGGCCACCTCGAGCTTAAGAGCAAATCCGGTGCCAGCTCCCGGGCGCATCCGCGCCGGCGGTCGCGTTTGTTGGGCCGCACATGCCCCCAGGAGTCCGGACATTTACCACCCTGATTTCATCCGCCCGGCACCGCAGCAGGCCGCCGGCGAAGCCGATCGCCGGTAGGCGGTGAACAACTGACTCCCCGGGTGTCGGCGATCGCGAATGGGGAAATCGACCGGGGACCGAGACCGCGGCTCGGTTCAATCCGAACGTCATCTAGACGTCGAGATTCCGCGTGTTCAGAGCGTTCTCGGTGATGAACGCTCGGCGCGGCTCGACGTCGTCGCCCATGAGGACCGAAAAGACATTGTCTGCCTCGACCGGATCGCCGATTCGCACCTGTAGCAACGAACGATGCTCGGGATCCATCGTCGTCTCCCACAGCTGGTCGGGATTCATCTCGCCAAGCCCTTTGTAGCGAGAGATCTGGAGACCGCGGCGACCGATCTCGCCCACGTGATCGACAACGTCCAAGATCGTCTCGGGCGAGGCCAACGTTTCTGCCCCGCGCCGCAAATCGAAGGGGCCTTGACCGAGCTCGGCCGCTTGACGCCGAACCCGTTGCATCTCCCGTAACTCGGGGGACGACCAAAACGCGCGGCCCAGCCGTTCGATTTGCAGCACGCCATCCGACGTCACCCGCAACTCGACACTCGGTTCACCGTCGTCGTCGACCGACAAGGCCGCCTCCACCGTGGCCAACGCGAGACGTTGACGCGTGCGCTTTGCCAGGTCCTCCACCAGCGCCTCCAACTCGTCTGGACGGTCACAAAGCGCGCTGAGGTCGGTGTCGAGCGCGACGACATCGCTGCACGCGGCAACGACATCGGGATGATGGTCGCGGCCCAGAACGGCCAGCAACTCGCGGTATCGAGCGCCGTGGCGCGTGACGGTGCTCAGCACATCGCGCGACACCGCGTGACCGTCGACGTAAAGCTCGACGTCCTCGAGTGCCAAGTCGACGACGTGTTCAGTGAGGGCAGCGTCGTTTTTGAGATAAACCTCGCGTTTGCCGTGTTTGACCTTGTACAGAGGCGGCTGCGCGACGAACAAATGCCCGCGTTCGATGATCTCGGGGAAGTGGCGAAAGAAGAAGGTCAGCAACAAGGTGCGAATATGAGAACCGTCGACGTCCGCGTCGGTCATGATGACGATCGTGTGGTACCGGAGTTTGTCGATCTCGTAGTTGTCCTGGCCGATGCCCGTTCCCAGCGCGGTGATCAGCGTGACGATCTCTTGACTCGACAGCATCTTGTCGACACGCGCCTTTTCGACATTCAAAATCTTGCCGCGTAGGGGCAAGATGGCTTGGGTTGTGCGATCACGGCCCTGCTTGGCACTCCCGCCGGCGCTGTCACCCTCGACAATAAACAGCTCGGCCTTGCTCGGGTCGCGTTCTTGACAGTCCGCGAGCTTCCCCGGCAACGACAGGCCGTCGAGAATGCCTTTGCGCGTGATGGTCTCGCGCGCTTTTCGAGCGGCGGCGCGGGCCCGAGCCGCGAGGATCGTTTTTTCGATGATCGCCCTCGCCGAACGTGGATTCTCTTCGAAGGCGCGAGCCAGAAATTCCGTGACCGCCCCTGAGACCAGTGACGTCACCTCGCCCGAGACTAACTTGTCTTTGATCTGAGACGAGAATTTCGGGTCGGGATGCTTGACCGAGAGCACCGCGCTGAGACCCTCGCGGATGTCTTCACCGGACAAAGTCCCCTTGTGTTGGCGCAACAGATTGTGCTCTTGCGCGTACGCATTGACCACCTTCGTCAACGCCGTTCGAAGACCGGTCAGATGGGTCCCACCGTCGCGGTTGGCGATGTTGTTGGTGTAGCAAAGGACGTGCTCTTGGTAGGCGTCCGTCCACTGCAATGCGACTGAGACGCCAAGCTGGGCGGGGCTTGCCTCGAACTCAAAATCCACGGTGGTATCGAAGCCCACCAGGTCTCCGACGAGCGATTTGCCCTGGGTCAGTAGTTTGACGAAGCTTGAAATCCCGCCCTCCCCCTCCAACCGCTTGGTGCGACCATCGGCGACGTTTTCCAGCTCGATCGAGACGCCGTCGTTGAGGTAACTGAGCTCGCGAAAGCGAGTCGCCAGTTGCTCGAAGTCGACTTGAGGGTCGGGGAAAATCAAGCGGTCGGGGTGGAAGGTAATTCGGGTACCGCGGCGCGACGTCTCGCCGGTTTCGCTGAGCTCGCGCGCCAACTGTCCCCGTTCGAAGCGGGCGCTGTAGGCCTTGCCTTCGCGCCAGATCTCGAGCTCGAGCCAGTCGCTGAGCGCGTTGACCACGGACAGGCCGACCCCGTGCAGACCACCCGAAACCTTGTAGCTTGCGTTGTCGAACTTGCCGCCGGCGTGCAGCACGGTCAGGATCACGACGGCCGCGTCCATCGTCTTGCCCTGATGCTCCATCGGGCCGGTGGGAATACCTCGTCCATTGTCCTCGACGGCGACTGAGCCGTCCGGTTGCAGCGCGACCTTGATGCGATCGCAATGCCCAGCGAGCGCCTCGTCGATGGAGTTGTCGACGATCTCGTAGACCATCTTGTGCAGGCCCGATCCGTCGCTCGTATCGCCGATGTACATGCCTGGCCGTTTTCGAACGGCTTCCAAGCCTTCGAGGACCGAGATGGACTCAGCGGTGTACTCATCTTCCGTGCGCGGCGTTTGCTCGGATAGTTCCATGGGAGCTCAGGGGCCCTCGTTCGCGGAGCAAGACGGTCAAAGCGACAGGTCTCGCTCGCGCCAACGAGGTCTTAGGAGAGGATGCTCGGGCAGCAGGAGAGGGGGTCCGAGGAACCTGAAAAATAGCAGTTTCGCGGGTTTGTGGCCAGGTTGACGCAGGAAAAGGTCCACTCCCAGAGCGACGAAACGTACGGTTCCAAACTGCGCGCGAGGACAACTTGGGGAGGGGGCTCGGACGGCGCGCCTATTGCGCAAGCGTCGTCGGCAGAACCTGGACTCGTCGCGCTCGCGCGCAATCAAGCGACGAGGAGTCGGGTGCCCAACTGGCAAGGAGGCCGCCCTCGAATTGCATGGGACGCCCGGCCCCGTGCGACCTCGAGTCCAATCCCCCGTCGTCCACGAGATGGCCTGCGGATCCCACGAGACGGACGGCATCGGGCGATCTCAACCGATCTGGCGACTTGAGCCGGGCTCGCGCGACGAGTGCTGTCGCGGGAGGTGGTTTCTGACGCCGGGGCCTCGCGTCGTGTCCAGTGGTTCTCGCTCCGAACCGACCACCGACCTCCGAGAAGACGCCCACGTCTGCTTGTTCGTCGTCGACGGCCCGCCCGACGAAGCCGGCCACGGGCCTACTCCCGCCGCTCGACGCGACCGTTCACGATCCGATAGTCCACGCGGTTCGCCACCGTGGAGACGGGAATGAAGCTCGCATCGGTCGTGGTCACGACGGTCTGCTCAACCTCGCCTTGCAGCAGCTCGAACAGCTGGGCCGATCGTTGCGGATCGAGCTCGCTCGACACGTCGTCGAGCAGTAAGAGTGGAGTACGGCCAAGTCGGGAGCGCGTACTTCGAAGCTCGGCGATCTTCAGCGCTAACATGAGGGCCCGCGTTTGGCCCTGCGACGCGAACTCAACAACGGGATGGGACGCGAGGCTAGCGCGAAAGTCGTCGTGGTGCGGACCGACGGTCGTCGTGCCACGCACGGTGTCAACCTGTCGGCGGTGGCCGAGCGCATCGTGTAAAGCCGTCGCGCGAGCGGCCGGGGCGACTCCGGGCAATTTCGGCGAGTACTCCACGTCACAAGGCGTGGTGCCGTGTATCTGGGCGAAGGCTTGATGCACGTGCGGACGCAGATCCTCGAGCAGCTCGACTCGGCGCGACCAGATTCTCGCCCCGACCTCGGCGAGTTGGTCATCGTAGATGTCGAGCATGTCGTCGGGCGCGGTCCCAGCTCGGCGGTCTTTGAGAACCTGGTTTCTCGAGCGAACGAGTTTCTCGTAGGCACGCACGTCGGCGATGTGGACGCGGTCGCGGGCGAACACGGCGCGATCCAGCAATTGGCGACGCGCCGCGGGCGAGCCGCGAAGGACGTTGAGGTCCTCGGGTGTGAACAAGATCGCCGGCAGGCGGCCGTAGAACGCGGCGGCGGATCGCTGCGTTTTGCCGTTGATCGTGGCGGTTTTGCGAGTGGAGCCGGCCGCGAGATCGAGCGTCACCGCCAATCGCACGGGCATGCCCTCTTGCGGGTCGTCGAGGGAGACCTCTGCGCGAGCCCGCTGTTGTTGCTGCCGGACCAGCGGACCCAACGACGGCACACGAAACGACCTCAGGGTGCTCAGCACGAACAGCGCCTCGATGACATTCGTCTTGCCCGCGCCGTTGCACCCCATCAGCACGGAGAACCCGTCGGACAGGTCGAACGCAACCTCGGTGAAGTTGCGAAAATTGACCAGCTGGAGGCGCTTGATCGTCACGCCAGGCGAGCGGTCAGATGCGCATCGGCATCACAACGGCCAAGTACTCAGGTCCGTCGACGGGACGGACCACGCACGGGTCAAGCTCACCTTGAAACTCAAGCCGAATACGCTCGCACGCCACGCCATCGAGGCCTTCGATGAGGTAGCGAGCGTTAAAGCCGGCGGCAAACGCATCGCCGTCGTAGTCGACCTCCATTTCCTGATGGCCCACGCCGAGCTCGGGGTTGTCGGCGGTCAACTTGAGTTGGCCCGCTGCGAGCTCAAGGCGAATGGTCGCGGTCTTCTCTGGGGCGAGCACCTCAGCTTGTTTGAGCAACCCGACCAACTCGCTGCGGTCCGCTTCGATGTAGCGTTGATGCGCCGTGGGAATGACTTGGTCGTAGGGTGGAAACGCGACGGTGGTCAGCTTGCAGCACAGGGAGAGATTGTCGCCGCGCAGGAACAAATGCTCGTCGCTCACTGCGAGCTCGATCTCATCCGCGATGCGGTCCAAGACCCGACGCATTTCAATCAGGCCCCGGCGCGGAATCACAACGCCGCCGCGCTCGGTCAAGTCGGGACCCGCGAACGGGCACGAGTACTTGGTGAGGCGGTGGCCGTCCGTGGAGACCATCGTCGCTTGAGCCCCGTCGCATTCGAAGAGGGCACCGTTGAGGTTGACCCTGGATTCGTCCGTCGACACCGAAAACACCACGCGGGTGATGAGGTCCCCCAGTGCTTTCGCGGACGCGGGTGTGAACGTCAGCGCGTCAGAGCGAGGCGCCTCGGGAAAGTCGTGCTGAGGCATTCCCATCAGTTTGAAATCAGAGCGCGCCGTGGTGATGTGGGCCCAATGATTGTCGAGCCGCTCGAAGGTGAGTTTGCCGGCGGGCAGCGCCTTGACGAGTTCGTGTAGGTGTCGCACGCCCAAGCTGATGCTACCCGCGCGGGTGACCTGAGCGGGGAAGCTTTCGGTCACGAACAACATCATGTCGGTGGCACGGCAGGTGACGGTGCCGGCGCTATCGGCTTCGAGCAAGACGTTGCCAAGTACCTGCATGCTCGCGCGCTGGTCGGCAACGGTGGCCGCCAGGGCGAGGGCGGCATGAAGAGAGCTTTGGTCGATCTCGAACTGCATGGAGACCTCAGGTCTTGGTCACAGGATAAAAGAGAGAGGATGGGATGGGTTTTTAAAAGAAAAGAGAGATCCTGATCCTGATCGGCCCTGTGGATCTGTGGACGAGTGACCCATGTCTTCGGGATCGTTGAGGAATCGTAGTGTATCACCAGGGGGGCGCGAGGCGACCAGAGTGGGGTTGAAGCCGGCTGCGACGCCGCGATCTGCGATGCACACGGTGTCCACAGCTCATGTGGGCGAAGATGGGGAGCGGATCGTGCGGGCGGCTGGGTCGTTCGGGGGCCGGGAGACGTGGGGAACTGCTGCGGCGGCGGAGCGGGAACCGGGACTCACACGCGGCGTGTGGAGTCGCGGTGTACCGCCCAGACCCAGTGGTCCGTCCGTGGTGGGGGAGCGGGAACCGGGACTCACACGCGGCGTGTGGAGCCGCGGTGTACCGCCCAGACGCGGTGGTCCGTCCGTGGCCCGGGTCGGTGGTCGCGTACGGGGCCGTCGTCAGGGGGGCGGGCCACAGGGCACGGGACGCTCCCGCCCTCGCCTCGGCCTTGTTCTGGCGTTGTTCTGGCATGGGGCCGGCGGGGTCGCGGCGGGGCCATGGCCTCGATGCCGCGTGGGCACGGTCCGTCGAGGCTGGTGCGTGTCGGGGCGATCGTCGGAGGAGCCGGGGACCGGCTGGCGGCCGGCCGCTCTCCGCGGGCACGGGCGATCCACGGGTCGCGGTCAGATCGGGCGACCGGGCCGTGTCCCGACTCGGTCGCGCTTTACTGCATGGCGTGGGCGCCAACGAGCTGATCGCGTAGTTGGACGATCGCGGTGCGAAGTTCGGGGTCGTCAGCTTGGAGGCTCTGGACGCGGCGACACGCGTTGATCACGGTCGAGTGGTCCTTCCCCCCGAAGCGCAGCCCGATCTCCGGAAAGCTTGCTCCGGTGAGTTCGCGACTGAGGTACATGGCGATCATGCGCGGCCGGGAGATTCCGCGGTGACGTCGTTGCCCCTTGAGATCGGCGATACGTACTGCGAAGTGATTCGCCACCGCCTTCTGGACGCTCTCTACGGTCATTGCCGCGCGTTGCGGGGGGGCGGCGTGCTGGAGGACTTCGTCGAGGAACGCAGGAGTGATGGGGACGTTGCGCAACGAGGCGAACGTGGCGAGGCGCAGCAGGGCGCCCTCGAGTTCCCGGACGTTGGTTTGGACGCGCTCGGCGAGGCGAAACGTGACGTCGTTGGGGATGTCGATCTGATCGCGCTCGGCTCGCTGGCGCAAAATGGCGATTCGCGTCTCGAGGTCAGGAGGCTTGATGTCCGCGACGAGACCCCAGTTGAGTCGCGACGTGAGGCGCTCCTCCATGCCTTGCATGGAGGCGGGCACCCGGTCGGCGGTGACCATGATCTGTTTCCCGGCCTCGTAGAGCGCGTTGAACACATGGAAGAACTCGTCCATGGTGCGATCGCGACCGGCGATGAACTGGATGTCGTCGATGAGCAGGCAATCGGCCTGTTCACGGTACTTGGCGCGAAACTCATCGAACTGGTTGTGTCGCACCGCACTGACGAACTCATTCATGAAGCGCTCGGCACTGAGGTACACGATGCGCAAGTCGGGCTGTTGCTCGTGGAGCGCGTGACCGACCGCGTGCAGGAGGTGGGTCTTGCCTAGGCCCACGCCGCCGTACAAAAACAGCGGATTGAAGCGTTGCCCCGGGTGGTCCGCCACCGCCAGCGCAGCGGAGGCGGCCAGCTCGTTGCTCGCGCCCCGGATAAAGGAGTCGAAGTGGTAGCGGGGACTGAGGCCCTGCGGCTTCGTCGGGATCGGAGGCCTTGGGCGGGGCGACGGGGCCGGTGTCGATGCGGGGGGGGCTGGACGGGGTGCCGGATCCGGGGTGGCGGTTGTTTTGGGTGGGTCGAGGGTCTCGGCGGGGGAAGCCGCGGGGGACGAGGGCTCTACCGGTGGGGGGGGGCGCTCATCCACCGCCACGTCGGCGCGATGGGCCACCCCGGTGTCGGTCTCGATTTGTTCGAGGACCAGTCCGAGGTAGTGCGTCTCGAACCATTCTTTCAGAAAGCGGTTGGGCGCGCGCAGTTGTAGGCAACGCTCGTCATCGAGCCCCACACATTGGATCGGGCGCACCCACATCTCGTACGTGTGGGCGTCGAGTCGGGGTCGTATCGCCGCGAGGGCGTCGCGCCAGATGCGGTCTGCGTAGGAGCTATCCACAGGTTTGGTGAGCCTGTTGAGCGTCTGCAAGATGCCGTAATCGTTCAGAAAATGGTCGGAAAAGCCCAACTCTTCCCACAGGCTGTGGACAAAGTGGCGACGCTAGCTACGAGCGCGAGTTCGCGCCGAGGCAACGCGCCGCGTTGGCGTCGAGCCTGAGCGTGACCCACCGAGGAGGAGCTTCTTACTCAACGACCCGGCGGGGACACAAGGGTGAGCTCACGGCAAGGTTGTAAGCGTCGAAGATCAATAGGTTTTTCCGGGCGCGAGTGCTGCGCGACAGCGGCGGGAAACTCGCCGTCACGAGCTCGTTTCACAGGTAGCGTACCGTGTACGGCTGTCGTGAGGGGGCTCGTTGCAAGCGCCGGCGACGGCAGCAGGTTTGCGCCGTCGCGTTGTCGCAAAACCGCTTGGCAAGCCGACTTGCGGGCTCGGAGGGAAGGCATGCCCTGGGTGCTGGGGTCGGGCTTGGGAGCTGAGCGTTTCCGACCGGCGGGGGCACTGGTGAGCGTGGCTGCGGGTGGGTTTTCCAACGTGTGCTACTTTTGTGGGGCCGGTCTGGAGGTTCTGGGTGCGGATCGGGAGCGTGATCACGTGGCAGGCCGGGCAGAGCGGGCTCGGTGGCCGGCTGCGTTGACAGGGCGCCCGGCCGCTGTTATCGATCACGCCCCCTCGCCACGAGCGCGATGCGCGGTGTGGCGAAGTTCAACTCGAGGAAACTGTCGTGAAGCGCACGTACCAACCACACAGCAAAAGCCGCATGCGAACCCATGGATTCCGTGCTCGCATGGCGACTCGCGGCGGACGGAAAGTCCTCGCGGCTCGGCGTCGTCGCGGGCGCAAGCGCCTGACGGTGTCCGCTGGGCACAAGTAATGCGGCGGGAATCGTTCCCGCGCGGCTCTCGGCTGACGCGGCGACGGGACTACCTGCGCGTTCAGCAGGGAGGTGAGCGCGTGTACCTCCCGCGATTTTTGGTGATGATTGAGCGTCAGGCGGCTCCCTCGGCCGTGGCGCACGTTCGTCTGGGGGTGACGGTGACCCGTAAGGTGGGTTCCGCCGTCATGCGCAACCGCATCAAGCGGCTCGTTCGCGAGGTGTTCCGACGGCGACGTGGGGAGCTGCGAGGTGTGGCCGACATGGTGTGGGTCGCCAAGCGAAGTGCCTCGAGTACCAGCTTCCATGAGGTCTGGCGGGGCTTTGATCGGGTCGCTCGCCGGCTGTCCGGACAGGAGCGCTAGCTCGATGTCGAGCGGGTGGTTCGAGACGGTGGTTGTCGCGCTGTTGCGGGGCTATCAACGCGTCATCTCCCCGCTGCTAGGGCCTCGGTGTCGGTTCTTCCCGTCTTGCTCCGAGTATGCCTGTCTTTGCGTGGGGCGCTTAGGGGTCCTTGGAGCCGCGCCGTACGTCATACGCCGCGTGTGTCGATGTCATCCTTGGCATCCCGGCGGAATTGATCTGCCGCCGGACGCGCCTGGAGCGGCGGCAGAGAAGCCGCTCACCCTCGCGTCGAGCCCGGCGGGGCCGCGGGAGAACTCGTAACGGGTCGCAGACTTTATGAACGAGATGTCTTTTAAGCAGCGGCTGTGGCTCACGATCGCCGCTTGCCTGGCGATTGTCTGGGTGCAAAGCCTGTTTGCCCCACCGATGTCAGACGCACCGGACGCGGGCTCTGGATCCACCGGCGCGGAGGAGGCGGGGCGGCGCGGGGCGGCGGTTGCGGACGCACCGCCCGGCGGCGGTGGTCCCGGGGCGGAGCCGGTCGCGGTCGTCGAGGCCGCGACGGAGGCCGCGACGACCGCGACGTACGCAGCTCGGTCGCAGCGGATCGTGAATGACGCCGAGAAGTTGGCGATCGACGCGACTAACTCGGGTGGCGGGCTTGTAGCGCACGTCGAGCCGTTGGGTGCGCAGTTTCGAGAGCCCGACGGACGCGGTCTGGACTTCGTCGAGCTCGATGGGCTTGCGCAGACGCTGCAGGTCGATCTGGACCCCGCTCGTTCGGACGTGCAACTAGCGGAGGGCGGGTACCTCGAGGTGATCGAGGCCAGCGAGTCGGCGTTCAGTGTCCGACGACCTGGGTCCGGTTTGATCCTGACCTCGCGCCTCTCGGCCGCGGGGGGTTACCAAGCGCGCCTTGAGGTTACGGTGGAGAACACGTCGAACGGACGGCAGCAGCACGCACTTCGCGTCGCGCTTCGGCAAGGTCAGGCCAGCGCGGACACCTACAACCCGCATCGCGCATTGTGTCACCTGGGGGCGGACGAAGGGGTTGACACGTTTGAGCTCGACGACACCGAAGATGGTCCAGTGGCGGCGGAAGGGGCGGTGGGCTGGATCGCGGTTGATCGCAAGTACTTCTTGCAGGCACTGGTGGCTTCTGACTTGCGTGGGACCTGCGAGGTGAGTCGCGCTGCCGGGGAGAGCCTTTTGGTCAACACGTTCCTTGCACCCGTGGTGGCTCTCGAAGCCGGGGAGAAGCGTCGCTACGAGTTTGGGGTGTATCTCGGGGCGAAGGAGCAGTCAGCACTACGGGACTTCGACGTGGTCTCCGGCGTCGCGCTTGAGGACGCGGTTGACTGGGGGTGGTTCGGGGGCATGTCTCGAACGCTGGGGCAATGGATGCTGGAGCTGCTTCGCTACTTCTACCGACTTACCGGGGTGTGGGGGGTGGCCATTTTGTTGCTGACGGTGGTGGTCAAGCTGGTCACGTTGCCGCTGACGCTCAAGCAGATGAGCTCGATGAAGCGGATGCGGGAGATTTCTCCGGAGCTGGAGAAGATTCGCAAAAAGTACGGCCAGGATCGGGTCAAACAGCAACAAGAGATGCAGGCGCTGTTTAGTCGGACGGGGGTCAATCCGCTTGCAGGCTGCTTCCCAGCGTTGGTGCAGATGCCGATCTGGATCGCGTTGTACGCGATGCTGGGAACGGTCGTGGAGCTGTACCACGAGCCTTTCTTGTGGCTGCCGGACTTGACGCGGCCCGACCCGTTGTACGCGTTGCCGGTCGCGATGGGGGCGCTGATGTTCCTTCAGATGCGCATCCAACCGATGCAGCCGACGCAGGATCCGGCGCAGGCCAAGATGATGCAGTGGATGATGCCGGCGTTCTTCACATTTATGATCTTGTTTGTGCCGTCTGGGCTCGGCGTGTATATCTTCTCGAACGTG
>QKPP01000205.1 GCA_006508105.1 Myxococcales bacterium FL481 | reverse complement strand
CGGAGGGGTCGTCGCCGGAGTCGGAGGGTTCGTCACCGGAGTCGGAGGGGTCGTCGCTGCCCCCGCTGGGATCGCCGTTCGTTTTCGGGCTGCTTTCCGTGCAGGCGAGCGAGCCGGAGCAGGCAAGCATCAAACCGACAGCGAGGAGGACAACACGCGAGTGAGACCGGGGCATCCTCGTCTCCGTGCCGCGAGGGGGTCGTTCGATCACGGGCGAACGGTGGTAGCGCCGAGTGCGCTGAACGTCGACGTCACCGGGAAGGACGCGTCGCGGGCTTGTGCATATCGCGGTGTGCCGCGAGGACCGGACCGTGTCTCAGGCGACTCAGACCAACAACCGCAGATCCCGGGCCCGCTGCACCGCTTGCGTACGCCGAGAGACCTCGAGCTTCGCGTACAGGTGGCGCAAGTGCGTCTTCACGGTGTTCGGCGACACATGGAGCTGCGAGGCGATGGTCTTGTTGGTGTGACCCTCGGCGAGTAGATCGAGCACCTCGAGTTCGCGAGGGCTGATGCCCAACGCGGTGATGGCCTGGGTGTTGCGCGTGCCCGCGGTGACGGTTGGGGGGGTAAGGCGCCGGCCCGCCCACAACCCGAGGGCGGTGAACGCCAACGCGACGGCGGCGACGTAGGCCTCCGTCGTGAGCAGCTTCACGCGGTAGCTGTATTGGATCCACTGCAGCACCGAGGCACCGAGCGCGACGGCGAAGCCGTAAAGAAGGCAGGTACGTTTCATCGCGCTGGCGGGTGCCGGGACGGCGGGTCGTCGGTCCGTGTTGGCGCGACAGGGTAGCTGCAGCCAGTCATGCCCGCGGCGCACGACCGCAGCCAGTCGCTCGCTTCCACGGCGGGGTCGCGGATGCGGAGCATGGCACGGGGAGATCACGCGCGCTCGCGGAACAACCGCGTGGTTCTGACGGCGCGCTCGCGGCGGTTCCAACGTCGAGGAGCGGCTCGAGTGTCCGGTGGGCTGCGTCGCGGCCCACCGGACGCGCGTTCGACATGGGCACGCGAGCGTCATTGCGCCGCGGCGCTACGACGCCCTCGCCAGCGATGACTGCGAACCTGCGGTGACGCTCGCCCGGCGCATCCACGCGGGTACGTGCAGCACCTCGACGCCGTAGTGGCGGCGTAGTGCGGCGAGTGAGTCGTCGTAGTGGTGGGCGTAGCCGTCCCACGGCCAGCGACGCTGCATGCGTTTGCCTCGGATCCACGTGCGAACGAGTGCGGGTGCTCCCGCGGCCAGATGGAGGGCCATGGTCGCGTAGCCGATCTTGCGCGCAAGCGCCTTGGGTTCGATCGCTGCGAGGTATTTGGTGAATCCCGCGTAGCGGCGCCAGCCGACGTCCGAGCCGGCCAGCGTCCACAGGTCGACCATGCCTTCCTCGATGAGGCTCGTGCCGCAACCAAAAAACACGTGGCACGCATCGTGGGGCAAAAACAGCTCGGCTTCGGGCTCGTCCGGCGAGACCTTGGTCAAGCCGGGGTTGAGGGCAAAATACTCCTCCATGCCTTGCGCCAAAGTCTGGGGGGTGTCTTGTCGTTGGTAGTGAGCGAGGCGCATCGCGGGGTGCCTTTCGGAGCGAATCGAGATGTTAAACAATTGTATTATACGGGTGTTTGATTCGATCGCCAGCCGGTTCAAAAGGGGTTCGAGAACGCCGAGGTGAGCCGCCAGCAGCGGCTGCGGCCAAGTCGCCGCATCGCTCGGACTCGCGCGCGGCCGCCACGGTGCGGTGCCATGCGACGCAGTGCGGTGAAGAGCCCGTGCGATCGGTCGCGCGGCTAGTGGCGCGCGAACCAGCCGGTCACGCCGAGTCCGGCCACTAGCTCGAGTCCGCCGAGTCCGAGGTCAGGGTCCGCGGTGGTGCCGCCCGGCGTGGTCACCCGAGGGGCCCCAAACCGCCCGCCGAGTTCGAGGCTGCCGGCGAGTTCGATGAGGGCTCCCACCGCGATCTGGGGCCCGGGGGCCGTCGTGGCGGTGATGCGGAGACTGGGTTGAACACACAGGTTGAGACCCACGAGCGGTCGGTAGCCAATGGGCGTGGTCTCATCGTCGTCTTCGGTGAGTTCTCCCCGTCCGTCGGGCCCGCGAATGGTCCACGGTTCGACCGAAACGCCGATCGCCACCGGACTGACAAAGCGCCGGCGGGCAAACGTGTGGCCGCCCTCCGCCGTCAGACGGACGCGGTGGAGACGATGCTGTGCCCGTCGCCGCGCGGCGTAGCGCAATCGCAGCCCGAGGTGTCGTCCTTTCGCGTTGCGGTAGCGCGATTGGGCCTCGGCGAACGGTTGCGGCCCGGTCCCCGCGGGCGTCAGTGGCAAGAGCAAACCAGCGGCGAGCGAGATACCGAGCCCCGGTGGCGGACTGGGACTCGGCGAGCGAGCGAGAGGCGGCGGGGGCGTGCGGCTGGAGTCTTGGGCTGGTGGACGGTCTTCCGGGGTTCTTTGAGGTGACGCCTCGAGAGAGTCGTCGGAGGGGTCCGGTGCCGGGTTCGCCGTAGCCGCCGTCGTTGTCGGATCGTCGCCGGCCTCGGTCCCGGCGAGCGGCTCGTCGGCGCGCTCGTCGGGTATCACGGCGTCGGCCCGGTCTGGCGGCTCGCTGCCATCGGCGATCGCGTAGGCGATGACGGCGAGAGTGCCGGCGATCGTGCGAGCCTCGATGTTCCGTTCGGCTTCGATCCGTCGCCGGTAGCCGCGACCGTCGGACGCGACGATGGTCAGCTCGACGGAGCGGTCGTCGACGCGGACGATTCCGGTGTAAAGCGTGAGCCCCAACTCGCTGGAGATGGCTTCGCGGCCCCGGAACGAATCGATGCGAACTGCGTCGATTCGCAGACGCAACGCGTCGAGCACTGCCCGCTCATCCACGCCGCGCGCCTCCACCGTGATGGAGACCAGCGGCACCGTCGCTCGCGCGGCATCCGCCCTGTCAGCGGGTTCGGCTCGGGTGCTGGCGCTGGCGGCCGTGGCTGCCAGCCAGCAAGCTCCGCAGCATAGCGCGCGCCGGAGGAGCCAAGAGCCTCCGGCCCTTTGCAGTTTGCTGGCAGCACAAGGCGGCATGGCGTGGCGCGAGGTTTTTGCCGCCGATCGCGAGCTCGGTCAAGCGTCAACCGGTCCGCGCCGAAATCGTGTCGGTGTCGGTGTCGGTGTCGTCCCCGTCCCCCTCGCCATCGTTTTCGTTGTCGTCGTCCTCATCGTCCTCGTCGTCGTCCTCGTCCTCCTCGCCGTCATCGTTGTCGTCATCCTCTTCCTCGTCATCCTCGTCATCCTCGCCCTCGTCCTCGTCGTCCTCGTCCTCGTCCTCGTCCTCGTCCTCGTCATCCTCGTCCTCGTCCTCGTCATCCTCGTCCTCGTCCTCGTCGTCCTCGTCCTCGTCGTCCTCGTCCTCGTCGTCCTCGT
>QKPP01000053.1 GCA_006508105.1 Myxococcales bacterium FL481 | reverse complement strand
CGGACGTGCAGCCAGTCGTGCAGCCAGTCGTGCAGCCAGTCGTGTAGCCGGACGGGGCGCCCACCCGCCGTACCGCATCGCGACGCGCCGACCGGCCACACCGGGCCCGCAACGCCCCAACGCGCTGCGAGCCCCGGTGTCGGTCGCGTAGCGGGACGACCCGAAACCGAGCTTTTTCGCGGGATCTGTGCCAATCTACCTGGCCATGTCCGCGACGGAGATCGACGCCAGCATCGCTGCGCTGGAACGAGACACAAGCTATGTCGGCGGTGAGGTCACGCCGGACAGCGTGACTGACAGCACGCGCCGCCGTCATCATGCCGCCGCCGGAACGGTCGAGCTGTTGGAACGCATCATGGCCGACAACCGTGCCATCCGATCCGAGCTGGAAGCCGAGCGACGAGCGATCGGGGAGTTCGTGGCCTATCTCGACGGTAAGACTCCCACGGACGAGCCGACCGCGTGGGGCAGCGGAGTCCGCACGCTCGTCGGCTACGCCCCCGGCAAAGCCAGCACCGCGGTCAGCGAGCGTTCGATCGATGCCTGGCTCAAGCAAACGCATCAGCGCTTGTCTGGCCGCGTGGAGAAAAGCCGGCAGCGCATCGAGCCGTTTCAGGCGCAGGCGCAGGCGTTGGCGTCGGGGGCCGAGGGTCTGCGCGAGGCAGCCCGCCAGGCCGGGAGTAACCGCCAGGTGGCTCTCGGTGCGACCCGTCGCGCACTCGCGCTGGGGTCGGGAGAGACGGTGGTTCGGTCCGCGGTTCGCCACGGGCGCATGGCGGAGGTGTTTGCGGTGCTCGAGCACGGGTTTCGCCGTTCCGCCGCCGCCCTTGATGACTTGCGCGGGGGCTTGTTCGAACTCGTGGAGCGCACCCAGCAACACGAGCAAGGGGCCGTCGAACCGCTCGGTTCGGCGCGAGACGCGGTGTTGGCGGTCTCATGGGATGACTCGACTCCGGCGGCGCAGCGGCGAGAAACCGTGCGGACCGCGTTGTCGGGAATCGACGCACTCGTCGAGCGTTCAGCTGGCTATGTGGGTGATGCTCAGCTGCTCGCTCGACAGCAGTTGCATTGCTGGAGCCAGGCGAACAACGCCATCGTTGCCGAGCTCGAGCAGCTATCGGCGCAACGTGTGGCTCCGTTTGCTGGTGATGGGCTCAAAGCCGCGCGCCAGCTCATCGACGCGACCTGAGAGGAATCGACATGATGCCGGCAAACACACGCGCGCCGCGCTGGTCCATCCTGTTGGCTGCAGCCGCCCTGCTGGGTGCGGGAGCCTGCCGCCAACAGCCATCCGGTGCCGATGACTCGAGCCGCGCCCGCGGCGACGCCCCCCCAGCCACAGAAGACGCAAAGGCTTCGAAGCAAGCCAGCCAGAAGCGCAAGAAGGACAGAAAGCGCAAAAAGAAGCGCCGCCATCGAGACAAGCGCAAAAGCGAAGCGCCGCTGCCCCCGCTCGACGACGGACCGATTGCGGTCGTCGCCGGGCAACCGGTGCCCAACGATGTGTTCAAGGCGTTGCTGCAACTGCAGCTCGATGCCATCTTGCGCCGCCGCGACGACGGCAAGGTCCCGAACCCGGCTCAGCGCCACTATCGCAAGAGCATCGCACAGCGCCTGGTGTGGGAGGCGTTGCTGCAGCAAGAGACGCTCGCCAGTGGGGTCGAATACGACAAGGCGGAACTCGAGGCGTACCTCGCTCGCACGACCTACGCGGATTCGGCTGAGTTTCTGTCACGGTCGCTGGAAACGAAGCGTAGCTGGGAGGCCAAGGCCGTGGCCTACTATCGCGAGCGCGCCCACTTACGCAAACGGGTAGCGCTCGAGGCCACCGACGCCGAGATCTCTGCATTCTACGCCGAGAACAAGACTCACTTCGACTCGCCAGAGGAACGAGCCTGGGCCGCGCACGTGCTCGTTGCGATCGGGCCCCGGCAATCGCCGGGCGACAAGATCATCGAGCCAAGTCGCCAGCAGCGGGAGGCCGCCTCGGCGCAAGAGCTCGCGAAATGGGATGAGATGGCCCTAGCCAAGGCCAAGCGTCTACGTAAGGCCCTGCTCGCGTCGAAGCGTGACTTCATGGACTTCGCGCGAGAGCATTCCGAAGGACCGGGGGCGTTCCGCGGTGGCGACATGGGGGTGTTCGATCGCAAGCGGATGATCGGTGAGTACAGCGACGTCGTCTTCTCCATGCCGGTGGGTGAGGTGAGCCAACCGTTCAAAACGGAGAAGGGGTACTTCATCGTCAAGCTGTTCGGACGTTGGCCCGGTGGGGTTTTGCCCCAAGAAGCGTTGGTCGGTGAGCTGCGGCGTAACATCGAAGAACGAAAGTACCGTGAGGCCAAGAAGGCCCTCCAAAACGAGCTCTACCGCAAGTTCCCGGTGCAAAACCGCATCTTCGAGGCGCTTGGCGAGACGGACGACCGCCGAGAGGCGGCATTCAAGGAACCATCGGCGCCGGCGGAGCTCCGGCCCGACGACGGTGCGGGCACGACCGCTAAGCCGAGCGTGGATCCGGTCCCAGAGGGCGCGGAGGGGTCGACATCCAGCGGAGCCGCGAAGGACGCGGCGAAGCCGACCCCGACGGCCAAGTCAGGTTCCGCAAAAAAAGCGCCACACTAGCCGAGATGACCGTCCCCAAGCGCGAACTCGACGTCGACGTTGCGATCATCGGAGCCGGTACAGCCGGTCTCAACGCCCGACGAGCGGCACTGGCCGCCGGAGCCAAGCGCGTCGTGATGATCGAGGGCGGCCCCCACGGTACGACCTGCGCGCGGGTGGGGTGCATGCCGTCCAAGTTGCTGATCGCTGCGGCCGAAGCAGCGCACGAAATACGACATGCCGGTGTCTTCGGCGTCCATGCGCCGCCGCCCCAGGTGGACGGACCTGCGGTGCTGCGGCGGGTGCAAAGCGAGCGCGACCGGTTCGTCGGGTTCGTGCTTCGTGCGGTCGACGATCTGCCGGCCGAACAAAAACTCACCGGCTACGCGCGATTTGTCGACGCATCCACCTTGGACGTCGACGATCACACGCGGGTGCGGGCCAAAAGCGTTGTCGTGGCCGCGGGAACCGAGCCCTTCGTACCCGACGGTTTCGAGAGCCTGGGGGACCGGCTGCTCACCAACGCCTCCGTATTCGAGTTGCCGGACTTGCCGCGATCGTTGGCTGTCCTGGGCACCGGCGTGATCGGCCTTGAGCTGGGCCAGGCGATGCACCGCTTGGGAGTTGACGTCACTATCATCAATCGCAGTCGACGGGCCGGCCCGGCCCGCGATCCCGAGGTGCAAGCGGTGATCTGTGAGGAGCTGAGTCGCGAGCTTGACCTGCGATTCGACGCGCATGAGTTGTCGGCTCGGCGGGTGGGCGACGAGGTCGAGCTGAGCTTTGTCGACGCGTCCGGTGCGGCGACGACAATCCGAGTCGAACGCGTGCTGTGTGCCCTGGGGCGCAGGCCCAGCTGGGAGCGCCTCGCGGCTGATCGCGCCGGACTCCCCGGCGACGATTCAACCTCTGTCTCCTACGACCCGCACACCATGCAGGTCGGCTCCGGTCCCCTTTTCGTCGCCGGTGATATCGTCGATGAGCGGGGAGTGCTGCACGAAGCCGCGGATGAGGGTCGGTTCGCTGGCACCAACGCGGCCCGATACCCGCACGTGCGGGCGTTCGACCGCCGAGCGCCGCTCACCGTGGTGTTTTCCGATCCGCAGATCGCAACCGTCGGCGTGCCCTACGACGAACTCGATTTCGCCAGTGGCCAGGTCGTGCACGGCGATGTCTCCTACGTCGACCAGGGGCGCGCCCGTGTGATGGCGAAAAACCAGGGCATCGTGCGAGTCTATGGCGATCGACTCTCACGCCGGCTCATCGCCGCCGAGATGTTCGGCCCGCGGGTAGAGCATACCGCTCACCTGCTCGCGTGGGCGATCCAGCAAGGCATGAGTGTCGACGCCGCGCTGCGGATGCCGGTCTACCACCCCGTCGTCGAAGAAGGCATCCGCACCGCGCTGCGCCGGCTTGCGGCGGCGATGGAGTAGGCGGACACCGGCGCGCGGCCTGTGATGAAGACGGTGATCCAACGCGTCGGTCGGGCCAGCGTCTCGGTCGACGGCGAGGTCGTTGGCGAGATCGGGCCCGGGCTGCTGGTACTCCTCGGGGTCGAGGTGGGCGACACAACGTCCGACGCGGATGCGTTGGTCGACAAGATCAGCTGCTTGCGGCTGTTTCCGGGCAAAACCCCGATGGACCTCTCGGTGCGTGACGTGGGCGGTGCGTGCCTGGTGGTGAGTCAGTTCACGCTCTCGGGCTCGGTCCGCAAGGGCCGACGTCCCAGCTTTTCTAGCGCCGAGGCGCCCGACAAGGCGGTGGCACTGTACGAGTATTTTGCGGGCATGCTCCGTGGTCGGGGAATTCCGGTCGAGACCGGTCGCTTTGGCGCCAGCATGCAGGTGGAGTTGGTCAACGACGGCCCCGTGACGCTGCTGGTCAACACGCACGCAGGCACTATCGCATAGTGCGCGGGACGACCAGGCGGTGGGCGTTGGCCCCGGATCCGCCGCGGTATCGACGAGTTGTGGTGATGCGCTCGCGTGATAGATTGCCCTCGTGAGTGACGACTACCCCGTCATGACATCCGAAGCGTGCACCCGTGGTGTGCGGGTCCATGTGGCGGCACGCTACTCGCCCGCTCACTCTGCACCGTCGCAGAGTCATTGGTTCTTCCTTTACACCATTCGTATCGAGAACGAAGGCGATGAAGGAGTGCAGCTTCTCGGTCGCCACTGGGTCATCACCGATGCGAGCGGTGAGGTCGAAGAGGTACGTGGTCCTGGGGTCGTCGGTGCGCAGCCGCGCCTGTCACCGGGGCAGTCATTTGAGTACACTTCTGGCTGTCCTCTCAAGACGCCGTTTGGCTCGATGCGAGGAAGCTACGAGATGGTCACCGCCGACGGCGAGAAGTTCGACGCGGAGGTGGCCCTGTTCGAGCTCAGCCAACCCCACGCCATTCACTAGGACGATCATGACGGTACAAACTCAGGTGTTCCGCGGCGCACTCGCCAAGTTCGGTTCCGGTGTCACCGTGGTCACGACGCTGGCCGAGGCGCAAGACGTCGGCCTTACCGTCAGTGCTTTTTGCTCGGTGAGCACCGACCCGCCACAAGTTCTCGTGTGCATCGCCAACAAGAGCCCGGCCCGCGATGCCATGCATGCGCGCGGTCATTTTGCCGTCAGCGTGTTGTCCCGTGATCAACTGGACCTGGGGGCCCGATTCGCGGGGATGATCCCCGGCGTGACCAACCGCTTTTCCGGCGTCGCCATCGAGCGCGCCCCCAGCGGATGCGCCCTTATCGTTGGGGCCATCGCGACACTCGACTGCCGCGTCGAACAGGCGGTCGCCGCCGGCGATCACACCGTGTTCGTCGGCCAGGTCATGGCCTGTACCACGGCCGAGGGTTCGCCATTGCTGTACCAAGATCGGGCGTGGCGGGAGCTCGCCGCGGCGCCCCTCGAGTTCACCTAGTCCTGCAATCGCGAGGTCTTGACCCCTTGCCGTTCGGCCGCCGGATGCTGACATCGATACTCGACCGCCGCCGTCCTCCCGACTCGCCTCGGTTTCGGCCGGCGCCGATACCCGGGGGTCTGGCACGAGAGATCGCCGGGCTTGGGCCCGGGTCGGTGGATTCAGTTCCATGACCGTACCGATCGAGGTCGTGTGGGATCGAGCTCGCAGCGAGTTGCGGCTCGCGTGGTCGACCGGTGCCGACACGGTGCTCGACGGCGCGTACCTCCGGCGTTGGTGTCCCTGCGCCGCGTGCCAGGGCCACAGCGGGCACGTCAGGTTTCTGAGCGCTCTCGCCGACACGCAGATCACGGGCGTCGCCGAGGTCGGCGCCTACGCGCTGAATCTCACGTTTGCCGATGGCCACGACTCGGGGATCTACAGCTGGACGTGGTTACGTCGTCTCGACCCCAGCGGCACGCTGGGCGGACCGAAGTCCGGGGTGTTTGTTCGGGGGAGCTTCCATCCCGCCCCGACCTGAGCTGGCGCTGAGTGATCAGGCGTGTTGGATGGCCGATTTGCTCGCCTCGAGTGGCGGTCAACAACCGATCACGACAGGTGTGCGAGGGGTATGCGGCGAGACTCGGACCACAGTTTTCAGCTCGCACGCTGAGGTTTCGCGAGCCTGACCCCGCGGCCGATGGATCCAGTCGACCCTCGGTCTGCAGGCGACGCATGGCGGTCCTGGTGTTGTCGCCGGAGTTGCTCTACCGAAGCGACCTGGAACGCCCCGAAACGCCTGCAGACGGGCCATCTACTCGGGCGCCAGCAACGCGGATCTGGATGCCAGCCGTTGTGGTGCGCTGCCTTGCTGCCTTGCTGCCTTGCTGCCTTGCTGCCTTGCTGCCTTGTTGCGTAGTCTCGTGACCGATCCGAGGCGGCACGCGGCCGCGGACGCATACCCTCGACGCGCGCGCATCGGTTGTGTGGACCACGACGTTGCGGTGCGGAACTCCGCACTAGGCAAACCCAACCCAAAGGGCCTATCATCCACGCTTGCCGTGCCGTGTCTTTCGGCGCTGGCACTACCCTCGGCGCCCGGCTTTCGCGGCGCTTCGTCACGCTGCACACCTTTTTCCAGAACCCACGACATTTCGGGTGTCCAACGCGACACGGAGATACTGTCATGCTGAAGACGAGTCCAGCTATCGGGGCCTCAGATAGCTTCAAGTTACCCAACACGATGATCGGCGCTTGTTCCGCGCTCAGTGTGCTGGTCGGGTTGTCGGCGTGCGCACCGACCGCCAAGGATCGCGAGGACGTGAACGACACCGGCATCGGGGTCGTCGGCGACGACGACGACGACGATGACGACGACACGCCCGACGACGACGACGACGACGACAACAACGGTGACAAGCTCGACATGGGCGGCGGTGGTGACGACGACGATGACGACGACGTTGGGCCCGGCGACGACATGTCCAAGGTCATCGACATGCTGATCGTCATCGACAACTCTGGATCGATGGGCGAAGAGCAAGCCAACCTGGCGCGCAACTTCCCCAACTTGATCCAGCGGCTCCAGAACCTCCAAAACGACACCGGAACCGGAAACGCCGTTGCGGACGTCAACATCATGTTGACGACCACCGACTTGGGGAACACCCGGTGCTACGGCACGACCCCTGAGGGTGGCGATCCGGTCACGACTGGTTGCAATGAGAAGATCGCGGACGGCCAGTTCGCGGCGGTTGGCACCACCATTCCCGACGCGAGCAAAGCCTGCACCGACGTGTGCGAAGACGACGTGGTGATCCAGGACGATCGGCCGTTTATCCACTTTCGCGCGAATTCGAACAACGTCGAGGACGTCGAGGACAAGGACGTCAATGGGGACGGAACCCCCGACGACGAGGTGGCACAGGCGCTGGCATGCCTCGGTCCCCAGGGCATTCACGGCTGCGGCCTGGAAAGCCCGCTCGAGGCGATGATGCAGGCCCTCGACCCCAACGCGGACCACAACAAGGGTGACGAGCCGTTCCTTCGCAAGGGCGCGATGCTGGCCATCTTGTTGATGACGGACGAGGCCGACTGCTCGATCGACGAAACTCAGCACCCCGAGATCTTCGACGAAGAAGGCGACAAGGAATTCTGGGAGGTCAACCCGCACACCGAGAAGAAAGAGATGACCTCGGCCGTGTGCTGGAACGCGGGCGTGGAATGCACGGGTGACAGCCCGTACGAGTGCGAGTCGACGGACGAACCGTTGCGGTCCTTGGATCGCTACAAGAACTACCTGAACCATCTCATCGACGACGACGGCAAGGAAGTCGTGATGCTGGGGATCGTCGGCGTGCCGCCGGTCACTGAGCACAACGAGGAGCCGCCGTACGAGCCAACCGCCGGTGGCGTTCTCGAGCTCGAGTACCGCGACTGGGTCGACGAGCTGTATCCAGAAGGCGATATCCTGCCGGAAGACGACAGCGCGGATCCACGCCGCGGCGCGGACTATCAACAGTACGCTTTCGGCATCGGACCGGGTTGCACCGGCGAGACCGACAACGGCGAGTTCACCGGTCAAGCCATCCCGCCGCGACGGATCCGGGACGTGTGTGAGTCGCTCAATCGCGAACCCTCCGAGGAGGACGAAGAGGGCCGCATCCGCTGCTGCATGGAGTCGATCTGTGACGATGACTTCAGTGCGGCAATCCAGTGTCTGACGGGTCTTGTCGAGGTGGTTCCGCCGCCGCAATAGGAGGCGCGACTCGGGCCCGACGCGAGGTCGGGCCCGTCACATGCGGGTGTTGCCGGGTCTCGGCAAGTGGAGACCGAGTTTGACGCCCGCGCCGCAAGCCGGTCCCGTTCGCGGGGTCGGCTTCTTCGTTTGAGGGGCAGACGACGCAACGGGGTTGCCCCTCGGGGGCACGCAACGCCGGCATGCGGTCCACGAGCGCCCGCGGCCAAGACCGCAAGACCGATGATCCCTCACCTGGGTCACGGTTTGCCGGCGTGTGGTCGACGAGCGCCCGCGGCCAAGACCGCGAGACCGATGATCCCTCACCTGGGTCACGGAGTGCCGGCGTGCGGTCGACGAGCGCCCGCGGCCAAGACCGACCCTTCACCTGGGTGACGGGTTGGCGGTCGGGGCTCGCTGCACCTGCTCGCGGTGCGATTCGTAGAGTCCCTGGAGGATCGCGGTGTGCAGTCGTTCATCACATTGAGCCTGGGCGCTCTTGGTGGCGGGGGGCTCAGTGATCTGAAGGAACTCGTCAATGACGTCGCGCACGATCTCGTCGTCGACGGTGACCAGGTAGTCTCCTTCGCGGTTGGAGCAGCGGCCCGCGCCCTCAAGTAGGACATATCGGACAGCGTCCGTTGTGCGCTTGTTGTCCGCGCGCATGGTGCTGAGCATGACGGTACCGTCGATCGATGGCGGAAGGCGCGGACGCAGCCCCAGCCGATCGGCAATGAGCTCGTCGTGCAGGTCGACGAGTGGCTGGTCGATGAGGCCGACTCGATGCGCGACGCGAGCCGCCAGTCGCATGCCGATCGCGACGCACTCGCCGTGGAGGAGTTCTCCCGCAGCGAGCCACTCCAGCGCGTGCGCGAACGTATGACCATACTCGAGTACCAGGCCGTACCGGTTTTCGGTCGGATCACCGCGCAAAATGGAAAGCTTGGACCGAATGGTGGCCAGCGCGAGCTGCGACAACGCGGCCTCGGTGTATTCACAATCCGCTCGCAACCGGCGTTGAAGCACGGGAAGAAACGAGGTTTCGTGCACCAACGCATTCTTGATGCTCTCGACCATGCCCGCTCGCCTGACCCGCACGGGCTCGGCGAGCAGGTACTGGGCGTCCGACCAGACAAAAAGCGGCGCGTGGTAGAGCCCAAAGTGGTTCTTTCCGCACGAGCTGTTGATGGTCCGCTTGTTGCTCAGTGAGCCGTCGGTCTGGCGCGTGAACGTGGTGGGCACATCCACGAAGCGGATCCCGCGAAACGTGAGACCGGCTACGAGGCCGGCCACGTTGCCGATGGAGTCGCCACCTAGAGCCAAGATCAGCGATCGTTTGGTAATCCCAAGATCGACCATGCGCTGACAGGCGCGCTCAAGGTGGGCGAACGTCTTTGTTGTCTCGTCTTCCGGGAGCAGGTGAATGTTCACATGCGGCCAGCGCCGCGCCAGCGGGTCGTGAATCTCACGGCCACAGCGTTGGAATACCTGATGGTCCGTGAAGATGACGAGGCGATCGACCGGGCAGTCGCGCGTCGCCGCGGCGAGCGCGTCGGCAAACCACGGGGCGATGTCGAACCCGAAATGGAACGGAGATGGCGTGGCCAGTTCGGTACTCAGCGTCGTGACCACTCCCCTGCGGAGTTCCGATGAAGATTCAGCGTCGCTCACGATGCCACCTTGTTCCGATTCCGCCCCAGGCGCGGCCTTGCTCGCGTTGGTCTCGGCTTTCGGCAGGCCCGTAACCAGATCCCGGCGACGTGCGGCGCCTCCCGGGCGGTCGGGAACAGCCTGGATGATTATGTCGATACATCGAACAATCTCCTAGAGCCGTGAAAGGACTCTCGACGGGTCACACGTACGGCGGCAGAGCATGACGCGAACTCCGACGGCAACCGATTCATTTCAGCTAGGCCTGCTGGCGACACTCTAGGCATACCGGCGACGCTCGATCCGACGCTCCATCCGACAACGACTCGACGCGAAAGCATGGTAGCGAATCGGGACAGGGGGTCAAGTCCGAGGGCGGGCCGATGACGGCGGTGTGCGGTCGACCGCCTGGTGCGCGAAAAAGCTCCGGAACGGACTTGAGCGCAGGTCCCGAACGAGATCAGTGAACGCGGCAGGTCTCGCTTGAGGTGGCGTCTTGGGGTGGTGTTTTGGTCGTTTTTGGCGGCCGTGGCTGCGGATGGCCTCATTCACGGCCACGAGCCCCGCTTGTCGGGCGTGGGGGCGTTTCGACTGCGTTGCGGGTGGATGGCGACGAGGCGGCGACGGATCTTCGGCCAGGTGACGCAGCCCGGGGACACGACACGTCTCGAGGAAAGCTGTCACCGTGGCGAGGCTACAGTCGGGGGCGCCGGCGTGCCGCGCGGAGACAGTGGAGACGCGGGCTGTGCGAGGAGAAGCGGAGCCCGGGTCGGACGCTGGTTCATTGGCGTGGTACGGTGGGACCGCACCCTGGCGGGTAACCCGGTCAAGACGATTGACGATGTTTCGCACGCTCACCCTGGCCCCCCCCGATGCGATTTTCGGCTTGACTGAAGCGTTTGGCCGCGATCCGAACCCGGACAAGATCAATCTCGGCGCGGGGGTGTTCAAAGACGAAGCTGGGCGGACGCCAGTCCTCGCGGCTGTGACTGCCGCGGAGCGACGCTTGGTCGACGGTGAGCGATCGAAGGTGTATCGGCCGATCGTCGGCGAGGCTCGTTACGGCGAGCTTGTTCGCGACCTTGTGTTCGGCGACGAGCCGCCCCCCGGTCTCGGCGATCGGTGCGTCACGGCCCACAGCCCCGGAGGCACGGGGGCGTTGCGGGTGGTGGGGGAATGCCTTGCGAAGCTTCCGCGCCGCCCCACGGTGTGGGTCACAACCCCGACTTGGGCGAATCATCGTGCGATCTTCAGTGCGGCCGGGCTTCGCCTCGAGGCGTTGCCGTACTTCGACGCAACGGCCAATGCACTCGACTTCGGCGCATTGCTCGATGGTCTCAACCGTCCGGCGCCAGGCGACGTGGTGCTCCTCCACGGGTGTTGCCACAACCCGACAGGCGTCGACCCGTCGCCCACGCAGTGGCAACAAATCGCCGAGCGCCTCAGCGCTCGAGAGCTGTTGCCACTCGTTGATTTTGCGTACCAAGGATTTGGCGACGGACTGCAAGAAGATGCGCAAGGTGTGCGGATGCTCGCCGAGCGCCTGCCCGAATTGATCGTCTGCTCGAGCTTTTCCAAAAACTTTGGACTGTACAATGAGCGAACCGGCGCGGTGTCCATACTCGCCGAGAATGCCGACGCGGCGGAGCTCGTGCGCAGCAATCTCAAAGTGGCGATTCGAAGCAACTACTCGAACCCGCCGGCGCACGGGGCGAACATCGTGCGCACCATCTTGGACGACGCTGAACTCGCGAGCGGCTGGCGAGCCGAGCTCGCCATGATGCGTGATCGCATTCGCGGTATGCGGACCTTGTTTGTCGAAACGTTGGCCGCCAAGCGAGCGTCGCTCGATGGCGCTGCGATTTTGCGCCAACGAGGCATGTTCAGCTTGATTCCGGGCGTCGGTCCAGCGGCGGCGCAGTCGATGCGCGACAAGTATTCAGTTTACATCGTCGATTCGGGCCGCATCAACGTCGCAGGGATCACCCCGTCGAACGTGGAGCGCCTGTGTGATGCGCTCGTAGGCGTCCTTTAGGCAGCTGGCGAGCGCCGGATCGGGTCGAGCTGACGTCGTCGTCCCCCAAGACCGGCGCCCGAGGTTCGGGGGCTCCGTGGACCCGTGATCCGCGGAGGTGGCGTGGGCGTCGACAGGGGGACCGGAGCTGTTTGTCGAAAGCGAAGCCGGCAAGTCACGAGTCGCCGGCACCCGACGAGGCCGAGGGCGGGTTGGTCGGCATCGCAACCGGAGCGTCGAGCGAAGGCGCGCCCCGGGCTCGGCGCGGTTCAACGGCGGTCGGTTACGTCGCTTTTTTGCGCCAGATCCACGAACTCCCTACGGTGCCGGGGTGTCCACCGCGACTGTGCCCTGCCATCCCCTGAGCACCCTCCACTTCGAGCCCGTCAAGGCTCGACCGGAGGCAGTTGTGCACTGGCGGCGCACGGCGACGTTGTCAACCGCCGGCATCGAGCGACTCGACGTGGCCGCACGGTCGGCCGAGGTGAAGGTCTACGTTGTCGCCGCTGCGAGTGCGGTGGAGGTGGTGTGCGAGTACGTCGCGCCCGGAACGGTGGGCGAGCCCAAGTCCGCCGGGTTTGTCTGCGATTTCTCGGTCAAAGGACCCGTCGCGCGACTCGACGCGGGCCTGCCTGAGGCCGACGATATCGGGTGGTTGCGTTTGTACGTCACGGTGCCATCGACCGTGCCGTTGCGGCTGTGCGAAGTACCGGACGCCTAGACGGCCCGCTCGGCCTTCCGTGGCGACACGCCCCGTCAGATGATGCGGTCCTTGGTACTCGTCGGCCACCGGTTCTGGAGGAACGCCCTCTTCGCGCCGCACCAGCGTCGCTCGGCGACGCCTCTGGCCGGGTCTGGCCCAACTCGTCCGTTCTGATGAGCGGCTTCCGGCCGCGGATCCGGTCGCTGGCGGCGCTGACGGTCGGCGATCGGGACCCATGCGGCCTTGTCTCTCGCGCGCGCCGCCGGGCACCGCCGTTGTCCGGCAAGCATTGCCGGGCTCGATGCAGGTAGAGTCGAAGACGGCTTCCCGGGACGCTTGCCGTGATGACGAGGGGGACGTGCGGTTGCTTCGCCGAGGCTCGCGGGCTACGTTGCTCGCGCATGAGCCACGTGAGCGTGACGTCTACCGCCCTGCCGGCCCGCCGCGAGGGCGTGACAGGCGGTGCGGCTCGGGTGGCGACGGGAGCACCCTCAGAGCCCACGCCGGATGCGGACGCGGCCTTGGTATCCCGCCGACCGGTCGACAACGTGGCCGCGGTGCCTGCCCGTCCGCTGAGCGGTTGGGGCCGTCATCCGTGGATTGACACGCGACTGCGCCCGTCGCAAGACCTCCTGAACGCGTCGCGCGACGCGGTGTTGTTTCGCGGGCTCGGGCGGGCCTACGGCGACGCCGCGCTGCCGGTTCAGGGTGAGGCCGGGTTGGTGACCGCGACGCCGCCCGCCGACCGCGTATTGGCGTTCGACCCTGACGCCGGCGTGCTGCGTGCGGAGGCGGGGTTGAGTTTGGGGGGCATTCGTCAGCTGTTTTTGCCCCTCGGCTTCATGTCGCCGGTGCGAACGGGCACTCGGCACGTCACCCTCGGCGGGATGGTGGCCGCTGACGTCCACGGCAAAGAGCACCATGTCGCAGGCTGTTTCGGCGCGCACGTGCGAGAGCTGCTGATGCGGACGGGCGACGGAGAGCTTCGTCGTGTGTCTCGGACGTCGCACGCCGATCTCTTCGCGGCCACGCTGGGCGGCATGGGGCTGACGGGGCATGTGCTGGAAGTGGAGGTTGAACTCGAGCGCGTGCCATCGCCGTGGATCTACAGCGAGAGCGAGCGATTCCATGATCTCGCCAGCGTCGTCGACGGCCTGGCCGAGGCGAGCGCCGACTGGCCGATGACCGTCGCTTGGATCGATACCAGCGTCAGCGGACCGCGAGCGGGACGCGGGATGGTCATGCGTGGCCGCTGGGCCGCGGCCGACGAGGCGCCATCGACCCAGCCGCTTCCCCATCGTTCGATCGCCGTACCGTTTACGCTGCCCAGTGGATTGGTCAACGGTGCGACGATTCGTCTCGCCAACGCGGCTCTTTGGTACAAGCACGGGTCGTCGATCAAACGTGGGGTGGGCCATCCGGACCCCTGGTTTTGGCCGCTCGACCGACTCGAACAGTGGAACCGCGGCTACGGCAACCGCGGGTTCACCCAGTACCAGTGCGTCATGCCGCGTTCCGTTGAGCTGTTCCGCGAGTTTCTCCTCCGGTTTCAGCGGGGCGGCGGGTGTTCGTTTGTCACGGTGCTCAAAGACTGTGGCCCAGCCAGCGAGGGCTTACTGTCGTTCCCGCAAGCGGGCACGTCGCTTGCGTTGGACATCCCGATCTCGCCGAACGTGCCGGCGTTGGTCCGCGAGCTCAATGCGATGGTGATCGCCAACGGTGGGCGGGTGTATCTCGCCAAAGACGCGTTCACTACGCCGGAGGAGTTCCGCGCCATGTATCCGCGCTTCGACGATTGGTGCGTCGTCCGTGACCGCTACGACCCGCAACGCCGGTTGCGAAGCGCGATGTCTCGGCGTTTGTTCGGAGATTGATCTCGCGTCCTCGTCGGCGGAGGCCCGAGGTATCGGCTCGTGGCGGCTTGGATCGAACGGCGCAAGCGTTGACTTTCGCGACTAGGCCTCCAGCCGCTCCTAAGGAAGAGGCCTGGCGCGCGGCTCGGCCACCCGGCCAGGCTCCATCGCGCTCGAATCGCGGGGTCCGTGGGTTGACGGCTTGCCTACATGAGTCGACATCGGGCTACATGGTCGGATGCCTGTTGCGTTTGCGCCGACGCTCCCGCGGTCACGCCCCGCGGCGTCGAGGTGGTGGTGGCGGCTCGTCTGGCTGACGTTGATTCTCAACGTTGTCGATGCCCTCTGCACGATCGTGTGGGCGAAGATGGGGGTCGCGCGTGAAGCCAATGTGCTGTTGCGCGATCTCATCGAACAAAGTGCCCTGCTATTCTTTGCGACGAAGTTGGCGTTGGTGTCGCTCGGCCTTCGAGTCTTGTGGACGCGCCGAGGACACCGCCTCGCGTTGGGTGGAATCTTGGTGGCCGCGACGGTCTACTACCTGCTGTTGCTCTATCACCTGCAGGTCTTGATGGTGGTGGCCTTGGGACCTGACGCGGCGCCAGCTTGGCTGTTACGGATGAGCTAAAGCCCGGACCGGGCGAGAGGATGGGCGAACCACGAGGGCGATCTAGCTCGCGCCGCGATACGGATTCGCCGGCGCGGTGCACAGCACGCGAGCGAAGCGATCAAGTTCGCGAATGGCGGTGATCAGCTCGCGGTGGATGTCGTCGAGACGCGGCGCGCGAGGGTAAAGCACCTGCTCCCACACGTCGCCGGTTCGATCCGCCGTCATGAACAAGAACGCGACAAAGGGCTGAAGCGACAGCCCCATATCGATCAAGTACTGCCGCTCGTCCGCGGGGAGGTGGCGGACGTTCTCCACCCACTCCCAGAGCGCACGGCGGGCGTCACCGAGCGCGAGATCGTACTCGTCGCATCGTTCGCGGCGGCGCCACGGGCTTTCGTGGAGCAAGGGGGGCACCGTGCGACGGACCGGGTTTTCGAGCAACGTGGACAGCATTCGCGCCTCGGAAGCGACTCTTGCGAGTGATGGATCGAGGTGCTTGGGCGTTTCGACGGCCGTGCGGGTGACCGCGTCGAGGTCCCGTTCGATCTGATTGCGGCGTCGTCTTCGAGACCACCAGCGGTACGCCACCCAGACCGGGGCCGCAGACACGACGCCCTCCCAAGTCACCGCATCCTCCGCGAAGCAGTGGGCCTCCGCCAGCGTGGACGGCGAGTAGGTCGGGCGCGACCGCGCATCGAGATCAGCTTGACGTGACTCGGCGGGGTGGACAAGCGGACCTTGCGGAAGCTGGATGCGGGCGGCGAACAGCGAGGCACCACGTGCACGGCGCACTCGCGTTCGCGGCGAAGCCTCCGCTGGCGGGCCGCGGCGAGGAGGTCGAGGCGTTCCTGGACAACGTGTCGGGCGCGGCCTCAGCTGCCGCCACGGTGCGGGTTTGGGGATCGCCCCGGCGTGTTGCCGCGGTGGTCTCTGTCGGGCGGCTCGCGCTTGTCGTTGCGCACGTCGGCGGCCCGAGGCCCTGTACGTGGGGAACCGGGCTCGTTAACATGCTGGTATGCGTGCATCCGTCATCGCGGCGACGGCCCTCTCTGCGGTCGCTCTCTCCGGTCTTTCGCTGGCTTGCAGTGGGCACTACGTAGAAGCTGAGGACCGGCCAACGCCGCTCGAGCCGGCGGACGTCCTGACGAGCGGGGATGGGGACGGAGACGGGGACGGAGACGGAGACGGAGACGGGGATGGGGACGGAGACGGCGATGGCGACGGAGACGGCGATGGCGACGGGGACGGGGACGGAGACGGCGATGGCGACACGGAAGCCGGCGAGTCGACGGACTCTGCGACGTCCAGTGAAAGCCAGACGGGCGCGGCCCCCTCTGACAGTGACGCGGAAGCGAGCGACTCCGGTGAAAGTGATTCCGAGACGGGCGAAACGTCCACCGGCGACTCCAGTGGCAGCGAGACGGGGAGCAGTGAGACGGGGGGCAGCGAGACGGGAAGCAGCGAGACGGGGGGCAGCGAGACGGGAAGCAGCGAGACGGGAAGCAGCGAGACGGAGGGCAGCGAGACGGGAAGCAGCGAGACGGGGAGCAGCGAGACGGGGAGCAGCGAGACGCTGACCGGTGGTGGAGGACCAAGCGCCTGGTAGCGACCGTTCGGGCGCTCGTTCGGATGACTCGTGAACCGAGTCGCGTTCGTCGCGCGGCTTACCCGCGGGCTCGGCTGACGTCGTTCATGGGTTGCGACCAACTTCATGCGGTCGCGGTCCAGTCGTGGTCGTCGGCGCAAGCGCGATGCATGTCGCTGCACGACATGGCCCGCGGCGGGCAGTAGGGACCCCACCAGATTCGCGATAACATCGTGGTTTACCCTCGCCGAGGCCTAGTGACCCGCCACTTCAATCGGACCCATCCGGATCTCCCCGAGTCGCAGGCCGTCCGCGCCCGGCGAGAGGTCGCGCCCGGTCGGCGCATGTGGGTGTTTCCGTCGGCGAGTTGGACGGAGCTCGACGACCGGCTCGGCGGGCCTGCAAGCATCCGAATCAGCGATTTGTACTTCGCACGCGAGCGCGAAGGGTTCGACCATGGCACCGCAGGCGCAATGGTGCTCAACAAGCGAAACGGGGACTTTTGATGGTGAAACGCGAACAACAGCTCAAGGAAGCTCTCGGCCCAGAGGCCGAACGGACGGTGTTGCGGTTCTCCGCGGTCGGCTCGGTTGATGATGGAAAGTCCACGCTCATCGGCCGGCTTTTGCATGACACCAAGAGCATCGCAGACGACCAGGTCGAGGCGTTGGTCAAAGACACGCGCATGGACGTCGGCGAGGCGCCCCTTGATTTCGCGCTGGTCACCGACGGCCTTCGGGCGGAGCGCGAACAGGGGATCACGATCGACGTCGCGTACCGATACTTCTCGCGCGACGCCCGGAGTTTCATCATCGCCGACACGCCGGGGCACGAGCAGTACACCCGCAACATGGCGACCGGCGCGTCCACGGCCAGTCTGGCGATCATCGTGATCGACGCCCGCCATGGCGTCGTCGTGCAAACCCGGCGTCACTCCTTTATTGCATCGTTGCTGGGGATCCCTCGGCTGTTGATCGCCGTCAACAAGATGGACCTGGTCGACTACTCCCAGGACGTCTTCGACAAGATCCGCACGGACTACATCGAGTTCGCTCAGCGTCTGGGAATTGTGGATCTGAAGCTGATTCCGATCAGCGCGCTGCGTGGCGACAACGTGGTGGCACGTAGCGAGGCGATGCCTTGGTACCACGGCGAGACCGTCATCGAGTACCTCGAGACGGTGTACGTGGGCAGCGATCGCAATCCGGTCGACTTCCGCTTCCCGGTGCAGTACGTGCTGCGCCCCGACAGTTCGTTTCGTGGCTTCGCGGGCGAGGTGACCTCGGGGCGGATCCGAGTCGGCGAAGAAGTCATGGTGCTGCCGAGCATGCGCAAGACGAAAATCGCTCGGATCGCGACCTTCGACGGTGACCTCGACGAAGCGTATCCGTCCCAGGCGGTAGTGCTGGTGCTCGAAGACGAGATCGATGTCAGTCGCGGCGATATGCTGGTGCGGCCGAACAACGTCCCGCGCGTGGAGGACCACTTCGAGGCCATGCTGGTGTGGATGAACGAGGCGCCGCTGGACGTCGACCGGACCTACGAGCTCAAACACACGACGCGCGACGTCAAAGTCGGCATCCAAGCGCTGCAGTATCGCGTGGATGTCAACACGTTGTCGCGGGAGCCGGCGACCCGTCTGGAGCTCAACGAGATCGCCCGGGTCGCACTGCGCACGAGTTCGCCAGTGTACTTCGACCCCTACAAAAAGAATCGCTTGACCGGCTCCTTTATCCTGGTCGACACGGTAAGCAACGACACGGTTGCGGCCGGGATGGTGATCGATCGGGTGCCCTCGAAGTTGTTGCGGCAACAAGACGAGGAGCTGCGCACGAAGAACATCTACGTGCACGGGGGTATGGTGTCGCGACAAGAGCGCGAGGCGAAACTCGGACAGTCAGCCGTCACCATCTGGCTGACGGGCTTGTCGGCATCCGGGAAGTCGACCATCGCGGTGGCGTTGGAGCGCCATTTGTTCGAAGAAGGACGCATCGCGTACCGTCTCGACGGAGACAACGTTCGGGCGGGGCTCAACGGCGACCTCGGGTTTTCTCGCTACGACCGAAGCGAGAACATTCGCCGAGTCGCCGAGGTCGCGCGGTTGTTCAACGACGCCGGCGTGGTGGTGGTCGCCGCCTTGATCTCGCCGTATCGCGAAGACCGGGCGCGCGCCCGCGAGATCGTCGGCGACAGCCGCTTTTTGGAAGTCCACGTCGACACGCCGCTCGAAGTGTGCAAGACCCGCGATCCGAAAGGGTTGTACGCGAAGGCGGAGGCGGGCGAGATCCCGTCGTTTACTGGGGTTTCGGATCGCTACGACCGCCCCGAGTCGCCAGCACTGCGCATCGACGGCGAGCACACGTCGACGGAGGCCGCCGTCGGCGCGCTCATGGATCTGCTGCGCGCACGATAGCTCGCGGCTGCGTTTGCAGCGAAACTGCTGCATACCGGGCCCGAGCTTGTGTGGTCCGGGGCTGGATACGGGATCTCATGGCGGCGTACTGCTGCGGCGCTCTTGCGCGCGTCGGTCGTCGACGTAGTCGCGCTGACTCCTTCGACCCATTTGAACGTCGCCCACGAACATGATGCGTCGCACAGCGCGGGGCATTCGGGGGATCGACCCCCCCCGTTTCGCGCTCAGTGCTTCGTCTCTCGCTCGCGCGTTCGGGGCTTGCTCAGCGCGGCGGGTGTCGTTCGCTGCAGCCGCAGGTTGTCGATCGGCAGCAAGCTCGGCTCGCGTACGGCATTCACTCGGAACGAAGTTGCGTCCCGCACCAAGAGCAGCGCAAACTCGGAGGCCCCTTTCCAACCCCAGGTTGTCCCCGCGGTCTAGCGGGGGCTTCCACTTGTCCGCTTCCGCGGCAGAACGGCGAACCATCACATGTTTCACGCTTGGCGCTTCTTGTTTGCGATTGTCGCAGTTTCTCTGGCTATCCCGCAGCTCACCGCGTGTGACAGCGACAAAGAGAGCTCGGGTGACGACGACGATGACGCCGCGGGTGACGACGACGACAACGCACCGGGTGACGACGATGACAACGCACCGGGCGATGACGATGACAGCGCACCGGGTGATGACGACGACTCCAACCCTGCGGACACCTCCGATCCCGGCGATTCAGAAACCGGCGGTGGGGACAACGTCGGTTCCTGCGGGTTTTCGGGCGAGGCCACGGCGCTGGCCGGGAGCTACGAGGGGACTCAGGATTTTTACCTGATCGGCGACATGGGCAACGGTGACGAACTGTGTCGAGTGCGCCTCGACATGATGTCAGTGGGCGAGCCGGAGACGCCGTGTGGCGAGTGCGAGTGGGCCGTGCTGCTCGAGGTGGCGTCGGCCAGCGTGGTGACGAATGTCGACGATATCTGCGCGACTAGCGATCTTGGGCTGGACCAAGCTGCGATCGACGGTTGGATTGGCAAGCGCCTGGCATACGGCTACATTGCGGAGTTCACGGGCCACGAGAGCGTGTTGATGAGCTTTGAGGAAGCGAGCGGTGGTTGGGACTCGATCTCGTTCGCAGAGTGGGACGCGGAGTCGGGGGCATTCAGCTACAACAAGCTCGACGGCTTTTGCTGGTACTAGCCAGCCTATTGACTCAAGGTGCTCATGCTCAACCGTCTTCGAATCGATCGTACCGCGATCCTCTGGTCGCACCTCGTGCTAGCGCCGCTCGCACTGAGCTTCGCCTGCGAAGCCAATCCGGATGATGAGGAGGAGGAAGAGGCCGGCAATATCGCCGTGCGGGACGCCAACAACTACTCCTCGGTGTCTTCCCTCGACATCCCGGCGGTGGTCACCGCTTCGGGCGTCGACATCGACGTTTGTTGGCCGAATATCGTCGACGACATTCAGTGCCATCCGGTGGACCCCGTCGCCGATCTCAACAACATGACGCTGGTTCGGTTTCCGCACTTGTCTCAGGAGGAGGTCGAACAACGGCTCGCGCAAGGGGAGCTCGCTCAGTCTGAGCTCAACGGGTACCTCGAGTATCACACGGGTAACGCCACCTGCGCCAAGCTCTCGCAGCTTAACTTTCTCGGCACCGATATCGCGGTGGACAAGGAATACGACGCAGCGCTGGATCAAACCTATATGCTGTCGTTTACCACCGGCACCGCTCAGGGGGTGGGCACGCGGACGATGGTCTTTCTGACGCCATCGGTCGACTCCGTGAACACGATGGTCGATGTGACGCAAGGGTGCGGTATCTTGCAGTTCACGGCCGATCTGAGTTCGCTCACGCCGGTGACGGTGCCCCGGTCGGGCCCGTGGGTCGTCGATTGGCGCGAGGCGACCGTCGATGGCCAGGGCAACCCCCTGGAGAAAGTCGATGGCGTATTGCTTGGCTACTACCAAGGAATGACCCCGGCGGATCTGCAGGCGAAGATCCTCGATTTGGAGTTGATCGCAACCACGTTGTGGGAGCTCGACGTGCCGCAAGGCAAGACCGCGGATCTGACTCAGGCGACCGCCGCCGATGGTTCTCGGTTCTCCGGTTTTGTCGACGGGGGCACTTGGGTGTTGGGGCTGATGTGTAGCACTTGCCAAAACCCGGCTCCGCGAGTTCTCACGATCCTGCAGCCAACGGAGGGCGAGTGATGCGAATGGGAACGAAAGCCGCGGCATGGGCCGTCGCACTGAGTTTGGGCCCGCTGGCGGGTAGCTGCGAGAAATCGGACTCGGATACGAATACTCCCGAGAACGTTTCGGCTACCGTGAGTCCGACGATCTCCACGGTGGTCCAGGTCTCATGGACGACCGAAAGCGAGTCGACGGGTTACGTGGAGTATGGGCCGACCGAAGCGCTGGGTCAGAGAACGCCGCTCGAGGCCGCGGCCAGCACCGAGCACTCTGTCGCTTTGCTCGGGCTCAAGGCCGGCACTCCGTACTTCTACCGCGTTGTGATCTGGGACGGCGACGAAGCGGCCGCGAGCTCGATCCAAACCGTCGAAACTGGGTTTTTGCCCACCGTGTTGCCCTCGCTGACACTTCAAGGCGGTGGCCACGAGGAGTACACGCTCGTGCCGTTGCTGGGCACCACGACCGCGGCCACCATCATCGATGGGGATGGCGACATCGTTTGGTACCACATCGAAGATCGCGATCTTGACGTCTACCGGGTGCGCTTGGCCAACGACGGCGAGAGCATTTTGTACAACGCGGGTAGCGTGTCGGGCGATCCCGCGGACAACTCCGAACTCGTGCGGGTGCCGTTGGATGGTTCGCCGCCGTCCTCGATCCCGCTTTCGTTGTTGGCGCACGACTTCGTCGAGCTCCCCGACGGCACCATGACCGCGATCGTCGTGGAGTATCGCGACGTCAATGGCGTGCAGGTTCGCGGCGATCGCTTGGTCGAGGTCGCTCCCGACGGGACTCAAACTCAGGTGTGGAGCGCGTGGGACTGCTTCGATCCCGCGCTCCACCCCGTGGCCGAGATGGCGCACGGGTGGACGTTTGCGAACGCGCTCGACTACGATCCCACCGGCGATGTGTACTACTTGGGGATGCGCAACTTCAGCAGCATCACTCGGATCAACCGCCAAACGGGCGCATGCGAGTGGGTGTTGGGGCAAACCGCGTCCACGTTGACGTTTGCTCCCGGCACGCTCCCGTTTCTTCACCAGCATCAGTTCCAGATGCTCGAAAATGGCCATCTGCTGGTGTTCGACAACGAGGGGAGCCCAGGCAACATCTCGCGCGTCGTCGAGTACCAGCTCGATCTCGTGGCGGGCACGGCCACGCAAGTTTGGGACTACACCAGCGATCCCACCGTTTACACGTTCGTGCTGGGCGAGCCCACCCGAATGGCGGGCGGCGACACGTTTGTCAACTGGTCGGCGGCCGGCCAGCTCGAGCGCGTCGGGGCCGATGGCACGTCGAAGTGGAAGCTCAACAGTGGCGCCGGCTATGCGTTCGGTTTCAACACGCTTGAAACGTCGCTGTACCCGTAGGTCGAGGCTCGCCCGTGCGGCCTGGGGGCTGCCCGTCGCGGCTCTAGGTTTGTCTGCCCTACCGGCGCACGCGGGGGGCTACTTCTTCGGCACGAAGGGGGCGCGGGCGTCCGGGCGGGCCGGGGCGTTCACCGCTCGTGCCGATGACTTCTCCGCGGTGGCGCTCAACCCGGCCGGGCTTGCGCGGATGCCCTTCACGCTGGTTCACGCCGGGAACCGGCTGTCGCACAACGAGCAGCGTTTCGCGCGACGTTCTACCTTAGATTGGGGCGATCCCGTCGACGGTGTGCCTCCGTACGTCGAATTCGATACTGTGGAAAACAGTCGGCCTTGGCAGGCGCTCGACCCCGTGCTCGGGGTAACCTCGTCGTTGGGTTTGCGCGACTGGGGGTTCGCGTTCGGTGCCTACGCACCGGCCGGCGTGGCGGCCCAGGACTTTCCCGAAGACGGCGGCCAGCGCTACATGATGGTGCGTCGCGACGTGCAGATGTTGCACATCGCGGGGGCGGCCGCTTGGAAGTTCAAGGACGTGTTCGGCATCGGAGCGACAGCGCAGTGGGTCACGGTCCCCAAGCTCGAGTACGAACTGGTGGTCGATGCCAACGTCTTCGTCGGCCTCGCGAACCCGGTCGCGAGCCGCCTCGACATGCTGGCGACGATCCGCGGCCGTGATGGGTTCGCGATGACCGGCATTGTGGGGGCTTGGTACCGGCCCACGCCACGGTTCGAGATCGCGGCTGCTGGCCAGGTGGTCCCCTACCAGCTCAAGGCGGCGGCCCGTCTTGACGTCGAACCGCTGGCCGAAGGGCTCGAGCACGAGGTGGAGCTGTCGCGCGATGGGGAGGAGGCGAACGACGTGACGTTGAGCATGCCCATGCCGATGTGGGGTCGCCTGGGCCTGCGGTACCTTCACCGCCGCGGCCGTCGCCGGCACTTCGATATCGAGCTCAACTTGGTTTACGAAGCGACGTCTCAAGTCGACGCGTTTGTGATGGACGGCGATGGGCTCGTTGGCACCCTTGCGGGTCAGGAGCTCGATGTCGGTCGGATCGAGTTAGACAAGCGCTGGCGCGATACGTTCGGCGTGCAGTTGGGCGGAGATGTTCTGGTCGTGCCGGGATGGCTCACATTGCGGGCTGGGGCCGGCTACGAGTCGCCGAGTGTTGACCCCGCGTACATGCACGTGGACTTCTTTGGGGGGCACCAGGTGTTTGGTGCCGTCGGGGCGTCCGTCATGATCGGCCCCGTGGAGCTGGCCCTTTCCTACGGCTACCGCCGCCAAGCGGCCGTCGAGGTGTCCGAAGGCCGCGGTCGCGTGTACCAAGAAGTCCCAGGAAGCTGGTGCGAGCCCCCCTACGACGATGCCCAGTCGTGTCATCCGGCCTACCTGGGTCAACCCTCGCCAGTCATCAACGGCGGGCGCTACCAAGCACAGACGCACACCGCCGAACTCGACGTCTTGTACCGGTTTTGAGGGCCGGTTCGGGCCGATCCGTCGGCGACTTGAACCGAGCTTTGGTCGTAGTCGCGAGTCCGGTCGCGCTGCGCCCGACGGCGTTACTCGGCGTGCAGCAGCCGGACTCGGCCGGGGCGGAAGCGGCCTAGCCCCCGCGACACTCTTTGATCACGTCCTTCTTCAGATCGCTGCAGCAGCTCTTGGCGCCGAAGTAGGCCCGCCAGACGACGTCGGCGAAGGGCTTGCCCGGCGTGGCGGCTCCGAGCTCGCGTCCGCTTTGCCGGAGAATGGTGCCCTTCCCCGGAGCGTAGATGATCTCGACCCGGGCGCCCTCGGGCACATCCCCCGAGAACTTGCCGAGGAAGGCTTTGACCTGCTCACGCAGCTCCGCGCTCGGGTTGGGCGGCAGGTTGTCTTCGAGCGAGCTGCGCAGGGTGGACACCATGCGATCCTTCGGGATCTCCCGCAACATCTTGAGCTGGAGGTACTTGGTTTCATTGGCCGACACGATCGACGAGGGACTACAGTTCCCGCTTTCGGAGTAAGCCCCCAACCGATAGATGTCGAAGAACAAAAACTCGCGCAGACCCGTGCCGATGCGTTTGAGTGACTTGCCCTCGACCGTGAGGGTGGGGGGAAAGCCGTTGTCGAGCGCGGAGGCAGGGCGAATGGCGGCCAGAGACGTGGCGAGTGCCGCAAGCGCGACCAAGCGTCCAAGCGTGCGGGCAGGTGATGTGGACCAAAGCGACATGTTCTCTTCCGAAATCTCCGGTGGTGTTCGGTTCACCGGGGTCTGGCGCCGGCGCGACGGACAACCCACAGTACCGGGCAGCTTATCATGGGAGCGGTAGGCCCGGTCGCGGGCGGTCAGTCCGCCTGAGACCGCAGGCGGATGATGGCCTACGACGTCGGCCACTCGGTGGATGTTCAACCGAACCGTCGGTGATGTGGGTGACGCAGATGCGATGGGTGGGCGCCGCCTTCGCCGACCTCTGAATACTCGACGCTGCGCTTGCGCCACGATCCACGCTCCGCGACACTGCGGCAGCGACCTATGGACACGACTTCATTGCTCACTTGTGCCATCGACGCTGCTCTTCGGGCGGGAGACGAGATTTTGGCGGTCTACGGCACGTCGTTTGACGTGGAGCGGAAGGCCGATGATTCACCTTTGACCGAGGCCGACCGCCGGGCGCACCGGGTGATTGTGGAGGGGCTGCAATCGACCGGTCTGCCGGTGCTGAGCGAGGAAGGGGCGGATATCCCGTACGACCAGCGGCGAGACTGGGATCGCTTCTGGCTCGTCGACCCCCTCGACGGCACGAAAGAGTTCATCAAGCGCAACGGGGAGTTCACGGTCAACATCGCGCTGATCAGCGACGGGGCCCCGGTTCTGGGTGTGATCTGGGTCCCAGTCTCCCGGCGGCTGTATTTCGGCGCCGCAGAGGTGGGCGCGTACCGAGCGGACGAAGTCTCGCCGCGAGCTTCGTGGAGCGAGTACGTGGCGGCAGCGCGTCGTTTGCCGTGTGAGCCGGCGCGCGACCAGATGGTGGTTGTCGCGAGCCGGTCTCATCCTTCGCCCGAGACCGAAGCGTTTTTCGAGCAACTTCGGGCCGAGCACGGGTCGATCGAGCTGCGCTCGGTGGGTTCTTCACTGAAGATCTGCCTGGTGGCCGAGGGGTCGGCGGACGTGTATCCCCGCTTCGGACCCACGATGGAGTGGGATATCGCGGCCGGGCAGGCCATTGCCGTCGCGGCCGGACGGGCGGTGGTCGACCACGAGAGTGGCGATCCGATGCGCTACAACAAGGCGAACCTGCGCAACGGTTGGTTCATCGTGCGGTAGCGGGGCGCTGGGTCTCCTCGCGTTTGCGCCGTGGACGCGACGCGTCAATGCCATGGGGCCCGACTCGACCCACGACCCGTGGGCCCCCGACGGAGCTCGCGCTGATGCGTATGCAGGTGCCGAGCCCGGCGCGGCACGGGTAGCGCGCGGGTGTGCGCTCGGCGGCAGTTTGAGACACTCGCCGGCACTTTCTGAGTCCCGTTGGGATCCGAGAGGTCGATGACGCTACCCGCACTTTATCTGTCGCGCCCCGGTGTCGCTCTGCCGGCGACGAAGCTGGACAACGACGACGTGCTCGCCAAAGTGCGAGCGAACTACCGTGGCGATCCCAAGCGCTGGTCGGTGGTGGAAGGAGCCATTCGGCGGATCTTCGCCATGTGCCAAACACGGGTGCGATACCTCGACGAGCGAGAGGAGGCTCGGGTAGCGGACTACGCTGTCGATGCGGTGCACGATTGCCTGCAAGTCAACGCGACGTCGCTCGAGGACGTGGACACGGTGTTGTTCGGGGGAATCGCCCGGCAGTACTTCGAGCCAGCGACGGCGACCGAGATCGCAGCGCGACTCGGGCTGACGTCGACCCACGCGCTCGACGTCACCAGTGCTTGCGTGGGCCATCTCGAAGCGGTGCAGGTGGCTTGCGGGTACCTCAGCTTGCACGACCACTATCGCGCGGCGTTGGTCACGACGAGCGAGCTCGCCGGTGATTATCTCAGCTACGACATCCAAGCCATCGCCGACTTGCACTTGCGGTCGGCCGGCTTGACGATCGGCAACGGGGCCGCGAGCTTGATCGTGCGCCGCACGCCCTGGCCCAACGGCGGCCTCGAGCTGTGCGGACTCGAGAGCTACTCAGAGCCGGCCCACTGGGACCTGTGTCAGGTGCCCATCAAGGGCACCTTGATGTCAAGCTCCACAGAACTGATGCGTCTCAGCGGGCTTATCGTGCCGCGCTTGAGGGCGTTTCTCGACCGGCTGGGTTGGGACCAGGCGGATCACTACGTGTTTCATCAGCCGAGCGAGCTGATGGTGAAGAAGATCGTCGAGGGCATCGGCGACGATCCGGCCAAGGCGATCTGTTCTCACCATCTCTATGGCAACACCGCGAGCGCGAGTGTGGGGCTCGCCTACCGCGAGCTTCTCGCCGCTCAAGAGCCGCAGCCGGGGGCGAAGATCGTTCTCGGAAGTGCCGCGGCGGGGTTTTCGATGGTGGTTCTCGCTGGGCGCTGGCACGTCCAACAGGGGTGATGTCTATGTCGTTGAGCATCTCGTCATGTGCGGGCCGGGCCGGTCGTTTTGCGCGCGGTGACGTGGTCGCCTTGGCAATGCTGAGTTTGCTGGCGATCGCGCCGAACATGGCCTGGGCGGCGTCGCCCGCCTCCCGGACTCCACCCGCGAGTGCCGGCTCGATGCGGACCCCCGAGGTCACCGTCGATGAGTCCGGTCCGTCCGTTTCACCGCGGCCAAACGGGCGAAACGCTGTCGAACCCGCCCGGGCGTCCGGTGCGGAGGAGGCGGCTCCGGACCGCCGCGAGGCCCTCACGGGAACCGAGGCGCCCGACCCGGCGAACGCGTCGGCGATGGGGTCCCCCAGGCCCTCGGCCTCCGAGGCGTCGGAGCCAGCGCCCACCGAGGGCGGGGAGCTGAGCTCGTCCGCGGTCGATCGTTCATCTGAGGGCGGCTTGTTCGAGGCGGCGGTGGCGGGCAACGATGGCGGCGGTTTGTTCGAGGCGGCCGTGTCCGGAAACGACGGCGGTGCAGCGACAGCTCCCGCCCCGACCGGCAAAGCCGGCGATCCCGCCGCGCCCGGTTCCAGCGGCGGTCGATCGACGTTGAGCTTTGGATTGCACGGGCACGTACGCGGGGATCTGTTTGTCGGCAAAACGGTTGGTTACGTGCAGCCCGACCTCAAGGCCGGGTACGGCGAGCTCGCGCTGCGTCCGGACGTGCGAGCCGGCCGGGACGCACGCGGGGTGGCAGATCTGCGGTTGCGCTACGGCCACGACGGTGAGTCGGTCGTGACTCGCATCGACGTGCGCGACGCGTACGTCGACTGGTTTGTGGGTCGCCTCGATCTCCGATTGGGCCAACAAATCATCGTGTGGGGGCGCGCCGACGGGATCAATCCGACCAACGTGCTGACGCCGATCGACATGCGCATACGGTCGCCTCTCGAAGACGATCGACGGATGGGTAACGTCGGCTTGAGGTTCTCCGTCGACCTGCGTCCGATTCGGGTCGAGGGCGTGTGGATGCCCTTGTTTGTGCCCGCCAACTGGCCCGCGCTCGATCTCGGCGACCAAATTGAGCTGGCCGAGCCGGATTATCCCGACGCGCGGCTGGCCAACGGGCTGGGTGCGGGCCGGGTGCACCTGGAACTCCCGAGTTTCGAGCTCTCGGGTTCGTACGTGTACGGTCATGCGCCGCTGCCGGGCCTGACGTTCCACAGCTACGATCTGCTTGCGGAATCGCCGGTGGTTCGCCTCTCGCGTACGGCCTACCAACACCATGTGGCCGGGTTCGACTTTTCGACCGCCGTTGGCGATTTGTTCGGGCTGCGAGGCGAGGCGGCGTATCGTCATCCGCTCGAGTACGACTCGACACTGCACACACCCAATCCCGACCTTCAATACGTCGCGGGCATCGATCGCGAGTTCGGCCAACTGTCCCTTATCGTCCAGTACTACGGGCGCTACGTGTTCGACTGGGACGCACTACCCGCGCCGGAGTATAGCGACGCCGTGCTCGACGAGCTGGCGGACCTCGATCAGCCGCTGTCACCGATTACGGAGGAGCGCTTCTTGGCGAGCATCGACGACCAGCTCGCCATTCGCAATCGGCTCTTGCACGCGCAGGTCAAGGCCGTGCAGCACGCGATCTCGCTGCGGGCGGAGTATAAGCTGTTGCACGAGCGACTCGGGCTGTCGGTGTTCGGAATGGCCAATGTATCGACCGGCGAGTGGATGGCCTACCCCAAGCTCGCCTTTTCCGTGGCCGACGGCATGATCACGTCCGTGGGGGCTGAGATCTACATGGGTCCCTCCGATACATTGCTGGGTGTGATCGACGAAACCTTGTCGGCGGGGTACGCCGAGTTCAAAATCTTGTTCTAGGTGCGAGTCCGATGAGCGATCTCGTTGTTCGTCTGCGTTGGGTGCTGATCGTCGGGTTCCTCGGCGTGACGGGGTTTTTCGGCCTGCAGCTGCCGAACGCCGAACTCGACACGGACATGAAGAGCCAGCTGCCGCCGGACCTGCCTACCCGGGTAAACCTCGACCGCATCGAGTCGTTGTTCGGGGGCACGGATATGGTGATGTTGGTTGTCAGCGCCGATGATGTGCTGGCCACGAGCACGCTCGAGCGACTCTCGCAGCTGTCGAAGAAGATGAGCCGCATCGACGAGTTCGATCGCACGGTCAGTTTGTTCACGGCCAAAGATATCCGGGCCGAGGACGACGAGATGCTCGTGGAGCAAGCGATCGAGCGGATCCCCAAGACCGATCGACGACGCGAGGCGCTGCGAGAGCGCTTGCGAACGAACGGGTTGGTTTACGGCAACTTGGTGTCCGAGAACTTTCGGCACACGGTGATCATCGGGTTTCTCAAACTCGAGGCCTCTGATGAGGTCGTGATGCACAAGCTGGGGGCGCTGGTCGAAGAGCTCCCCGGTGACGAGGAGGTCCTCATCGGCGGCATGCCGGTGACGCGTGTCTCCCTGACCAAGGACATGCGCGCCGACATGCGCAAGTTCTTGCCGATCGGGCTGTTGCTGATGCTGGTGTTCTTGTTCGCCTGTTTTCGCCAGCTGCGTGGGGTCTTGTTGCCGTTTGTGATGACGGTGATGGCGATCGTAGTCGGGATGGGGTTGGTACCGCTGCTCGGATGGAAGATTCACACCGTCACCGTCTTGCTGCCGGTCATCTTGCTGGCCGTCGCCAACGACTACGGCATCCATGTGCTCGCTCGGTATCAAGAGGACAACACGCCGGGCGCGACCCACACCGCTCCCGGTCTGGCAAAGCGAGGATTCGACGAGCTGTGGCGACCGATCCTGGCCACCGGCGTCACCACGATGGCCGGCCTGTTGTGCCTGCTGAGTCACGTCATTATCCCCGCGGCGCAGCTGGGGATTTTGGCCGCGGCTGGCGTGGCGTTCGCCGTGGTCGGCAGCCTGACGTTCATTCCGGCGGTGTTGTCGGCCATGCGCGTGCCCAAACCGGTGTGGACCGAAGGCGCCGCTGGCCAAACGGCGACATCACGGTTCGATCGCGGGCTGTTCTCGCTGGCACGGTGGGTGCCCCGGCGGCCCAAGGCGATCGTGCTGGGCGCCGTGGTGGTGTCGACGGTGGTGGGTCTTGGGGGCCTGCGGCTCGTGGTCGACACCAATCCGATGAGCTTTTATCGCCGTGACGAGCCCGTGTGGCAGTCAACCCACCTGCTCAACGAGCACCTCGGCGGCTGGGCGGGCGTGTCGGTGCTGGCCACCGGGGACATTAAGGACCCGGAGGTGCTCCAAGAGATCGATGCGCTGGAGCAGCATCTGCGTGAACACGAACTTGTCGGCATGACGACGTCGCTCGCGGGCGTGGTTCGCAAGATGAACCAGGTCATGCACAGTGACAATGTCGAGTTCGACGTCGTCCCCAACAGCCGCGAATTGATCGCGCAGTATCTTTTGCTCTACTCCATGAGCGGTGATCCGGCGGACTTCGAAAAGCTTGTCGATCTTCCGTACGAGCACGCGCAGATCATGGCCAAGGTGACCGATAGCGGCACGCGGGGGGCTCAGTCAGTCGTCGATACCGCGTTGGCCTATCTCGAAGCGCACCCGGATGCTCCGTTTGAGCTCGTGGGTGGTTTTCTGCACGTCATGGCGGACATGGTGGATCACATCGTCCGCGGTCAGCTGCTGAGCATCGGGTTCTCGGTGCTCGTCGTGGGCGTGTTGGTCGGCTTGCTCCTGCGTTCCCTGGTGGGCGCCGTGCTGGCCATGTTTCCGCTCGCCCTGGCCTTGGCGCTGCTCTTCGGCGTCATGGGCTTGGCGGGCATCGAGCTCAACCTGGTCACGGCGTTGCTGTCGTCGATCATGATCGGGGTTGGCGTCGACTACACGATTCACTTTCTGTGGCGCTACCGGGACGAGCGGCGGGCGGGGTTGGAACCCGGGGCCGCGGTGGAAAAAACCCTCATGACGAGTGGGCGCGGCATCGTATTCAACGCGTTGTCGGTGCTCGTCGGTTTCGCCGTGCTTGTCGTGTCGGCGTTCTTTCCCGTGCGGTTTTTCGGCCTGCTGGTGGCCGTTTCCATCTCCGCGTGTCTGTTCGGCGCGCTAGTGGTACTACCGGCTATCGTTTTGATCTTCCGCCCGAAGTTTTTGGAGCCGACCGACGTCGAGCCCCGCAACCCCGACTCGTCCGCCTCGACCAGGAGCCCGTCATGATGTCCCGACCCAAAATCGCGTTGTTCGTGTCCGCTTTTCTTCTCGTGCCGGTGTGGTCCGCGGCGATGTCGGCGCCGGCAAATGCAACCGTCGCTCCTGCTCCGTCTGGGCGCGCGATCATGGACAAGGTGGCGGAGACGCGGAAGCTGGCGGGGTCGGAGGCGGTGGTGACCATGACCATCATCAACGCCAAGGGGGCCCAACAGGTTCGCAAACTGGCGATGGCGACCAAGCTGTACGATGGCGGCAAGACCGAAAAGCGAATCTACAGCTTTCTCGAGCCGGCCGATGTCAAGGGCACTGGCGTGCTGACCTTCGACTACGCCGACAAAGACGACGATATTTGGGTTTACCTCCCGGCGCTACGCAAGACCCGGCGCATCGTGAGTTCGAAGAAGTCCAAAAGCTTCATGGGCAGCGAGTTCTCGTACGCCGATCTCAACATTCCGAAGCTGGCGGAGTTTCGTTACCAAGTGCTGCGCGAAGAAAAGCTGGGGGGGGTGGATTGCTGGGTGGTGGAGACCACGCCGACCAGCGAGAAGATCGCCGAGTCGGAGGGGTACAGCAAGAAGACCTACTGGGTGGCCAAGGCCGACTACACCATCCGCAAAGGGCTCTACTACGATCTCGACGGGGCGTTACTCAAAGAGCTCACGTCCAAGGACATCAAGTGTCTCGATCCGGCGAACCAACGGTTTCGATCGATGCACATGGAGATGGTCAACAAGCAAAACGGCCGTCGGTCGGTGTTTGTCTCGGACAAGGTCGTACTCAGCCCGAACGTCAAAGATGAGCTGTTCACGACGCGCTATCTCGAGCGAGTGTAGCAGCGGCGATCCCAGTCGGCGATCGGGCTACGTCGAGCTCGAGGCCCTATTCGCGTGCGTCTGCGGTTGCTCTTCTTGCTGACGCGCCCACATCAGCGCGTACTCGCCATCCAATGCGAGTAGCTCGTCGTGGCGGCCTCGCTCGGCGATCTGGCGATCCTTGAGCACCAAGATCTCGTCGGCATCCACGATTGTCGACAGCCGGTGGGCGATGACCAGCGTCGTTCGTTGCTCGGAGACCGCGTCCAGGCTGGCTTGGATCTCCTTTTCGGTCTTGGAGTCGAGTGCGGATGTAGCCTCGTCGAAAATCAGAACTGGCGGGTCTTTGAGAATCGCTCGGGCGATCGCGACGCGCTGCTTCTCTCCACCCGAGAGCTTGAGGCCACGTTCGCCGACGATTGTGTCGTACTGCCGTTCGAAGGCCATGACGAACTCGTGGATCTGGGCCAGTCGCGCCGCCGAAACGACATCCTCGGAATCGGCATCGATCCGGCCATAGCGAATGTTGTATTCGACGGTGTCGTTAAACAACACCGTATCTTGGGGCACGATGCCCATCAGCGCCCGCACCGACTCCTGCGAGGCCTCCCGGATGTCTTGGCCGTCGATGAGGATCGCCCCGTCTTGCACGTCGTAGAAGCGGAATAAGAGCCGAGCGATGGTCGACTTGCCCGATCCGCTGGGGCCGACCACAGCGACGGTTTTCCCGGAAGGAACGACAAAGCTCACCTTGTCGAGGATCTGCCGCCCCGAGTCGTAGCCGAAGCTCACGTCGCGAAACTCGATGTGGCCTCCAGCGGGGCGAAGCGGCTTCGCGTTGGCCGGATCTCGGACCTCGATGCCCTGATCGAGCAGCTCGAACATCTTGTCCATGTCGACCAGGCTTTGTTTCATCTCACGGTAGACAAAACCGAGAAAGTTGAGAGGCAAGTAGAGTTGGATCAGGTAGGTGTTGACCAACACAAAGTCGCCAACGGTCAACGTCTGGTCCACGACGCCTTGGCCGGCGAGGCTCATCACCGCGACGAGACCGATGCCAATGATCGCGCCTTGACCCACGTTGAGGGCAGAAAGCGAGGTCTGGCTGGTCACGGCCGCGGTTTCGTACGCGGCGAGGGCCCGATCGAAGCGTCGGTACTCGTGGTTTTCGTTGCCGAAGTACTTGACGGTCTCGTAGTTGAGCAGGCTATCGATGGCCTTGGTGTTCGCCTCGGAGTCCTTTTGGTTCATGGTCCGGCGGTACTTGAGGCGCCAGTCGGTCACGATCAGCGTGAAGACGATGTAGGCGGTGATGGTGACGAAAGTGATGATGGCGAACGCCCACCCGAACGCGACGAACAAGATCCCGGTGACGAGCAGGATCTCGAACAGGGTCGGTACGATGTTGAACAGCATGAAGCTGAGGAGAAACTGAATGCCTCGGGTACCGCGCTCGATCACTCGCGACAGCCCCCCGGTTTGGCGATCGAGATGAAACCGTAGCGACAACCGGTGCAGGTGCTGAAAGGTGCTGAGCGCGATCGTTCGTTGCGCGTGTTGAGCCACGCGGGCGAACACCAAGTCGCGCAGTTCCCCAAAGGCTTGGGACAGGACGCGCGCGCCGCCATACGCGAGAATCAAGGCGAGAGGTAGCGTCAACGCGCCGGCGGTCGGACTGAGGGCGTCGACGGCCTGCTTGTAGAACAAGGGGACGACGACGTTGATGACCTTCGCGAGGGCCAAGGCCGCCATGGCCACGACGACGCGCATGCGCAGATCGAAGCGATCTTTGGGCCATAGGTAGTGACCAAGGATCTTCAGGGTGTTCCAGTGGTTGCGATCGGTGCTGTCGGTGGTCGCGTCGAAATGCTGCATGGTCAGGCGGGGCCGAGATGAGCCAGGGAACGGAGAGTGGTGGGCGCGTCGGGGGCGCGGATCCCCCGAGGGACAACATACGATGCGCTCGACGTCGGCAATTCTGACTCAGTGCCGCCGGGCTGAACGGACGGCTCGCGACCCTTTCGCGCGGCCGCCTCAAACCGCCCCAAACCGCCCCAAGCCCCTCAAACCCCTCGAACCCCTCGAACGTGGAGCGATGGGGCGCGGCCACGGATGCGCGGCCCCGCTGAATGACATCCGGCCCGGCGCTGGGTGGGTACGCGCCGCATCCTCCCGCGCGTGACTGGGCCGTGAGTCGCCGCTTGACGCGATGCGATTTCAGACGCGAAAACGAGATCGTGCGAGTGTTTTCTCCGTTCGTGTCGATGGCGTGGCTCGCCGCCGGGTGCGGACCGTCGACACTCACCGTGGGCGAGGGGGCGATGGATCCAACCCCGGAACCGCAGAGCTCGGCCGGTCTCGGGGACGGCGACGGCGGGACCGGCGACACCGCGATGGCCGCGGATCCGGTCGAGACCTGTGTCCAAGGTCAGGTGGTGATCGACGAGGGGCAAGCGGTGCCGTCCACCCTGACTGGAGCGCGGGTCATCGTCTCACTGCAAGACCGTCTCCCTGGCGTCCTGCCGGTCGAGATCGGACGCTTCGAGCTCGTCGCGACGGCGCAGACGGGTCTGCCAATCGCGTTCGAGGTGTGCGCCATGGCGCAAGATGCCACAGCGGACTACGGCCTGTGGGGGCACTTGGATCTCGACCTGGATCACGACATCTCGCTCGGCGACTACATCTCGGTCATCGACGTGCCGGTGATCAACGGGGGCCCGACCGTTGGAGTCGACCTGCCCATGGCCGCCGTCAAGTCGTCCGAGCGAGCGTGGTCGCATCCCAGCGATCCGCCGGGAAACGGGTCCGACGCCGAGGTCGAGCCGGCCCCCCGGTGAACGGGTGCGCCCGTCGACGCCCGCAAGGTTTCGCTGCCGCGGCAGTTCTGAACAACCGGTGGATTCGCGACCCGCCGGCGGCTATGGTGAACCGTCATGCGAGCTAGTTGGTCGATCGCTTCGAGTCTCGCTTGTCTGAGCGTGGCGTGTACCCTCGAGCCGACGCCGCGGCCGAGCGGCGACACGGCCGCGGCTGCGAGCTCGGCCACGGCTTCGGGCGAACCTGAGGATCACGGCGCCACGGGGGGTGGTGGCACGTCGGTCGATTCCGCGACCGTTGCCGACACCGACTCGACTTCGCACGATAGCGAGGCGGGTGGCGACGAGTCGGGCGGCGAATCGGGCAACACCGACTCGACCGGAGTCGCCGAGGACCCTGACAGCGACCCCGATACCGGGGGGAGTGAACAGACCGATTCGAGCGCCGACGACGACGCCTCGGACGATCCCGGAGAGTCTGGCGACGGAGATAGCGTCTCCGGCGACGACCCGAGCGAGCCAGATGCCAATCTCGACCTGTGCGACGACTATCCGGTGGCGGACGGTGACTTCGCAGTCGGCAGCGTGATCTCCAACTACGCGGTGCGTGACGCTTCCGGCGAGCCGCACTCACTGTGCGAGTACGGTGGTGGTCGGCGTCGACTCATGCTCTTGGCCATCTCAGGCTGTGGGTGAGACGGCACATCGGGCGCCGTCGGCGACCTCAAGTACCTGGTGGGCCAGTTCGAAGACCAACTCGACGTCGTGAAGTTCGTCGCGGTCGTCGACGACGATACGGACCCGGACGTGCTCAACCACGGCGGCTGGGTGGGGGTGCCGTTCGATACACATGTGGTCGAGACGAAAAGCGTCCTCCAATCGGACTACGCCAAGTCCCACGGTTGGGATGACTACGCGGTGTATGTGCTCGTGGACCTGCAGACCATGCAGGTGCTGCACCCGGACTGTCAGGAGTATCCGGAGCCGGGGCTAGGGTGGATCCTGCCGTGCGTTCGGGATCATCTGACGCGATAGGCCGTTCACCACGCCGGGCGTAGGCGGCAGCGGACCCGCAGAGGTCCGGCCGAGAGCGTGCTGATCGAGTCGAGGTTGAATCGCGACGAGACGCCACGATGTCCTGCCAACATTGTTGGCTGGTATGCAGGCGGTGTCCTGCACGGAGCAGGGCGAGTGGGGGACGGTGCGCGCACATCCCAGCATTTGGTGGGAGGGCTTCCTCGTCAGTGCAATGGTGGCGATCAGGCCGTGCCGGCGCCCACGAGACCGGCGAAATCGGGCAGAGCAAGTGAAGACTCATAGTGCAAGGAGATGTGCAGTTGTGGCACCGCAATCAGCTAACTCGCCGTAGCACTGGCTTGCACGGAATCCAGGCGAGGTGGGGAACGGGCGACCGGTGAGTCGAAGTAGACAGTCCGTTTTCTCGGTTGGCGGACATTAACCCGACGCGAGCCGTCCCACCTAGGATGGCGAAACCAGCAAGGAGCACAACCATGATAAGGATAAGACAAGCGTTAAGAACGACGCTGCGTCTCAGACCAGCGCTCACTGGCCTATGGGCGAGTTTGTGCGTGATCGGGTGCGCACAGGAGCCATCGGAGGTGTCCGACCCTGTGGAGGTTCCGGACGGCGACGCCGACGGGGTCCACCGCAGCCGCGAAATCGCAGGTGACGGCGCGGAGGTTTCCCGCAATCCCGGGGCGGTGGCATCGGCAGTGACAGACCCCACGTCGGAGCGGTCGGTGTGGGTGGTCATGACCGCCAAGGCCGACCTCACACGGGCGCAGAGCGTGCGCAACTGGGCGGCGCGAGGTCGCAGCGTGCACGGTGCCCTGGCGCAGACGGCCGAGCGTTCGCAAGCGTCGCTGCGACGTTTTCTCGACTCGCGGAGTGTCCAGTACCGAGCGTTCTGGGCCGTCAACGCGATCAAGGTGACGGCGCCGTCTTCGTTGCTGCGCCAGATCGAGGAACGTCCCGACGTCGATCGAATCGTCGAGGACCGCAACTACACACTCCCCAAGCCACGTCCCGCGGTGCGCACAATGCCGGCGAACGCCATCGAGTGGAACATCGGTGACATCGCGGCTCCCGAGGCCTGGGACGAGTTCGGCACTCGGGGTGAGGGCGTGGTGATCGCGACGATCGACACGGGGGCACAGTTCGATCACCCTGCGCTGCTCAGTCAGTATCGCGGTCTACAGCCCGGCGGCGAGTTGGACCACAACTACAATTGGCACGACCCGTCAAACGTTTGCGGTTCGCCGTCAAACCAGCCGTGCGACAATGACGGCCACGGGACGCATACGACGGGCACCGTCGTCGGAGATGATGGGGATGGTGCGCAGATCGGGGTGGCTCCTGCCGCCCGCTGGATCTCGGCCAAGGGGTGCGAGAGCTCGTCGTGCTCTCTCGAGGCATTGGTGAGTGCGGGTCAGTGGATGCTCGCGCCCACCGATCTCAACGGCGACAATCCTCGTCCTGATCTCCGGCCGCACGTGATCAACAACTCATGGGGGGGCGGTCCAGGGGACGACTTCTACCGCGGTGTCGTGGAGGCTTGGGTGGCCGCCGGGATATTCCCGGTGTTTTCAAACGGGAACTCCGGGCCCTTCTGTGGATCCGCGGGGTCTCCGGGTGACTACCCAGAATCGTATGCCGTGGGCGCGTACGACGAGGGTCGAGAACTGGCCGATTTCTCGAGCCGCGGCCCGTCGGTGTTCGACGCGATCAAGCCCAACATCGCGGCACCTGGGGTCGACGTGCTGAGCTCCGTGCCGGGCAACGGGTACGCCGCGTTCTCCGGTACGTCGATGGCGGCCCCGCACGTGGCGGGCTCGGTGGCACTGCTGTGGTCTGCCGCCCCCGCAATCATGGGGGACGTGGAGACCACGCGGTCCATTTTGGATCGTTCGGCCCATGATCAAGAGGACGAGTCCGGGTGTGGCGGCGAGGAAGCCAACAACAACGGATGGGGCGAGGGCCGGCTCGACGTGTGGGAGGCTCTGTGGGAGGCCCCGGTGGGCCCAAGCGGACGTTTGGAAGGCTACGTCACGGACGCAGATGGCGAGCCGATCGTTGGCGCGTTGGTCGGCGTGGGTGGCCCCGCTGACCGTCGCACCGCTACCGGCGAAGATGGCGAGTACGGATTGCGACTGTCGGTCGGCACGTACAGCACCCAAGCGGAGGCGTTCGGATACCTCGATGTGACCGGCCCGGACGCCACGATCTCCGAGGATGTGGTCACCCGACTAGACTTCGAGCTCGCCGAGGCGCCGACCCACCCCGTGAGCGGAACGGTACGGGACATCGACGGTCGCCCGCTGGAGGGGGCGACGGTGAGCTTGGTCGGGACGCCGCTTGACCCGGTGAAGACCGATGGTACCGGAGCTTTTCGCTTCGACGCGGTGCCGGAGGGAGACTATGTGCTGCGTGCGAGCGTCGGCGGGTGTTTTGACGCCGGTGACTTTGAGATTGTCGTCGACGGCGCGGTGCAAGTGAACCCGGTGTTGACCCGACGCACCGATAGCTACGGCTACGTTTGTAGTCAAGTTGGGTTCGAGCACCTACCCGGTCAAGAGCGCCTGCCATTGGATTATCAATGGGAGCAGGTCACAATCGAGCTACCGTTTTCGACCATTTTGTACGGGGAGACGATCGAGTCGTTGACCGTGTCGCCGACTGGCTACGCAGCCGCGAGTTCGAGCTACCCCGACTACTCGAATCGCCCGATTCCGGACCCGAGCGAGCCGAACGCAGCGATCTATCCCCTGTGGGATGATATCGATCCGGAATTCGGCGACGGGATCTATATCGCGACGTACGGTGCGGAGCCGGAGCGCGTGTTCGTCATCGAGTGGAGAGACTTGCCGTTCTGGGGGTACGGCGATGACGATGATGATGACGATGACGATGACGATGACGATGACGATGACGATGAC
>QKPP01000054.1 GCA_006508105.1 Myxococcales bacterium FL481 | reverse complement strand
CCACCAGCAAGTCGCCCGCACGAAGCTGGTCCCCGATCTTGGCGACCACTCGGCCCACGGTGCCTGCGACCGGGGAGGCGACGGTCGTCTCCATCTTCATGGCACTGAGCACCAGCAGACCGTCGCCTTTCTCGATCGCACTGCCCACGTCGGTGAGAACGTCGACCACGAGGCCCGGCATCGGGGCGCCAATGGACCCCGGATCGTCTGGATCTGCCGTCTCGTGAGTCACGACCTCGTGAGCGGCCGACGCGTCGGGCACCTGGATCGAGCGCGGCTGGCCGTTGAGCTCGAAGAACACCTCGCGGCTGCCCTCGTGTAGGTCGCCGACTCCCTTGAGATTCACGACGAGCGTCTTGCCCCGTTCGATGGCGAACGAAACCTCTTCGCCGATGGCCATCGGGGCCAAGAACGACCGGGTGGGCAACACGGACACGTCGCTATACTTGGCGCGGAACGCCATGTACTCGTCGAATACCTGCGGGTACAGGGCGGCCGACGTGACGTCCTGCTCGCTCACGTTGCCCCACTTGTCGGCCAACTGGCGGCGTAGCTCGGCGAAATCGAGGTCAGGCAGCGAGGCTCCCGGGCGGCCGTCGAGTTTGGGTTGCCCCCGGAGCACCCGGGTGCGTAGCGGTTCGGGAAAGCCCTGGTACGGCTCACCGAGGTACCCCTGGAAGAACTCGATCACCGAACGCGGGAACGACAGCGTTTCGGCCCGCTCGACCACATCCTCCTCGTCGAGATCATTTTGCACCATGAACTGGGCTAGATCGCCGACGACCTTCGAAGAAGGGGTCACCTTGATGAGGTCGCCCAGCAGCCGATTCGCTGCGGCGTAGGCCCGTTTGATCCCCCGCCAGCGGCCCCCGAGGCCCAGCGATTTTGCCTGGAACTGCAGATTGGTGTACTGGCCGCCGGGCATCTCGTGCACGTAGACGTCTGCACTGCCGCTTTTGAGGCCTGACTCGAACGGGGCGTACAAGCCTCGAACCTGCTCCCAATAGCCGTTGATGGTGTCGATCGCATCGAGGTCGAGCTTTGTGTCGCGCTCGGTGCCCTCGAGTCCGGCCACCACCGCGCCCAGGGCCGGTTGTGACGTCAGCCCGGACATGGCCGACAAGGCGACATCGACCGCATCGGCGCCGGCTCGGGCGCACGCGATCATCGATGCGACGCCCGTGCCGGCCGTGTCGTGCGTGTGCACGTGAATCGGTAGGTAGGGATAGGCTTTTCGGAGGGTCGTGATCAGCTGGCGAGCGGCTTCGGGCTTGAGCAGCCCGGCCATGTCCTTGACCGCAAGCACGTGAATACCCAAGTCGACGAGTTGCCCCACGACGTCGACGTAGTAGTCGAGGCTGTACTTGGTGCGGGAGGCATCGGCGACGTCGCCGGTGTAGCAGACCGAGGCCTCGATGACCCCGTTGGCCTCACCGACGACATCGACCCCGAGTTTGAGGTTCTCGACGTAGTTGAGACAATCGAAGATTCGGAACACGTCGACCCCGGTGTCCCGGGCTTGCTTGACGAACCGTCGCACCACGTTGTCGGGGTAGTTGGTGTAACCCACCGCATTGGCCCCACGCAGCAGCATTTGGAACGGGATATTCGGTACTTTCTCCCGCAGCCGCGCCAGTCGATGCCACGGACACTCCCGGAGAAACCGCAGCGCGACGTCGAATGTCGCGCCGCCCCACATCTCGAGCGAGTAGCAATGGACCAACGCGTGGGCGGTAGCGGGTGCAATCGCTTCGAGATCGATGGTGCGCACCCGCGTGGCCAGCAGAGATTGGTGAGCGTCACGCCACGTCGTGTCCGTCAGCAACACGCTGGGATGCTCGCGTACCGCCTTGGCGAAGGCCGCGGGGCCTTGTTCCAGCAAAACACGCCGCCAGCCTTGCGGGGGTGGACCTGCGGGGACGGGTACCGGGTCGGGATCGATGGCCGACGGCGGCACGGGGTTGCCCGTGGTCAGCGGCGCCCCATTGACCCGCACCTCGCCGAGGTAACGCAGCACGCGTTGGGCTCGGTTGCGCCGCCGGGGAAACTCGAACAGCTCCGGCGTCGTGTCGATGAAGCTGGTGCGAGCGTTCCCAGACAAGAACACCTCGTGGCTGAGCACTCTTTGCAAAAACGGGATATTCGTCTTGACCCCGCGCACGCGAAACTCCGCCAGGGCCCGCCGCAGCTTTTGGGTGGCGCCGCCGAAGGTGAGGGCTTGTCCGGTGACTTTGACCAGCAGCGAGTCGTAGTACGGCGAGATGACGGCCCCGGCGTATCCGGCACCGCCGTCGAGCCGGATTCCCATGCCGGAGGCCGAGCGAAACACCTCGATGCGTCCGTTGTCGGGCTGGAAACCGTTGGCCGGGTCTTCGGTGGTCACTCGGCACTGCACGGCGAAACCGCGGACATCGATCGCACCTTGGCGCAAGCCGAGCTCATCGAGCGTGGCGCCCGAAGCGATCCGGATCTGAGCTTGGACCAAGTCGACGCCGGTCACCTGTTCGGTGACCGTGTGCTCGACTTGGATCCGGGGATTGACTTCGATGAAGTAGTGACGCCCATCGCCGTCGACCAAAAACTCCACCGTGCCTGCGTTGCGGTAGTTGGCGGCCTCGGCGAGTCGCACTGCGTCCGCCGTGATGGCGTCGCGCACGTGGGACTCGAGCCCCACCGCCGGCGCCATCTCGACGACCTTTTGGTGGCGGCGCTGCACGGAACAGTCACGCTCGAACAGGTGGATGACCCGGCCGGACGCGTCCGCCAAGATCTGCACTTCGATGTGGCGCGGCCGCTCGACGTAGCGTTCGATAAACACGGTCCCGTCGCCGAATGCCGATAGCGCCTCGGACGTGGCGCGTTCGAGGGACTCGGCGAGCTCGTCCGCTTGGCGGACGACTCGCATGCCCCGGCCGCCCCCGCCCATGGCGGCCTTGATGATCAGCGGATAGCCCGCTTCGGCGGCAAAGGCTTGGGCCTCGTCGAGGCTGGACACCGCGCCCTCGGTACCAGGTACCACCGGTACCCCCACTCGAACCGCAAGTTCGCGGGCAGCCGTCTTGCTGCCGAGTTGCTCGATGACCGCTGCCGGCGGGCCCACGAACACGATCCCGTTCGTTTCACACGCGCGGGCAAAGTCTGCGCGCTCGGAGAGAAAGCCGTACCCGGGGTGAATGGCGTCCACCCGGTTGTCCTTCGCGGTGCGGATGATCTCCTCAATATCGAGATAGGCCGCCACCGGCTTACCTTTGCGACCGATTTGATAGCCTTCGTCGGCCTTGTAGCGGTGCAGATTCACGCGGTCTTCATGAGAGAATATGGCGACGGTCTCGAGCCCCAGCTCGGTCGCAGCCCGAAACACGCGAATGGCTATCTCACCCCGGTTCGCACACAGCAAGCGTCGGATCGGTCGATTTGTCACGTCGGCAGTGTACCGAAAACCCGGCGCGCTCCCCGGTCCATTTTCGTGGAGCCAGGTGCAGCGGGCCCGCTCCCGGGTGGCCGCGGGACGGCCCGCCGCGGCCAAGGGCGTCGCGTCGTCGTGCGTCGAGACAGCGCTCGTTAACGCTCCGCGTACGTCGCGATCCTGAACCCACAACGGCACACTCGCCTCGAATTAGGTGAGGGTCGCTTCGGCCGGCGAGCCGCGACTACAGATCCACGGTGACGCCGATCGGGTGATGGTCGGAGGCCCGCACCCCGTGGTGCTGGGGAAGTTCGATGACCCACGGGGAACGCGGGCTCAGGCCCCGCCCGGCGAACCAGTCGATGCGCATGGGGACCCGGCCTTGCCACGGTTCGAGTCGTCGATCGAGCCAGCGGTACAAGACGGGCGGGATGTAGTCACTTGTCTTGCGCACGACGTCGGGGTCGCGAAGGTCGTAGTGGAAGGTGCCCTTCGTCAGATCGTTGAAGCCGTCGACGTGCATGCCATGGGCGGCCAGGGAGTTGAACACCGGTCGTTCGAAGATTTTTTGCGGGGTCAAATACTGTTCGACGGTGCGGTCGAAGCCCAGTACGACCATCTTTCGGGCGAAGTTGGCCGCCAGCCCGCGCGCGCTGCCGAGGTGATAGGTGTTGGTGTTCAGGTCACCGCCCAGGAGTACTCGATCACCCCCGAATCGTCGCGCCGCCGCCATGGTGCGTGCCATCTGGAACCCGCGATGCCGGCTGCCGGCGAAAGGGTCGAGGTGCACGACGATGGCCGTGATCGACCCGTGCGGGGTGAGAACCTCGGCGATCAGCGACCGCTTGCTGCCGAGACGTTTCTCCAGCACGTGGAACTTGTCGACGCACTCGGGCAAGCTGACCGCATCGAAGCGACGGATCGGGTACCGACTCATGATCGCGGACCCGTGCAACGCCAACGTGTTGGCCTCGTGCTGCCGTTGCTCGCCGTGGTCGCCGGGGGCCAGTACCAAGTGGAAGTTGGCGAACACGTACGCCATGCCCAATTCATCTGCGATGCGTTCCGCGATGTTGAGGTTGCCCGAGCGGGCCATGCCGATGTCGAGCTCGGTCAGAAACAGGAGGTCCGCATCGCGCAACGATGGCTGTTCAGCGAAGGTCGCCAAGATCGCGTCGAGCTGCTTGCCACGCTCGAGGTTCCACGCCGCGGCGCGTAGGGTTGGCGGGCCCGTCGGCGGCGGGACCGGGGGCTGCAAGCGCCACTCGAACCCATGCAGCACGCGTTCGATCTCGTCTTGCAGTCGGCCGTAAAGCGGCGATCGCTCGAGCTGACGACGCCGGCGAAAGCGGGCCAGTTCCGCGAGGTGCCCGGTCAGGTCGTGCTCCAGTCGCCACGCGGGCGGACACGGACCAGCGCCGGCGGAGGGGGAGCGAGTCGACGGTTCGGCGGACGGCACGACGTGGCCGATCTGTACGTGATGCGCGGCAGTGCGGCTAGACCGAGGGCGTCAAGTCGGTGCGCGCAAAACGTCTCGGCGCGATCGCACTCGAATTCAGCGCATCTGTGGCGGCCCGTGACCGTCCATGGTCGCGGCTGCGACGAGCTCGTATCATAGAAGTTCATGCCCTCGCGCCACGAGAAGATGTCGGCCGCCGCCGTGGTGGCCATCTTGTTGCTGGCGTTGGCGATGCACGCGGTGCTGGCGATTGTCATGGAGGGGGTACTCGCGCTGGGATGGGTCGATCGACCGCTTCCCACCACGGACGAGGTGATGGAAGTCGCGCTCATGCCTGAGGAGGAGGCGCCCGAGCGCGCCGAACCGTCGGAGCCGCCGAAGCCTCAGCGAGTGGTGAAAAACGATCGCGTCAACAAGCGGGCGCCGGACGACAGCGACAACATCAGCGAGTTTGACAATGCGGTGAAGCAGCAGCAGACCGCGCCGCTGTCGCGCGCCCGGCCCGGTACGGCGGGGTCGCGGGCCCGGGGGAGCCAGACCTCGACCCCGAGCCCCGCCGACTCGCCGAGTCCGACCGATGGCCGGTCGCAAGGATCGGAGTCGGATCCTTTGGATGCAATCACCGAGCGACGAGACAATTTGCGTCAAGACGAAGCCGGTGAGCTGGCCCCCCGCGCTTCATCGGCGGCACCGAGCGCGACGCCGTTGGGTCGGTCAGGAATGCGCCAGAGCATGCGGGACACGTTCGGGCAGCGCGGCAACATGGAACGTCTCGAAGACGTCGACGAAGGGGCTGAGAACATCCTCAACTCGCGACGAAACCGTTTCGCGTCGTTTTTCAACCGAGTGCGCGACGCCATCGCGCAACACTGGCACCCCGAGGTGGTCCACGCGGCTCGTGATCCCTACGGCAAGAAGTACGGGAACAAGACCCGCACCACCCGGCTGCACATCGTGCTGGCCCCCGACGGGTCGGTGCGCAAAATCGGCATCGACTCTCCCGCTGGGATTCAGTACCTGGACGAGGAAGCCATCCGGGCTGTTCGGGCCGCCCAGCCGTTCACGAACCCGCCCGCGCAGCTCGTGGATCCAAAGACCCGCACGATCGAGTTCTCGTTTAGCTTCATTTTGCTGCTCGACGGTAGCAAGCGGATCTTTCGCTACCGTCGATAGGCGGCGGTCGACCTGGGCTAGTTTTGTTCTTCGCGCGGCGGCGGTAGGCCGTCCAAGATGGCCTGGAAGTCCTTGTTGCCGGGGACCATCTTGAGCGCGGTCTCACACACCGCTCGGGCTTCGTCGAACAGGTTCGCGTCGCGCATGCACCGGGCGAGGTTTTGCACCGGCTCGATGTCGCGGGGGTTGAGGGCGACCACGACTCGCAGGTGCTCGACGGCCTCGGCGGGACGGCCCTGCTTGCGCAGGATCGCGGCGAGCAACGTGCGGATCTCGGCATCATTGGGTCGCAGTTTCACCGCGGTGTTCAGATGCGCGAGCGCAGCCGCGTCACCCTCGGTGCCACGAACGGCCAACGCGAGCATCATGTGCGGTTGCCAAAACCGCGGGTCTTTCTGAATGACCTCGCGCATGAAGATGGCCGCTTTTCCTTGGGCCTCGGCGTTGCCGCCTTGGATGCTGGCGACCGCCGCATCGTAGCGCTCCTCGAACTCATCGACGGTGAGCGTGAGCAGGCCGCGACGCGCGAAGGCCTCGTCGTCGAGGGAGCGTCGCGGTAGCTTCAGGATTTGCTCGAGGTGGGGCTTCGCTTTCTCGGGGGCGTCGCCATCGAGATACATGTTGGCGACGGCGGTGAGGACCAGCGGGCTTTGAGGGTGGCGCTCCGCCGCCTCGAGCAACAGCTTCGTGGCGTCGGCGAGGCCCTCTTCCTCGTGTAGATCGAGGAGCATGTCGAGGGTGGTCTTGGCGATGGCCGACTGCTGGACGGCCGCGCGCAACAAGCCGAGGGCTTCTTCGCGATCCTCTTTACCCGAGTCGCTGTCGGAGTCCGCGCGATCCCACAGCACGTTGGCAAGGTCGCCGTAGGCGCCCGCGACTTGGCCCTCGTCAATCGCCCGGCGCAAGAACGGCTCGGCCTCATCGAATTTGTCGTCCTCGATCAGCAGGTGCCCGTACAGACCGAGCAGACCGGGGGCCTCGTTGCCTCGCTCGAGCGCGAATTCTGCGACTTTGAGGGCGTTGGCGCTGTCACCAAGCGTGCGCAGCGTGTCGATGAACCCGGTGGCGATGGCGGGATCGGTCGGTTGCAGGTTGAAGGCCCGATTGAACGCGTTCGCGGCGGACGGCAGGTCGCCGAGCCGACGCAGGAGCATCCCGAGGTGATGGGCGGCGGCGGGGTCTTTTTCTCGCCGTTGCGCGGCGATGTTGAGGGCTTGCACGGAGAGCGGGACGGCGGCTTTGTCGGGCTGGATGCCGACGAGGATGTCGACCATGCCGTGCAGTGCTTCCATCGCCCCGTCCATCTCCGGGGCGCGGTTCACCGCGTCCATCAACGGATTGAGCAGCTGGTCCGATGTCGTGGGCACGCAGCGACCCTGCAGCGCCGAGAGGTTGCCGAGGCCGACGAGAAACGACAGGACCGCTTGCTTGTGCTCGGTGCCGAAACTCTCTTGCCAGGTTTTATGCTCGAGCACGTGACCGTTGCGCGCGGCGACTTCTTGCACAAACTCGAACAGCTTGGCGGGCAGCTCTTCCGCGGACGTCTCGATCGTCCACGTTTGAAGGTCTGAGAAGGCCTCGGGCTCAACGTCGGCCAGTCGTGCCTCGAGCTTGAGATGGTCGTCAGACACATGGAAGTCGGCGACCAAGACTCGCTTCGCGTTCGGGAATCGGGCGACGCCTTCGCGGATCTGCTCGGTTTTCCACGGTTCGCGGTACACCATCAACGCGGGGACTTGGCGGTTGTCCTGCTCGCGCATGGCGGTGAACACGGGCGCGGCGGCCTGGCCTCCTTGGCGCGTGAGCTCTTGCGCCCACCAACGCTGCAGCCCCATGGCCAGCGGCGCGCCCTTGCCCTCATTGGTACACGCGAGGGGCAACACGACGAAATCGACGGCCTGCGCCGCTTCAGCTAGCTGCCGCTGCGCTTCGTTGAGTTCCGCCTCATCGGGCTCGTCACCCTCTGGCGCGGCGGTGGAGTCGTCCGCGGGCAGGTCATCGGATTGGGGTCCGTCGTGTTCGTCGACCATGGCGCGCAACCTTGCCGCAAGCCGACAAGGGGCGCAACTGGAGTGCCGGCGATCGAGGGCGCGTCAGCGGAGCAGTTTGAGGGATGAGCACGCGTCCGACCCGGTGCAGGCAGTGATGCCGACCGGCGTGCTACCGTGGTGGACGATGAGGTTGGCGGAGCACGCGCGGGGGTGGCTCGCGGCGCTGTTGCTCAGCTCGGCGGGGGCTTGCCAGGCGACCCCCGTGTCCGCCCGCGCGGTATGGCTGGACGTCGTGCGAGGCGACGGACAGCCGCGAACGATCCACGTGTACGATCGCGGGGCCCGAAGCACCATTGAGGTGTCGGGTGTCGCGGACGACCGGCCCTACGTACCGCTGTTGCTCGATCCCGCGGGCCGCAGGGTCGCGGTGCGCGGTCCGGCTGATGAGACGAAGGTCGTCGACTTGGTCGATGGACGCTCGATGACCGTGCGCCATGCGAACGTGACCGGACTCGAGCCGCCGTCGTTCGCGTTCACCCAACAGGGAGACGCGCTGATCTGGTCGGGTCCCGATCGATTGGCGGTTGCTCCGCTTCCCGGCCGCGGCGCGGGTTGGCGGGATCGCCAAGGGCGTGTGATCGCGCTGACGGCGGTGACCCAGCTGATCTGGTCTGCATCCGCCGTCGCAGCGCCGATGTTGTGGAGCTACGAGCTCGGCGCGGGGGCGGGCGCGTTGGACTTGGTGGCGCGGCGCTACCCCAGCCGCGCGGGCGAGTCGGCACAGCTGGTCGAGATCGGGCGCTGCTCGTTCGTGAAGGACGAACCGGCGCCGGCCGGGTCTTGGCTGCTTTCGGATCAATGCGACAGCGTGGTCGCGTGTGGGGGCGATTGGGGACTGACCCCCGATGGGCGTGAGCTTGTGTACCGGGCCGCTCGAGCCGAGGGGGCGAGCCGCTGGTGGCGAGTGGGCGCGACGGGGTGCCGCCCGGAACGCCTCGATCTGGACGAGTCGTTCGACTCCGCGAACCTGTTGGCTGCGCTAGGTCGCGGTCAGTATGTGTTCGCGGCATCCGACATGCTGCTGTTGTGGCGTCAGGGAGAAGTCACGCGCTCATTGGTCGGCCCCGATCGACGGTATCACCTACGCCAGGTCGACTCCGGTCGGGCCGTCGTGCTGGCGTCGACGCGCGGGCCGACCGTGAGGGCGGATGCGGACGGCATTTCGGTACTCACCATTGCGCAGACCACCTGCGAAGCCCGCCAGGTGCCCGTCGTCGCACCGAACGGACGCTGGCTGGCGTGGAGCTGTGCGCCGGACGACTCGCTTCCCGAGGGGGTGGCGCAAGGTTCCGTGGTGCGGGTGTCGAGTGCGGGCCTCGACCGGTTCGAGGGCGTGTCGATGAAGATCCTCGCGGTCGACAATGCGGGCAGTGTGCTGATGCACAGCTTCGCGGAGGGCCAAGGCACGTTTGACCCCGCCGGCGATCCGTTTGAACCGCGGCGCGAACCGAAAACCCTGTATGGACTGCACGCCGATGACGTGCTCGATCGCCTCGACGATCTCGAGCCCACGCCCGCTCAGATCTTGCGGCCCGACACGGAAGAGGCGACGTTCATCCAGGCCGTGGCGCTGCCGTAGCTTGCCGCGGTACGAGGCACAAGAAGTTGTTGATGATGAACTTGTCGTTCGACAGCGGTGTGCAGCCGCGGTGAGGGTAGGTCCACGTGCACGGGAAAATTGCAAACCGGCCGGCTCGTGGGGCGACCTTCACCCCTTGTACCGGGTACTCGGTCTCCCCCCCGTCCGCGACGTCGTTGAGGTACAAGATCAGCGCGAACACCCTCGTCGGTGTGGTGGGCGTGGCGTCGATGTGATCCCCGAACCGGCCAAGGCCCTTGGGGTATCGCTTGATTCGAAACCCCTCGGCGGCGAGCTCTTGGTTGTAGAGGTGGCGGTGCTCGTGGTTGTAAGCCGACACCAGCGGGTCGAGGACTTCAAACAATCGGTCATCGACCGCCTGCCACCGCTTGCGCTCAGCCGGGCGCTGTTCGACCGCCAAGACCTCGTTGATAAACAGCTCGTCGCAGACTTTGAACGACTTGTCGACACGGTCGGCATCTTGGGTCTGGCCCGGGCGCACGTACGGACTGTGCCGAAACATCTCGATGAGCTCGCGGCATTCGTCGCGGGGGACGACGTTGTCATGCACCCGGATGAAGCGATCGTCCCCCATCATCCCGAGATGGTAGCTTCTCCGTGGCTTGGCGGGAAGTTCGCGGGGCACGCCTCATCTTCTCGGTTCGCGCTCCGGCGGTCGCGGGTCCCAAGCTGCGAGCGACAGGGCCGGGTCATCGCTACCCAACCCGGGGGCCGTAGCGTAGCCTCGCGCCACGGAGTTCACCCATGTCTGCATTCGGCCCGATTCAAACGATTGATGCCCACACCGGCGGAGAGCCCCTTCGCATTGTGACCAAGGGCTTGCCCCCGATCGTGGGAGACACGATTCTCGACAAACGCACGTACGCTGAGCGCGAGCTCGACGGCCTTCGGCGGGCACTGATGCTGGAGCCTCGCGGCCACGCCGACATGTACGGGGCTTTTCTCACGGAACCGACCACGCCCGACGGGCACGTTGGTGTGCTGTTTTTGCACAACGCCGGATTCAGCACCATGTGCGGCCACGGGATCATTGCCCTGGGCAAAGTGGGGATCGAGCGCGGGTTGTTCCGCGCCGACGACGATGGGGTGATTCGCTTCGACACCCCCGCGGGCCGCGTGGTGGCGTCGGTTCGGCGTGATGGCGACCGGGTCGTCGAGGTGTCGTTTCGCAACGTGGCGTCGTTTGTCCAGCACGCCGATGCGGCGGTCGAGATTGCGGGGATCGGCCGCGTTCGCTACGACCTTGCCTACGGCGGCGCGTTCTATGCCTACGTCGAGGCCACCGACCTCGGCGTGGCCGTGCGCCCGGAGAATCAGGATCGTTTGGTGGAGCTCTCGCGCGCGATCAAACCGGTCGTGCAAGCCCACACGCCGCCGGTCTATCCCGGTGGGGACGAGCGGCTCGGCTTTGTGTACGGCGTCATCTTCAGCGAGCCAGGTCAAGGGGGCGTGCACACGCGCAACGTGTGTGTGTTTGCCGACGGCGAGGTGGATCGATCCCCGACCGGGACCGGCGTCAGTGGTCGGGCCGCTATCCTGCACGCTCGCGGTGAATTGGCGCTCGGCGAAGACATCGAGATCGCGAGCATCATCGGCAGCTCGTTTCGCGTGCGAGTCGCCGAGACGACGACCGTCGGACCACACGCCGCCATCGTGCCCGAGGTTGCCGGGACGGCGTTCATCACCGGTGAGCACACGTTCGTGTTCGATCCGAGCGACCCCCTTCGTGACGGTGTGCTGCTACGCTAGTCGTCGTTTCAACCTCCCTCGCGCGGGCGAGCCACGAAGCTGAGGCCAGCGGCTCGGAGTCAAACCGCCACGCGACCGACGACCCGACCGACCCGACCGACCCGACCGCCCCGACCGCCCCGACCGCCCGGCGTGAGCGGGCGCGGCCGATGGTCTGGCTCATCTTGAGCCGATGCGTCGAATCGTCGTGGCGACGAACCGTGTTTGCACCAGCCGCATCCGGCGGTCGCGGTTGGCGGGACTGCCGGCCTGCGGTAAGTTGGCGGCTGTGATCGCACGGGTTTCGATTCGCCACGCGTACCTCCACGGGTTCCGATCCGACGCGAACTCGGTCAAAGGCACGTGGCTGGCCGAACGCTATCTGGCTCGCGGCAAGACGCTCGAGCGGCTCGACCTCAACCGTCCGTCGTTTCGGGAGTTGACGTTGTCGGGCGCCCTCGCGGCGTTGGATGAAGCCCATGCCGCCGGACCGGCCTCGGCGCGCTGGCGTTTGGTCGGCTCGAGCATGGGCGGTTACGTCGCCGCGCTGTGGAGCGCGTCGCATCCGGAACGAGTCGATCGAGCCGTGTTGTTATGCCCGGCGTTTGGCTTCGCGCGGCGCTGGGAGGCGCTGATCGGTGCCGCCGGGATGCAGGCGTGGCAACAGACCGGCTGGCGCACGTTCGTCGGTCCGGGGGAGCGAGAGTCGCCGGTGCATTGGGCGCTGGTCGAGGACATGCGGCGCCACCCCGAGCAACCGGCCATCGCTTGTCCGACCGTCATCGTGCACGGCCGCCGAGACACCGTCGTGCCACTGTCGGTGTCGCGCGGCTACGCCGAGACCAACCCCTCGGTCGAGCTGACCGAGGTCGACGATGATCACGCGATGGTGGACTCGCTGGAGACCATTGGGGACATCACCGCGTCTTTTTTGCTGGAGGGCTAGATCGGCGTGGTCGAAACTGTCGTGAAACTGCGTCGGGACGCAGGGCGCTACGAACCCGGCGACTCGCCGTGGATCCGTCGCCAGCAGATCGCCTCGGTGCAAGGTCCGGCCGACCCGGCGGGGCTCGCCCGGCTGGTGGGTCCTCGCCAAGAAGCGCTCGGCTGGGGGCTCTACTCGCCCGACTCGACCATCGCCTACCGTTCGCTGACATGGTCGGCGGCCCGTCCCGACGAGGATTGGTTGGCTCGTCGCTTCGCGGCCGCGGTCGAGTCGCGTCAGCTCGCGGGGCTCGAAGACCACGCGACGGGGTATCGCG
>QKPP01000259.1:3182-3434 GCA_006508105.1 Myxococcales bacterium FL481 | reverse complement strand
CGCCGCCTAAGCGACGCGCTCGTCTCGCTAGAGCTGCCCGGGCGTCTGGTTAGCTACTCCACCTGGCCACGGGCCTGGCAGCGTCCCTGCACGCACCGGACAGCAAAGCCGGCGCACGGATCCTGGATGCAAGCGACCGGGTTTTTGCACGTCGGGACTGCGCCTCCACGAGTCACCGCCGAGCAAGAACACGAACCGCAGGCGTTCGAGACCAGGCGACAATCGGCATCCTTCGAACAGGCCGACTGGACC
>QKPP01000259.1:2860-3172 GCA_006508105.1 Myxococcales bacterium FL481 | reverse complement strand
CTTGGGGAGCGAAGCCGCTGGCCGAGGTGCATCGCCCGCCCCCGACTTCTTCGGAGTACTCCCCACCGCACTCGGGGCCGGTCTGGTCGGCGAGTTCGCCGGGCCATCCGGCTTCGCCATGCCATCAGCTGGCACCGCGTGACTGGCTGCCGCCCCAGAGGAGGGGGACGTCCCATGAGAGGGGGCCGCCCGATGAGAAGCGGTCAGCCCCTGAGCCGTCGCGGCGCCCGGTGAACTCGCCTGTCCCGCTGGGGCCGAACCCGCGGAAACCACCGAGGAGGCCGGAGCCGTCACCCCGGCCGGCTGGGGTTG
>QKPP01000259.1:0-2850 GCA_006508105.1 Myxococcales bacterium FL481 | reverse complement strand
CGACTCCCCACTGCTACGAGTGGCGGGCGCAGACTGTTCCAGCCCGACTCCCACCGCCGTAGGAGTCGCCGGCGGCGGCTGTTTCCGCGACTCGGAATCCACGGCTCCCGCACAGCCCAGAGCAGCCGCGATGACGGCCACTCCTCCTGCGCCGACGAGAGCTAGAAGACCGCCCGGCGAACGACCCATCAGTTGGTCCCCGAGTTTCGAGCCCGACGACGACGTCCCATCCCGAGCGCCATCGACCCGAGCAACGCGGCCAAACCGACGGGTCCGCCCGACGATTCGCTGCTGCGGCAGCCACATCCGTCGTCGTCTCCCCCAGAACCACCGCCGTTGTCGTCGTCATCGTCATCGTCATCGTCACCTCCTGCAGTCGCCGCCCCGGTGTCCCCGGTGTCAGCCCCCGAATCGTTGCCGGTATCGCTTCCGGTTGCGCTGTCATCGTCATCGTCGTCGTCATCGCAGTCACCATCGTCGGCCACGACCGCGGTGAACGGCGTGTTCGAGATACCCGACACAACAACATCGTCCACGAGCCAACCGAATGCCCCCACCGCCGAATCAGTGCCAATGCGGAAACGCAGCCGGACCTTATCGTCGCCGAGCATCGTGCCGAAGTCCAACGTCAGCGGTTCAAACACGATCTGGTTGCCCTCCACGCTTTGCCCCACGAAACCCGGCCGGCCCGCAAGCGGGTTGGGCAAGTTGGGATACTCACCGATCGTGCCGCCATAACCCGGGTCGACGTACTCGGAAACATCTTCCCAAGTAGCGCCCTCGTCACGGCTGATTTCAAGCACGCCTCCATCCCAGTGCACAATCGGTTCCTCGGGCTCCGTTTGAGTGAGCGAGTCCGACTCGAACTGGAAGAAGTGCAAAAACTGAAAGACAAAGGGTTCCTCGCCGGTCAGCTCCAACACCGGCGTGACCAACGAAGTATCCGAGACGAATGGTGAGTCTAGGCCCAACCAAGCGTGCCCCTCGTCGCTGTTGGGCCCGTACAACCGAACCCGGCCCCACAGCGGTTCCGGAGGACCGGCCGTTTGCGCAATGAGCATTGCGCTATTGTGCGCTTCGACATCGTCGGTCGCGCTCGCGTTCTCCTCGTCATCGGTGTTGATCCGGGCGCTGATGGCCTGCGGGATTTCCGGCTCGCAGGCCTCGGGGTCCGCGAGCGTGAGAACGATGGGAGCAATCTGGGGGTCGACAGTATCGTCTGCGAGCGTAGCTCCGATCTCGACAATAGTGCTTTCGTGGGGGGCGAGGGGATCGATCTCGACCTCGGCTTGTGCCAACGTCAGCGCCGGTGAGGTTGTACTCACCGCGGCAGTAAACGACTCCAATGGCACTGCACCGGTGTTGGCGACCAAAATACGCAGGTTGCCCTGCTCACCGACATCGAGAACCCCATCCTCATCACAGGACTTGGCACCTGCGCCGCGGTCCGACAGTTCCCAGGCCAGAAACTCGATCTTGCCCTGCAGGCCCGTCGCCTCAACCGCCTCTTCGTTGTTGGTTGAGGTCGGCGGTGGTGCGACCGCGCAACTACCGAGGCCGCGCTTCGCGAAGCCCTCGGCTAGCGCCTCCATGTCGTCGGGATCGACAGCCGCCGCCGCGGCCAAAATCGCGTCACGTTGTTGGACGAAATCGGGCTCGACGGGCGTGAGTTTCATGCCGGCCACGATGTAGTCGGCCATGCGGCGATGCGCTTCTTCCCAGCTCATGCGCGCGTTGGGCCCACGACTCGCCGCGAGCAGATTCATATGGGCGTCGTGCAGCATCGAGGCCCAGACCTCGCCCACGTTGTGAACCTGAGCGTTGTCGGGAGCTTTGGGTTGCATCGGCACATCATCCGGCAGTTCCTCGGAGGTCTTGATGTGCCTGAAACTCAACGGACTCTTCGTCATATCCGTGGAGTACGGATACCGACGGATACCGAAGTAGTAGTTGTTTTCTCCGCCCTTCGCAGTAGCGTAGCTGGCCACCGGATAGAGGCCTTCGGGATCGTCATCCTCGCGTACCGTCATGTGCAACGACACATAATCGGCCCACCCCTCGCTCATGCCACGACAGCTATGAGCACCGCAGAGCACCAGGCGATGATGTAGGTAGTGCCCCCACTCGTGAGCAACGATTTGGTTGTCAATCGTGCCATCGCGGTCGGGCCGAGCTTCGCGTTTCATGGTCAGCTCGGTCGGGTCGTCCTCACCGAGCTGAGCCACGAGCAGATCGCCGTCGGGCTTGGCCAACGAAAGGCCCGGAATGGTAATCTCAATATTGGGGTCACTGCCCAGCGTCGGCACCGCCTCGCTATCACCCAAATAGATCAAGCCCACGGCACCGGCGGCCTGAGCAATCTGCGCGCGATCCACTGAGCGGCAAACGGGAGGCGCGTCATCGGTCGCCCCCGATTCGACAACCAAGATCTTCCCGGCGATGTCATCTTCAGGTTCTTCGCAACCGTCGGTGACCGGCTCGGTCCCATCGTTCGCGAGTACCGCCTCCGCCGTCAGGTCGAAGGTGCTCGGCCCAAACTGAGCGTAACCCGTGGCGCCCACATAGCCTTCAGGGCTAGGGTCGATGGTCAACTCTCGGAGCACATCGACGTTGGTCCACTGGTACATCTGCATGCGAGGCGATGCGCCGTCAGCCGGCGTCGTCATGTTGGCGTTGTCGCGAAAGCCAGCCTCAGCTGAATCCTGCGCCTCGGCTCGCACCGGATCGTTTTCTACCCCGCCACGCCCGTAGTTGAAGGCCTGAGCGTTGCCCGAAGCCTCGTCAAACCCCGAGTCGTACCAATAGTCGTGCAACCAGTTGTTGACGTAGAACAGCTGGGTCACCGCCGCC
>QKPP01000192.1:12495-12725 GCA_006508105.1 Myxococcales bacterium FL481 | reverse complement strand
GCGAGCGGCAAGTCGACCCCTTGGTTCCGACAGCGGATGGTGGGAGAGGATTGTCGGCGGTCGGAGAGCACGTGGCGGTGCACGATGTCGCTACGTTTGATGGACGAGACCGCAAGCGACTCCCCCTGTGCCAACATCAGTTGAGACATTTTCTAGCTGAAAATCAGCGAAGGGGCGAGAACCGAGAGACCAGGATGTCAGCTCTCGATATACGCGAGAGGGATGAGTAC
>QKPP01000192.1:0-12485 GCA_006508105.1 Myxococcales bacterium FL481 | reverse complement strand
GCGAAGGTGTACGGCACCGAGGTGTCGCCGGAGCTGATTTCGGCGGGTGACCGGTTGGCCGGAATCAATAATCGCCCGCGCCCGCCGGCCGCAGGCGGTGGACTGTCGAGCCGTCGAAATCGTTGCCGGAGACCACATACACGTCGCCCCATGCGTTGCTGCCGAACGTCGTCGGGCCCGCCGGGTACCGGCCCAGTGACCCGTTGATCGGCTCCACGCTGCTGCCATCCCAACGCAGCGCCAATACCCGAGGGTTGACCCAATCGCCGTAGAAGTAGATGCCCTGCCACTCCGGGGCTTCGCAACTGCGGTAGACGTACCCCCCCGTGACCGACAAAAAGTCGTCGTGCGGATGCTCGGCAATCGGCGCGGTGTAGCCATTGCTGTTGGTCCCATTGGGCCCCGCGCTGTCGTCACAGGGCGTCCCGCTGAAGCAATGAAACCCCTCCAGCCGGTCCCAACCGTAGTTTTTTCCCGACTCCACAATCGAAATCTCCTCCCACCGCGCTTCACCCACATCTCCCGCGTAAAGCACCCCCGTGGCCGAGTCGAAGGAAAATCGCCATGGGTTGCGCAACCCCAGAGCCCACACCTCACCGGCCGCGCCGGCACGGCCGACAAATGGGTTGTCGGGGGGGATCGAGTACGCCGCTTCCCCGCGCGCGTTGACGTCGATACGCAAAATCTTGCCCAGCAAAGAGCCCGGATCTTGCGAAGTCGCCGTGCCCCCGCCTTGGGCTGCGGCCCCCCCATCTCCAGTCGCGATGTACAGGAAACCATCGCGGGGACCGAACGCCAGCATGCCGCCGTTGTGGTTGGGCCACGGCTGGCCAAACTCCAACACGACTCTCGGCGCGACACTGTCGTCGACCACCCCCGGGTCGTCGGCGCGAACGCGATACTCGGCGACGATGGTTTTGTCTCCGGAAGGCGGGTTGTAGTTGACGTAAAACCGCGGATCGAGGGGAAACCGGCGGTGGAAGGCCAGCCCGAGCAAGCCCATCTCCTGCTCGGTGGTGATCACGTCGATGTGCAAGAACACCTGACTATTCGGCGTGGTGCTGCCTGGCTCCACCACCTTGATGTCGCCGTCCTTTTCGAGCACGAACAGACGATCCGGGACGGTGGGATCCCCCGTGACAAATGTCGCCGGGTAGTCCAACCCGCTGCCGACGAGCTCGAACGCCACCTCCGGGTCGCCCGAAACCGCGGCGTACGGGCAGTCCGGCACCGGTGGCAGGTCCTCATCGCCGAGGTCGTCGTCATCGCCCGCGTCGTCGTCATCGCCCGCGTCGTCGTCGTCATCACCCGCGTCGTCGTCGTCACCCGTGGGGTTCGAGACCCCATCGTCCGCGTCATCACCACACCCCGCCGAGAGGAGGGCCACAAGACTGCCAAGCGCACCAACCGACCCGAGACGACGAGCAAGTACAGCAACCATTACGGCGGGGGATAGCACGCGACAACGATGACGACCACGCGCGACTCCTCCACGACCCTACTCGGACCGCATCATGATGGCCTCAATCAGGCGGAACGCCGCGTCATCGCTGGTGGATCCTCGCCCCAGCGGCGCCATCCGGTCCTCCGCGAACCGCCGACGCTCGGGGCCCGACGCGTCGGTCAACACCAATCCGAGGGCGCCCGCCAGGGCCGATAGACGCGGGTCGAGTAACGACTGGGAGGCGGCGAGCTCAATCTCCGCACGCGCGATGAGAGCCGGGCCGTCCCGGCGCACCGCCGCGTCAAGCAACGCCACCGCCCGGCGGACGAGTTGGGATGTAGCGGGCCGCCCGGCGGCGTCCCGCACCTGGTGCCACCACGGCTCCGCACGAAGATCGACCCACGGTGCGACCCGGTTGTACACCTCGAACGTGGCAACGAACCACGCCCGGGCCAACGCCGCATCGTGGGGTGCTTGCGCCAGATCTCGCGCACGCGCGAGATACACCTGCATCTCGCTCTCGCCACGACGCACCTCAACGTCGCCCCGCTCGAACGCTGCGAGCAGAGCGCGCGCCTTCTCCGGTTCCACGAGCACGTGCTTGCTTTCGCGTTGATCCAAGATGCCCCGCACCGGATACGCGTGCGGGCGCAGGTCCCCGAACCCTTCGCGCAGCGGCAGGGGGATCAACCGCAGGGCCAGCAAGGCTTCCGCCGAGTGTCGCAAGAACCGACTTCGCTCGGCAAAACTGTCGAGGATCGGCTGCGCATCGCGGTTCGGCGCCACCGTGGCCAACGTCGGAGCGAGCATGCGACGGTTGGCGGTCAGCAACGCGTCGAGCTGCGTGACGTCGTGGACCCCCAGTAGCCCTAGATCGTGGCGGAGCCGCGGCCACGCCAAGGGAGCGGAGGACAAAGCCGCCACGTCGCCATCCGCTCGCGCCACAATCAGCCAGTCGCGCGACCCGACTCGGAAGATGCGATAGTCGACGAACTCGTGCTGAACCGCCGCCAGCATCGCGTACAACAAGTCGTCGCTGAGCTCGTAGCCTTGGACCCACTGCGCCAAGACCCCACCGGGCGCGAGGTAACGCCGCAACTCGGCGTAAAACTCGACCGTGAACAAGCTGGAGACCCCGCTCACCCAGGGGTTGGACGGCTGAGAGACAACGATATCGTACGAGGCGTGTGCGCCGGCGAAGTGGGCCTTGGCGTCGTCGAAGAACACTCGACTGCGAGGGTCTTCGAACACCCGCGCATTGTTCGGTCCCAAACGCCGCGCGGCACGGGCCATCTCAGGTTCGATCTCCACGACCTCCAGCGACTCCAGCTCAGGTGAAGCGAGGAGCGTGTGGCTCGTCACACCGGATCCAAGTCCGATCAACGCGGCCCGGCGCGCGGACGGATGGGCGAGCAGGGGCAGCGCTCCGACGAGGATCTGGGTCGGTTCGTCGAGTGCGAGTCGGGGGCCCTGCTCCGACTCGCGCCCCGCCGGCCAGCGCTCCGTCCGAATGCTCGCGTCGGGTTTCCCGTTGGTGTAGATGGCGTGATAGCTCGGATCATCGCCATCGCGCATGACGGTGATGCTCGCGGTGCGCCCGTCGACGTGCGAAACCGTCTCGAACCGCGGATGCAGCTGTGTCGTGCCTCGACGGAACACCCCCGCGGTGATGACGTGCGGATCGACGCTGATTCGCCACCACCCCAACGCCAAAATCACCGCCGATCCCAGTGCGGCTCGCATCCCGGCGCGGATCCGCTGGCGAGCCGCGACCACGGCGAACAACAGCATCAGTCCGAGCACCATGTCGACAAACGCCCCGGCGACGATGGTGCGCACCAACCCAATCGTCGGGAGGAACACCATCCCGGCCAGCACCGCCCCCGCGATCGATCCGAGGGTGTTGACCGCGTAGACGTGGCCGATTGCCCGCTCCGAGCCCCCTCGCGCGAGCACCCAGTGGGTGAGCAGGGGCAGAGTCATGCCAGCGCAAAACGTCGCCGGCAGCATTAACACCAGGCACACGACATAGCGCATGAAGTTGAACGCGAGCCACATCTCGTAGGTCCGCTCATCTTGGTAGAACACGGCCCCGATCCCGGCGGCCGCCAGGCGGTACAGCGGCAACGTGGCCACGGCCAACATGCCCATCACCAACTGCACTCCCGCGAGAACCACCGCCGGTTGGGTCAGACGATCGATACGCCGCCGGATAAACCACCCGCCGAGGGCAAGCCCCAGCACGAAAGCCGAAAGCATCACCTCGAACGAATGGGTGGCCGATCCGAGAATCGTCGCCAGTAAACGCATCCAACCCACTTCGTAGATGAACGAGGCCAGCCCCGTCCCTCCGGCCAGTGCCCACACGATCGCTCGGGGCACGGGGCCCAGCCGACCCCATCCAGACCGGTCGGTGACCCGAGATCCGAGCGTTCCCGGCTCCGTCGCCGAGTGCGGCGCCGTCGCGTCCGGGCCGGCCCCGACGGCATCACCGTCGACGAGGCCGGGCGGCGGCGAGGGAGCAGCGAGGTCCACTGCGAGTGGCGCGAGCCGTTCACGGCGACGGCTCGCCGCGTATCCGATGATCAAATTGAGTCCACCACCGACGGCGAGCGTGCCGGGCAGCCCGAGTTGAGGCACCAGCGCGAAGCCGGTGACGACGGCACCGACCGCCGCGCCAAGGCTATTCCAAAAGTACAGTAACGCGAGCAATCGGCCGGTATGGGCGGGGGCGATCCGAAGCATCCCCGCACTCATCAGGGGAAACGTGGCACCGAGCAAAATGCATGGCGGGAGTACGAGCACGGCCGCGGCGGCCCACGCCACCAGCTCACCGCCCGGCCCTCCCCCCACCGCGGGGAGCAACCAGTCGTAGCCGACCCGCTTGACCCCTGCGAACCACCATGGAAAAACGAGCGCGTACACCCCGACGGCGACCTCGACCCCCGCATAGGCCAAAAACGGGCGTCGAATGGTATCGGTCTTGCGCGAGACCAGCATCGCCCCGAGCGACAAGCCCCCCATAAACAGCGCCAAGACCACCACCTGAGCCGTGGCCGCGCTGCCCAGAAGCAGTCGGACGTATCGCGACCAGATCGCCTCATAGAGCAATCCTGTCATCCCGGATGCGAAAAACACCCCGAACATCCACTGCGGCACGCCCGTCGACCGGGAGGCCGCGACATCATCGGCTACGCGAACGATCCCCACAACACGGACTCATCGCTCGGTCAAGCGACGCATCGCACGGCGCAAGAGCTCTTCTAAGGGCAGGCCTTCGTCTTCGGACTCCTGCAGCACCCTGGCCACAGCCTGAGCCGCGGGCTTGGGTTTCCATCCCCACGCCGCCAACGTCAGCTGAGCTTCATTGCCCACGCTTCCGAGCTCCTCGTCGACGCTCGCAGGGGCGGGCGCATGGTCCGGCGGCAACGTGAACAGCTCGTGTAAGGTGTCGAGTTTGTCGGCGAGTGACAAGACGATCTGCTCCGAGGTCTTTTTCCCGATGCCGGGGATCTTCTGGAGCTTGCCGGGGTCGCGGCTCGAGATGCACGCCACGACCTCGTCGAGCGGGAAACCGCCCAACACGGCCAAGGCGTGTTTGGGACCCACTTTGGGCACGGTGGTCAGCAAGCGAAACATCGTCCGCTCGGCCTCGTCGTCGAAGCCGTATAACGTCAGCTGGTCCTCTCGCACGTGGGTGTGGACCAAGGCTTGGTAGTCTTGCCCTACATCGGCGATCCGAGTCAGCGTTTGCAACGACACTCGCAACTCATAGCCGACCCCTTGCACATCCAAGACGACGGTCCCCTGCGCGGGGTCGCGCGACACAACCGTTCCCGATAGCCAGGCGATCACGTCAGGCCTCCGCTGGATGCGGACCGCAGCTCAGGGGGCAGTAGACGGGCGTGTGCGTGGCAGATCGCCACCGCCAAGGCATCGGCGGCATCCGAAGACGGTGGGGACTGCAAGGCACACAGCACCCCTACCCGCGCTTGCACATCGTGCTTCGTCGCCCGGCCGTGCCCGACGACCGTGCGTTTGACTCGAGCCGGCGGGTACTCGAACACCGCCACGCCGCGGCCGACACAGGACTGTCGCAAGGCGCCGCGGGCCTCCGCGAGTTTGAGCGCGCTGCTGGCATTGAGGCCGTGAAAAGCCGTTTCCATGGCAACCTCGGTCGGTGCGAACTCATCGAGAGCCTCTCCGAGGGAGACGACCAACTGGTGCACGCGCAGCATCAAGTCGGCTTGCGCGTCGGCTCGCAGCACGCCGCACTCGATGTACGCAAACCCGTGCGGAGCGGGGCGGACCTCGAGCAACCCGTAGCCGACCACGCGCGTGCCCGGATCGACGCCCAGGATGCGAGGCGCGGAAGACGAAGTCGGAGGCCGTGGCACGTCAGGGACCGTGTTCTTCCAAGACACTGTCGGGCAACGTCGCGCTGCAATAACAGGTTTGCACGTCGTCGAGATCATCCAGGCCGGCCCACAGCTTCGCGACGGCGACCGCAGCCTCGCCCGTCAGCGACGTCGCGTTCTCCGGCTTGACCACCCACCTGAGTTCGGCCGACTCCGGTTCGAACCCGGCGAGTGCGTCGGCCACCGCCCCGAATGCACTGGCCGGGCAGGACACCACCCAGCTATCGTCGTCGGCGACCACATCGTCGCCGCCCGCCTCCATCGTCGCCTCCATCAACGCGTCTTCTCCGACACGCCCGCGATCGATCACGAACACGGCCGTGTGGTCGAACATCCACGTCGCCGAGCCGTCGGAGCCGAGCTCCCCGCCAGCCTTGACAAACTTGTGTCGTAGCTCGGCGACCGTGCGGTTTTTGTTATCCGTAAGCACCTCGATCACGAACGCCACGCCCGACGGCCCCCGCCCCTCGTACAACGCGGCGGCGAAGTCGGCCCCCTCGGTCGCCCCCAAGCCCTTCTTGATCGCGCGTTCCTGGTTGTCCTTGGGCATGTTGGCGGCCTTCGCCGCCATCAGCGCCGCTCGAAGTCGCGGATTCGCGTCGGCGTCTCCCCCGCCCTCACGGGTCGCCACCTGAATCTCCCGGGCGATCTTGGTGAAGACCTTCCCCCGCGCGGCATCCACCGCGCCCTTCTTTCGCTTGATGGTTGACCATTTGCTGTGGCCCGACATGCGACGAAAGGACTACCACACGGCTCCACGGCGCCGCACAGCCCTCGCGCGGCCGATCCGACGCCCGCCAGCTCGCGCGGACGGCCGCGCATCGCAGCGGACGCGGTCGGGAACCGTGGGTGGCCCGATTCGACGCCGGGCTCGCGATCCGCCCGACCGTCCACGGAACGATCCCGGCGTCCGCCGAGCGAACGAGGTCGGCGAGCGAGCCCCCGACCTGCCGCCGCCCCGGCGGACGCCAGGGTTTCGCGTCGCATCAAACCCGCATTTCACGCAGCCCAATGTGCAGACGAGCGAAACGACAATTCGGGCGGCCGGCTATTCTCATCATGGCATGGATGGCCCACATCTTCCTGAGTCGAGCCCCGCGACCACGCCGGCACAGTTCGATGACGTGTGCCGGGACAACGCCAGCTTCGTGCGGGCGGTGGTGCGCCACCACGGCATACCCGACCACAGCGTCGACGATCTGACGCAAGACGTCTTGGTCACGGCATGGCTGATCCGACACCGACTGCACAGCCCAGCCGGCGCTCGCGCTTGGTTGCGACGCATCGCCTTGTACTGCGCCTCGAACTGGAAGCGGTCGCGGTCGCGGTCGCTGGCGAAGCACCAGACGTACGCCATGTTGCCGCAGTGCCCACGGTCGGTGCAAGACGCCGAGCGACTGGCCACGCGTCGTGAGCTGGAGTTCTTCTTGTCTTTGCTGGACGACGCCAAGCGCCAGGCGTTCGTGCTGACCGAGGCGTACGGCATGACGGCAACCGAGATCGCGCGAGAGCTCGACCTCAACGACAACACCGTCCGCTCGCGGCTGCACAAAGCACGACAGGCCCTGCGAAGCGTCACCTTGGCCATGGACGCATCCGAAAGCGTGGCGATCGAGGCTCGCATGATCGACTTGCTGCGCGAGAAGGTGCGCGCGGCGAAGCGACGCAGCGACGACGAGCTGCTCGCCATTTTGCCCGCCCCGGCGCTGTTCGACGTCACGGTCGGCCCCGCGGCCGCGAGCGGGGGCAGCGCCGTCCCGGCCGGCCCCGCCGCTGCGGCGCCGACGGCGAGTCCCGCCACTAGCGGGCTGTTCAAGTTGGTCGCCGGACTCGGGCTCACCGTGGCCTCGGCGTCTGCGGCCACGTGGGCCATGACGCAGGAAGACGGCCAGGTCGCAGCCATCGCCCAGGAAGACCCACGAACGGTCGTGGCCGCTATCGACGCCGCGAGCCTGGCTCCCGAGGCGCCGCCGGCCGAACCGCCCGCTGAGGCCGCCACGGACGCGCCCGCCGCGGCGCCGGCCGCCGAACCTCAGGACACCGCTCCGTCGCGCCGCCGATCGGTCGATCGCTCTCTGGGCGCGGAGACACGCCTCATCGATTCCGCGCTCGCCGCCGAAGGGCGAGGCGACCTCCGCTCGGCGCTGGCCCGGCTTCGTCGCCACGAACGCGATTTCGCAGCGGGGCAGCTCGTACCAGCTCGAGCCGGCTCGATGGTCCGGGTGCTGTGCGGGCTCGAGCGGCACCGAGAGGCCAAGCGAGTTGCGCAACGCCATCACCTGTCCCCTCAGGCCGCCGAGGCGGCGCGCGCCGCGTTCCGTAGCGGCGACTGCCGCAAGCTCTAGTTCCACCACGCGACGCGCCGTGTCACCGGGCGAGCCCGTCGCGGGTCCCACTCTCTCTCCGATCGCGATCGCCCGTCCACATGACGCGCTCTGCTCTTGGGACGTTGTCCTCGACCACCTCGCGCCCGCCGAACTCTCCCCGCCCACGCCACGGCCGACTCCGCTGGCCACGAGGTGCGTGCGTGCTCGGACTGGGTTTGCTGGCCGGGTCGCTCGCCGACTTGGCGCAAGCCGCTTCCCTGCCGTCGATTCGCGTCGAGCCGTGCGTCGACGAGTTCGAGCTGCGTCGACGGGTCGCCGCGCTGATGCCCCATGACAAGCTGACGTGGCCGCCCGGTTTGCACTATATCGTTCGGACCGACGCCGACGGGGCCGTGACCATTGTCGTCGTGCCCGACAACGGCGTGACCCCGCTTGAGATCGGCCCGCTGGTCGGCACCTGTGAGGAGCTAGCCGGTGCGACCGCCAGCGCCTTGGCCAGCGAGATCGCGTCACGCGGGACGGAAGCTCCGCCGGAACCCTCGCTTCCCGAGCCCGAGCCGCCCCCCCGCGACCCCGAGCCGAAGCCGACTCGCGTGCGGGCCGACAAAACCGTCGACCGCCCGCCACGACCGCAAAAGCCTCCCGCACCGCCCGCGTTTCGCCCGTTGGCCTTCACGTTCTTGGGGCTACGGTCCAGCTACGCCGGTGTGCCGAGTCGCTACGGCCACAAGGACGGTCACGGCTGGGTGATTCAACCGCGGCTGGAGATCGCGCGACCCGGTGTCTTCTCCCTCGGCGTTGGCGCGCGGTTCATCACGTCGCCGCGGTACAACCACTTCGTGACCGTCGGCGAAGTCTCGGTGTGCCGCATGGGGTCACTCGACCGTATCGACGTCGGGCTTTGTGCAACCGGAGGTCACAGCCAACCTCCCATTGAGCTGGCGGACTGCGGGACCGGCACAAGATGCGCAGTGTTGATGTTCGGGCTGCAGGCGAGAGTCGACTGGTGGATCGACCACGGAGCCGCGATTCATATCGTCGTCGGCATAGAGTCCGCATTCGTGGCGTTGGAGGACCCGGAGGGCGTCACGCTGACGCATCCCCATGCCGGGCTCGGCTGGACCTTCAGCCTGCTGTGTCAGCGCTCCGCCGGGGCATGCCGCCAGAAACGCTGACGCAGTGGCCCGCCGCTAGGCCGCTCGGCGAGCGGAGGTTCGCTTGCCGTCCTGCAGCCACAAGCGCATCCGCATGCGATACGTCGACACACTCGACCGGTCGCGCTCCCCAAGCGTGGGGGGCACTTTGTTCAGCGTCTGCGGCGAGTTGTTCATCAGCCACACCAGGCAACGCCGCTGAGCCGGCCCGAGGGGGTCAAACCGCGTGCCAAGCTGCACCGCGCGCCCGGCCCTCGGCGAGCTGTGAACCCGCACGACCTCCGCGGTCAGCGGGACCAGTAGCTCCCGATCCGGACTGATCGGCGTGAGGACGATCTTCGTCCCCACCGGGAGCACGTCTTCGCTTTGAAGCAACACCCCACCAAAAGATAGGTCTAGTACAACCGCCTCACCCATATAGCCAACCACATCGCGATCTTCCTCGCACACGCACGCGAACGTGACATCGACGCGGTTGTCCAGCCGTTTCTCGGTAGTTTCCATAGCCGCATAGGTCGGCCGAGTCGAGGCCGCCTTGAGGTGACAATCTCTCGCCACCCGTGCTTCGACGGCCCTGTATTGAACGACTGTGGCCCGGTCGTGGTCCCGTGCTTGGGGTCCGCTCGTCTTTCGCAACCATCGGTCCGTGGGCTCAAAGAGCGGCCCGCCGTAGGGTCGATTGCGGGCCGGCCGACTGCCGCCTTAGGGCCCATTGGGCGGCGCGACCGAGACCATCGTGTCGCCCACCGCGTCGACGAGCGCACGGGTCAACCGATCGCGCAGCCCCGTGAACCGAGCCGCCGCATCGCCCTTCCAGATCGCGCGATCGATCGCACGGGGATCCCCCACGAGCACGCACAGCCGGCGAGCGCGGGTCATCGCGGTGTACAAGAGGTTGCGCCGCAACATCACCTGGTGCTCGCTCAAGATCGGGATGACGACCGCCGGGAACTCGCTGCCCTGGCTCTTGTGGATGGAGATAGCGTAGGCGAGTTGTAACGCCCCGAGCTCTTTGGCTCCGTACTCAACCGGCACGTCGTCAACGTCGACGATCAAACGCGAGGCTTCGTTGTCAATGCGGCTCACAATGCCGATATCGCCGTTGAACACGTTGCGATCGTAGTCATTGCGCGTTTGCATGACCCGATCCCCTAGCCGAAACACGCGCGGTGGCACGCTGCCGATACCCGGCAGCGTGAGCGACTCGTTGTCCCCGGTATAGCGGGCCTGCAGCGCCCGATTGAACGCCTCGGTTCCCGCCACGCCCTTGTGCATGGGGCACAGCACCTGGACCTCGTGAAACGGATCGAATCCGTAGGCCTCGGGGATCCGATGACTCACCATCCGCAAGACCAGCTCGTGCGCCTTGTCAGCGTCTCGCGTCGGCACGACGTAGAATTCGCCGGCTGAGCCCCCGTCCGGCGCCAGCTTCTCGCCGCGCAATACCAAGTGAGCGTTGCGCACGATGGACGACCCCTCCGCCTGGCGAAAGATCTTGTCCAAACGCACGACCTCGATCGCAGTGTCCCGACCTTCGTTGGCCTCGATGATGTCTCGCAGCACGTTACCGGGGCCGACCGACGGCAGCTGCTCCGCGTCGCCCACCAGCATCAAGCGATGGCGAGGTCCCAGCGCAGAGAACAACGCTTCGGCGAGAGAAACGTCGAGCATCGACGACTCGTCGACGACGACCAGTCCGTCGGGCAACGGGTTGTTGGCGTGGCGGCCAAACTGCCCCGAGTTGCCCTGGATCTCGAGCAAACGGTGGACGGTCTTGGCTTCTTCTCCTGTGGCTTGGTCGAGGCGCTTGGCCGCCCGACCGGTCGGCGCGGCCAAGAAGCGCTCGGTCTCGTTCGCCTTCGCCAGCGCGATCACGTGAGCCATCACCGTGCTCTTCCCGGTCCCAGGCCCACCGGTCAACACCACCACCCCGTGTTCGGCGATCGCCCGGACCGCTCGCGCTTGGCCCTCGCTGAGGCCCTCGGGGAGCTCGCCCACCTCCCACCGCGGCTGTTCAGCCGCCGCCAGGAGGGCCAGTGAACGCGCCACGCTGCGCTCCGAACGATACATCTCCTGGGCGTAGCAAAGCGGCGCAGGAGCGATCGACTGGTCGTCGACGACGAGCGCGGACTCGGTACGCAGCTGCTCGATGGCCGCGTTCACCAACTCGCGCTCCACGCCCAACACCCCGACCGCCGCCTCCCTGAGCGGTTCCACCGGCAGCGCACAATGGCCCTCGTTCGCGGCGCGTTCTAGTGCGAACAGCACCCCGGCCTGACAGCGTTGCGGGCTTCGCATGTCGACCCCCAGCGCCCGCGCGATTCGATCCGCCGTGAGAAAGCCGATGCCACGGACTTCGCGGGCCAACACGTAGGGTTGAGACTCGAGCATCGCCAAGGCCTGCTCTCCGTATCGCCGCAAGATCGCGTCCCCAAGTCGCGGCGACAATCCGAGCTCGACCAATCGATTCTCGAGATCCGCCAACGGACCGACGCGGCTCCGATGATACTCCACGACTCGCCGGAACGTCCGCGGCCCAATGCCCTCGACCTCCAGCAAGCGGCGCGGGTATTTGTCTAAGACCTCGAGCGTGTCGTGACCGAATCTCGCGACGATGCGCTCGGCCATGACCTCGCGCACCCCCGGGTAACGGGTGAGTCGTCGCGTGATGCCAGCCAACGTGGTGGGCACTTGGCACTGGATTCGTTCGAACTGGAACTGCCGACCGTGTTCCGCGTGCACGCCGTAGGTGCCGATGAGCGTCACGTCGGCGCCATCTTCGATTCCGTCAGTGCGTCCGACCGCGGTGAGCAACGCCAGCTCGTCCGGGACTCGTAGCCGCAGCACGGTGTAACGGCTGTTGGGGTCGTGGTAGACGGTGCGCTCGACGACGCCCGACACCGTCTCGGCGTCGGACGGAGGACGGATCGGTGGTTCTTCCTGGCCTCGAGCCACGCCCAAGCATCCGGCATCACCCGGCGAGCGCCAAGCCAGACTCGCGCCGGCGAAGAGGCCCACGCGAACGCGAGCGCAACGCCCCGGAGCCGCGCGTCGGACCGGCCCGAGGCGACGCGGGTCGCGACCTGGAGCCCGGCCGACCCGCGACGCGCCGCGTCAGTCGCCGCGAGGCTCGATCGCGCGG
>QKPP01000272.1:9140-39939 GCA_006508105.1 Myxococcales bacterium FL481 | reverse complement strand
TACAGCGGCCGACTCGATCGCGAGTCGGCGTGCTCGCGAGGGTTGGCCGGCCACCAGCGCCAGCTGGGCATGCAGCTCGAGCTGCGCGCTCGACTCGAGCTCCGGCGCCATGCCGAGCCGATCGGCGAGGGTCCGAGCGGTGACCTCGGCCATCGCGTCCGCGAGCAGCGGCGTCACCCAGCGACCGACACAACCCAAGGCCGGGTCGCTCTCCAGCGCGCGCGCCAGGATCCCGACCCACGCCGCGGGCGCTTGATCGACCGGGGACCGTCGCAGGATCCCGCCGAGAGCGGACTGACTCGGATCGAGCACCACCTGAGCCATGGCCCCGCAGGCGGCCTCTTCGACCGGAGTCGAATCCGCCGCTGGCCGCTGGCCCGCCCTCGCAGTTTGAACCGCCCGTTCGGTAAACGCAGCCAACTCGGCCTCACCGAGCACGACCGAAGCGAGCCCCCGATCGTCGCGTTGCTCCTCCGAGCACGCTCCATCGCAGACGGCCCGCTGCAACGAGAGGGCCACCCCGATGGCTCCCCATACCTCGCGACCCAGATCCGCCGGGGCCGCGGCCGCCAAGGCCAACGCCGACCACGGCCGGCCGTGGACGAGCGCCCGTCGAATCTCATCGCGGGCCTCCGCCACACCCGCCGCCCCGATCGCTTGGCGGGCGATCGCCAGCGTCGCCGCGTCCCACCGCCGGGCGCCGCGAAGGCGAGCCAGCAACGCCAGCAGACCTGCCGTCCGAGGCGACACCTCAACCCCGAGCCCCCAGTGCGCCACGCTCGGCGACGCGGCCAGCGGTGGTGCGACCGCCGTGGACCCCGTATCGGCGGACTCCGCCGGCGTGGGCGGGCCGAGCAGCTCGCCGCGCAGCGCCAGCTCGCTAAGGGCCGCGGAGCTTTGCACCGCGGCAACGCGGACCCGATGGATCGGGGCCGCATCTGCAACCCCGCCCCCGCCCACACTACGAGCCAGCAACTGGTCCCGTCCGGCCACGGTCTCGGCCCCGGGCACCGACGACAACACGGCGGCCAACCGCACACGCACGTAGGCCGACAGGGAGGCCGGCAATCCCGTCAACCGCGGGGCGAACGCGCTCCAATCGCCGAACCCGATCAGCCCGCGCAACTCGGCGTCATCGATCAGCTCCAAGCCAGTTTGACCGCGGGTCTCGGCCACGAGCAACGCGATCACCTCCGCGGGCTCGAGGCTTCGCCGCTCCCGGCGGGCTCGCTCCCGCTGCTGCGCCGGCGTCACCCGATCGTTCGCGGCGGGTGTCGGGCCGGCTGTTTGCTCTAGCCACGCAGCCGAGTCCAAGGTTCGCTGAGCTCGAACCTGCGTCTCGGACTGGGCTTCGACCCGCTCCCACAGTTCTGCGTCGCGCTGGCGAACGGCGGGCTCGGGGGACGTCCCGCACAGCAACACGACCCGTCGCAGGTCATGGTCCGCCGCGACGGCATCCCCGAGGGCCAGCAAATCGCGCGCGCGTCGACGAAACGCCCCACACACGTCTTCACGCCCCGACAAGCGCATGGCGTCCAACGCCGTCACCCGGGCATAGTTGACCGTCGCCATCCCCCACCGTCCCTCCCGAGCTTCGAGATCCGCCAGGGCCACCAAAGACTCGACGTGCCCCCCGTGACGAAAATCGCGGATCAACACGCCGCGCGCTCGCTCGACGTCCCCCAGCGCCACCAGCGAGTCCGCATAGGCCCGGGCCGCTGTGTTGCGGGGCTCGAATCGAGAGTCGGCCACGTGCCCGACCACGCGCTCGTGTTGCCCACGTCCCGACCACGCGGCGAGCCGGGCGTGGCACGCCATCAACCCCATGCTCGCTACGACCACGAGGCCGACACCGTGCCAACGACCGCGAGACCGACCCGACCTCACGGACCGCACGCGATACTCTCCGTTGCCACGATCTCGTCGAGCAAACGCCGCTCACCCGCATCGAGCTGCTGTCGCTCGCGCCGGGCCGCGCACAACGAAGCGTTCGCAGACTCCACATCGCCCAGCGCCACGTAGGCCTCGCCCAAGCGCAGATGATTCGACGCGTCGTGACCGTATCGACGGACTTGCTCCTCCAACAGTTCCAACCCCTGCTCGGAATCGCCGTGCTCCACATGACTCGAGGCCAGCGCGTACAGGCTTCCCAGCAACCGCCGGGCCGCGCCCTCGCGGAACGTCTCGTCTCGCTCGAGGCTCTTCAAGGCGTAGGCCTCAACCTGCTTGACCAACCCTACCGCCCGAAGCCCTCGGACTTCCGCCAAGCGACCGGTGACGGCCGCACGGGCGTAGGCGTAGCCGGCGGAGCCATCGTCGGGGCCTTGGACCCGTCGATAGGCCTCCTCGCGAGTCGCCACGGTGTCGCGCCCCGACGAGATCTCGAGCTCGAGACGATCGTGCACCGCCACCACATCGACGACAACGGCCGCCTCGGTTGGCGTGGCCACGTCAGCCGGCGCCCGGATGCAGCCAACGAAGCAGATGATCGCGAGGCTCACCGCCACCGCCCAACGCCCGGCTGCACGCGACCGCAGTGGTCCCGGTGGGCGGATCTCATGTGCCTTGGGTCGACGGTCCGGCATGACGAGCGGGTGATGCCTCGATCACTTCCCGTAGGCCGCGATGACGCGGCGGTACGGGGCGCCGTCGGACGATCGCAACGCGCGAATGCCAGCGGCTTCGCAGGCCTGCTCCCCCGGACCCGTGCACACTCGACTGAGCTGGGCGCGAAGCCGCTTGCGCTCCGCCGCCGTGGCCCCCGGCGTCGCCACGAGCACCATGGGGGGCAGCTGATCCGAACTCCAAGCGGTGCGCAACGCCGCCCCCCCCTCGAGCTTCGCCGCTGCGGTCAGCTGCGCATCGTCGATGAGGGCGCACGTCGCTTCGTCCCGCAGGACCCGCTTGAGGGTCTGGATCGGGCGCTTCGTCGGACGCAGCTGGAAGTCCGCCAACGAGAACGCTTGGCCTGCGACCACCCGGTCCACGAATCGCCGATCGCCCGCGTGATCGGACGCCACCGTCTGGCCGCGACAACCGTCCACCCCTCGGGCCGTTTTGCTGACCAGATGGTAGCGCCGCCCGCCCGCCGCCGACACGTCGACCGATCCCAGGACCTCCAGCGCCACGTTTTGTCGCAAATCCAAAAACGCCGCGAGGTTGAGCAACGCGAACTTCACCCGGCCCGCTTCCAGTCGCGGACGGGCGTCCTCGCGGCGACGCAGGTATTTTCCCTGCGCCGACCACCCCGACAATTCACCGATGCGTTGCATCAGCCGATCGACGTGGGGCTGGGCTTGAGCGGCCGACCCCGGGCCTCGTTCGCGCAGGACGAGAAACTGGGTCGACGCCGTGGGTTCGGTCGAGGCCCGCGCAGAGCCGACCCCGAGCACAAGCGCACCACAGACGAGAGAAAGGACGAAGCGATGGGCGGTCGTCATAAGTATCCGCTCCAGACGGCGGGCGCCGGCAAGTATGCACTGTCGCGCGCGAAACGACGACTGGCCTCGGGGCGGCGCGGCCGAGCCCCGGTGGGGTGAGTCAGTCCTGCGGACGGACGCCGCGCACTCACCGTGGATCGTCGTGAGACGCAAATTTCTCGGCTTGCACGACCTCCGGCGGCTCGTGGTAGGTGAACTCTCGACCGCGATGGTCACGAAACACGTAGCGTCCCTCGTGCTCAGACACCAGACGATCCGGTGTGAGCGTGACTTTGCCGCCGCCGCCGGGCAGGTCCACCGCGAACGCCGGGATGCCGAGGCCGGAGAATGTCCCGCGCAGCCGGTCCAATATCTCGAGTCCCCGAGCGATGGACGTCCGCAGGTGCGCCGTGCCGCCAACCGGGTCGCACTGAAACATGTAGTAGGGACGACAGCGATGTCGCAGCAGCCATCGATTGAGCTCGATCACGGTGGCGGCGTCGTCGTTGATCCCGCGCAACAAGACCATTTGATTGCCCACCGCGAAGCCGGCGTCCGCGAGGCGATCGAGCGCGAGGGCAGCTTCCGGCGTGCACTCGCGCGGGTGATTGAAGTGCGTGTTGACGTAGATCGGATGGTAGATGCGCAGCGCGTCGACCAACTGCGACGTGATTCGCTGGGGCAGCGTGACCGGGTTGCGCGTGCACAAACGAAGAATCTCGACGCTCGGCACGGCACGCAGCTGGCGGCAGATCGCCGCCAACCGCGAGTCCGACAAGCTGAGGGGATCGCCCCCGGAGATCAGAACGTCGCGAATACTCGGCGTGCGGTGTAGATAGTCGATCGCCGCCGCCAGTTCACTCGACCCGGGCGCCGACGCGGCATCTCCCACTTTGCGCTGGCGAGTGCAATGCCGACAGTAGACCGGACAGTTGTGGGTGACATAGAGCAACGCTCGATCGGGGTACCGGTGCGACAAGATCTCGACCGGCGAATGCTCCTCCTCCGCCAGCGGGTCCCGCAAGTCCGTGTGCAGTTGGACCAACTCGTCGCGCACAGGGATCGCCTGCCTTCGCACCGGGCACGCCGGACCGCCGAACAACGAGACGTAGTAGGGCGTGGCCGCGAACGAGAACTGCGGGCTGCGGCCGACAACTCCCGCCCGCTCGCTGTCGCTGAGCCGGACCAACGACTCGAGCTCGTCGAGTCGGGTGACGCGATGCCGCATCTGCCACCTCCAGTCCCCCCACGACGAGTCGGGGACGTCGGCCCAGGCGGGATGCCGAGCGGAAGCACAGGCGGCGGGAGTCGTCGACGCGGCGACCATCCGCGGCATCGTGCCGCCGGGCTAGCGACGCGGCAAGGCAACCCGACCGCGCTCGACCCACCCATCGCTGAGGATCCAACCGACCAGCCCCAGCAAGCCCAACGCCGGCCACCACGGGTCGCCCACCACCACTTGATCGAGGCCAGCGTGCACCGCCGCCAGCAGCTCGGACGCGGTGCCGCTCGACAGTGCCGGCCGGATCCACAAGTAGGCGACGCCGACCGCGAGCGCATGACAAGTTCCCAGGATCCACATCCTTCGATCGGGATCGCTGCCGTCCGCACGCGGCAAGCGGGCCAGAACCCGAGCCGTGAACAGCGGATCCTGAGCGACAGACGGGGACGCGGCGGCGTGCAGCTCAAGTTCGCCGTACACGTAGTCGCGCAGGGCGACTCGGGCGTGAGCATCGTTTTGCGCCGCGGCGAATAGCTCCGGTGGGAGCCACGAGCGCCCGGATGGATCGGCCCGCAGGCGAGCGGCGTCGACGTCGAGATCGGCCAGGTAATCTTCGAGTGCGTCACACGAGCCGGCCGACGTCGTCATCGTGATTCGCGCCACGTCGTGGGCCGGGTCCCCTGGCCGCGACTGAGTCAGACGGTGGCCTCCGCGGCGGACTCGAGTTCCGCTCGCAGCATCTTCCGCGCGCGGTGAAGATGCGTCTTGACGGTGCCGAGGGGCAGGTCCAAGACCTCCGCAATCTCGGGGTAGGACACGTCCTCGATGTAGTAGAGGACAATGACTGCGCGGTAGCGTTCGTCCAGGCGCGCGATCGCGGCCCCCAGATCGCGTCGCAGATCGCTGCGTCCGGCGCTCTCCATCGCCTCGGGCGCGGCGACCCGCGTCTCGTAGTCCTGCGGAAGCACGCCCAACGTCTTGGTCCGCGTGCGGTGGTTGAGATAGACGTTGTACGCGATGCGATAGACCCACGTGGAGAACCGCGAACGGCGTTCGAACCGCTCGAGGCCGCGGTAGGCCCGCAGAAACGCTTCCTGACCCAGGTCGTCCGCCAGCGTGCGGTTCCCCGTCAACCGCAGCAACAGTCCCCGCACCTTGCTCTCGTGGCGACGGACCAGCTCTGCAAAAGCGGCGGCTTCACGCCGCGGTCCCGCCCGGTCGACCAGCTCCTCGTCGGAGAGCTCGGCAAGCTGGCGGCGGCGCAACCGCAACCGACCCAGACCGAACAGCTGCGTGGCGAGCGTTTGACTCATCTCGACCTCCGACGCGAAGCGAAGCGATAGCTGAGCAAGTACCCCAAGCCGATGAAGCCCGGGATCAGCCCCAGCGGCGCCAAGCTCCAATGGTCGCTGGCATGCGCGGTCACCAAGGCCCCGACGCCGGTGCACAGCAGCACCACGCCGCGCCGCAGGTCACCACCCGGGCTGGCTCCCCACAACTCACTCGGGGGCTCGAGCCCCCGCTCGACCATGCGCCGAGCCAGCTCCAAACGACGCTGAATGGCGAGGTGACGAAACCGGATCGCCGCGACCAACACAATGGCGACGAGGCCGAGAAACGCGAGATCCCACACCCGCAGCCCGCCGCACGAGCCCGAGGCGTTGGCAACCGCGTTCGTGGCCGCGAGCAGTGGGTGGTCGACGGCCGCGAGCCACTCGACGAGGCCGCACCAATGACTCGTACTCGCCTGGTCGACCGTGGCGGCTCGCACATCGCCTGCGTTCACCAAACTCGTCCCGACGGCGCCGAGGGACGCCAACATCCCGACAACGCGGCGCAGCCGCAGCATGCTCGAGGTCGTGGACATCGCGGACGATTAGAGTACCGAAAAGCGCGACAGGTTTCGCCCCGGCTGTCATCGCGACGCACGCGGCCCCGCGCGTCTCGACCTCCGTCCGTGCGCTACGTGCGTTCGTGCACGTGACTCCAGATCGAGTCGCGGCGCTGGGTGGTGGTCGTCGTGGCCACGCGACCCGGGTCCGTGGGGTGCGCCTGCTGAGCCCGCGCGAACGTGATCTCAAACTCGGCGCCACGACCATCCGCGTGGGGCGAGTTCACAGCCAGATTGCCTCCTTGCGCCACCACCAAGCGTGCCAACGTGCTCAGGGCGCGTTTTCGCGCCACCGAGAGCCCCCGCGGCTCGCCGACTCCTCGCAGCACTTGAAGCTCGTCACTCGTGAGCGGCTCCCCGTCGTCGACCACTCGCAGGCAGATTTGCTCCGACGCCGCGGTGAGTCGAACTTGCAGGGAGGATCCCAGCTGGTCGGCCACGGCGTCTCGGGCTCGAAAGCACAGCGTCAGGATCAGCTGGATCAGCTGTCCCTCATCCGCGTCTATTTCCACCGGCTCGACGGGGTATTCGAACACCACTTCCTCAATCGCGCGGGTCAGCTGGCGCACGAGGCTCTCGCAGCGCTTGACCACGTCTGTGCAATCAATTCGCTTGTGACGACGTCCGGCGCTCGCTCCTTGGTCCGCGGACGCGAGCGCGTTCCATGTGGCGAGCAGCTCGGCCCCGACCGTCAGGGCCTCACTGACTCCACGCGAGACGACGGGGAACCCGTCGGCGTCACCGCGCGCGTCTCCCGGCTCCCCGGTCAAACTGATCGCCTGCAGGACGTTCTTGAAACTCCGAGCGAGACCGCCGGCCAACTCACCGATCATTTCGAGCCGATGCGCGTACGCTTCAGCATCCGCAGCCACGGCCCCCGGCGGCCGTAACGTCACCATCCAAAAGCGCGTTTCCTCGCCCCGCAGCAGCACGTACGACGCGGCAAAACGGTCGGTGCCCGTGCGCGTACGCAAGGCGATCTCTGACACGCCGCGATCCGACGCGAAGCCGAGCGCACTCAGGTCCGCTGGCCCGGCCATCATCTCAGCCATACGCGCGTGTTGTCCCAACAGCGTCCGCGCGGCGGCGTTCATCGCCAACACAACCTGGGCGTCCGAGCTGAGTATGAGTGCCGGATCGACGCCAAGTTCGAAGACGCCGTCGACCACCTCGTTCGGCAAGACGAAGGAAAGCGGCATAGACTTGTCTTCGCAACCTTGTCAGCGTCGCGAGCCTCTGGCAAGTCACGCTATCGATTCGCGCGATACGTAGCGTCCGGGCGATCGCGCTCAAGCGCCAAGCGCCAAGCGTGTTGCCGTTGCCGTTGCCGTCGCCGACCCGCCGTCATCGGGCCAGCAGCATCGTCAAAGAGCCGGCAGGACGCCGTGGGGCTCGCCACTGCGCATAGGACCATCGGACGATGTGGCGAAAGCGACCTTGGTCGGAGACCGCGGTCGCCGTGCTCGCTCGAGAGTTGCACGCCATCGCCGACGGGTACGGTTGGCTCGCACCATCGACGGCGCGGCTTTTCGACCGGTATGATCACGCCAGTTTGAACGCATCAGACCATCGACCAACGGGCTGACGATCGACTCCGCGTGCGCCGGAGTTTGGCCCGGACCCACCCCTGAGATGCACTCGTACTCTCTCCGATTCGACGGAGCGCTTCCCGACCCCGCGCCGTCCGACCCGGCGGCCCCTCACCCGCTCGGTCGTCCGCCGTCTCGGTCATTCATCGCCTCGGTCGCTCGAGATCTCGGTCGCGCGCCATCTCTTCCGCTCGCCACCGCGCCGCCTCGCCATCGCACCGTCGCGCCGTACTTCCGGCGCCGTCTCGGTCATTCGCCGTCTCGGTCATTCGCCGTCTCGGTCGCGCGCCATCTCGGTCGCGCGCCATCTCGGTCGCGCGCCATCTCGGTCGCGCGCCATCTCGTCCGCTCGCCACCGCGCTGCCTCGCCATCGCACCGTCGCGCCGTACTTCCCGTGTCCTCCTCGTCATCAGTGCCCGTCGCCGTTGCGCCGCCACTCTACGAGGCGGCTCGCTTCGTGCCCTCCGCCACTCTACGAGGCGGCTCGCTTCGTGCCGTCTGCCACTCTACGAGGCGGCTCGCTTCGTACCGTCTGCCCGCTCGGCTGGCCGAGTACCGCGTCCGTCACCGTGCTTGACCCGTGAGTGCCGTTGCAGCCAGAACACCGTGCGCATTCTCCGGCGCGAGTGGACCCCGGCCCAGACCCGGCGGCCCCGGGCCTCGGTCTCCCCAACATGAGTGCTGGCCCCCGCCAATCGACCGATAGCGACCCGGCCCCCGGCGCGGTCGCGCGAGAAAAAGCCGTGGCTTCACCTCCAAAAACTGCTCGTCCCCTGCTATGCTGTGAGCCTGACGCTGTTTGGCGCTCATGACGCAGACTCTCAAAACGACGCCGCCGGGGCCCGCTTTTGCGCTCGATCGGTACGTCCTCACCGGCCGTATCGCGTGCGGCGGCATGGCCACCGTGTATCGCGCACGGATCCAGAGCGCCGGCGTGACCAGAGAGTTTGCCATCAAGGTGTTGCACCCGCACCTCGCCGACGCGGCCAATGTTCGACTCCGGTTCGTCGACGAAGCTCGCATCGCGTCGCGCATTGAGCACCCCAATGTGGTGTCGACGGTCGACGTGGGCAGCTGTCGCGGCTACCACTACCTGGTCCTCGAGCTCATCCACGGGGTGACACTGCGCCAGCTCCAGGTGCATCGCCCTCACTGCCCTCGTCTGGTCAGCAGCGATGCGGCTCGCATTGTCGCGGACGCGGCCCGAGGCCTACACGCAGTGCACACCGCGCGCGACGAGGAGGGCCACCCCCTGCGGGTGGTGCATCGCGACGTCTCTCCCCACAATTTGATGCTCGATACGCGTGGCCGCACCGTGCTCATCGATTTGGGGCTGAGCAAAAGCGAGGGCCAAACGTGCCACACGGAGACCGGCATCCTCTGCGGCAAACTCCCGTACATGAGCCCGGAGCAAAGCCTGCTCCAGCCGCTCGATGCCCGCAGCGATATCTTCAGTCTCGGCAGCGTGTTGTTCGAGCTGTGTACGGGCGCCCCCCCGTTCGGGGAGGCCCACGCCGCAGAAACCCTCGACGCGCTCCGTACCTGTGACTCGGCCCGGCTGCGCAGCGAGCTTGAGGCCTGCGGTGTTGCGGACTGGGTGGTCGACGTGACGTTGCGCTGCCTCGCTCGCGACCCGGACGATCGCTTCGCATCCGCCCTGGATGTCGCGGAGGCACTGGAACGGCCGATCGGAGAAGAATCACTCGAGCACCTGGATCTGCGCCATCGCCTGGCAGCGTTGGCTCTCGAGGCCAAACTCTCGGTCCAACCGGCGAACAGCTCTGCGTCGGATGAGGTCGAACCGCTGCCGTGCATCGCCTTGCCCACGCCGGGGATCGTCGCGGCGAACACCAAATCAACCGCCCCCGCGCTCCGCCCTGCACCGACCGCGTCTCCGGACGCAGTCGCCAGCCCCGCTTCGCCTCGGGGCAAGACCCAACCGTGGATCGACGGCGCCCGGTGGGTCGCTCTCGGTGCGGCGCTGGCCGTCGTCCTCGTCACCGGGACCAGGATCCTCGGCGGGCACGAAGCGGAGACCGACGGTCAGCGTCCCCTCGCGGCCGGCTTGGCCGCCGACACCGCGACGCGAAACCGTACCGAGCTCGCCGAAATCCACGTGCCCCCAACGGAGGCCGCCGGCAACACCGGCGATGTGGATGCCGAGATGGATACGGACAGCGCAACGGGAGATGATCTTGCGGAGCTGGAGCTCGAGGCCAAGCGAGCGGCCGCGAAACGGGCGCGACGCCGCGTCCTACGACGCCGGCCGAAGGTCGCACACAAGCTGCGCGGCAACCCGTACCAGGATTGATGCTGCTCGCGTCCGCCGTCGCGTTTGCGTTGGCCACCCGGCTCGCAGTCGCTCCCGTCACCCCGGCGCCCGCCCGTGATGAGGCCGCGGCCGCGTTCCGCTTGGGTATCGAAGCGTTCGAGGCTCGCGACTTCGCCGTCGCCGCCCAGCACTTCGAGCGGGCCCAAGGACTCGCGCCCCACCCCGCAACCCTCTACAACCTCGCCCTTGCACTTGAACAAGCCGGCGAGATCCTGGCCGCCTGGCAGGCTTACCTTGATGTCGAACGGACGGGGCTAACGGAGGCCGATCGTGAGGAGGCCGGCCGCGACCGCCGGCGACTGGAAAACCGCCTCGCCGTGCTCGAGCTGTACGCAGAACCGCACGCGCGCCTGTGCCTGGACGGATCCCCGATTCCCCAAACCGGAGAAGGCCGGTTCCGCACGGCCACCGGCGAAGGCGACCACGACCTCGTGCTCGACCAGCACGCGATGCCGATCACGCTGCTGCGCGGTCACACGCGAGTGCTGCACCTGCAAGACCTGGAGCAATTCTGGGGTCCTGGTGCAAAACAACCCAGCCGTCAGACCCTGGCGATCCACGCGGCCGCGACCTCGGCCGGCGTGCTGAGCCTCGGTCTGGCCAGCGCGGCGCTGGCCCGACGAGACGGCGCCGACGATGGCAACGGTCTGTTGACCGGAGCCCTCGTCGCGGGTGGCGTCGCCGCTCTAGCCGGGGTGGCCGCCGGCCTGCAACTGTTCCAGACCCGGCAAGAGAACGCGGCTGCTCCCGCTCCGCAGGCCACCGATGGCATCTGTCCCCTTCATCCGGCCCTCGCCGCCCCCACAGCACCGCCTCCCGAGTCGGATCAACGTGGAACGCGAGACCCGACGCAGACCGTCACGGCCGGTCGCGCGTCGGCGCAGTGGACCGCCACCGTCGCGAGCGATCTCTAAAACCGGCTCCCAAGCGCGAGCGTGGCCCCGTGCCGCAACACCGCAACGCTGGGCACCACGCCGCCCCGACGGATTCGGCGGGTCCCAATGATGGTCATCGCCACGCCACCCGTGATCAACACCCCCGCGGGGAGGCCCATCGTCGCGACCGCCCTCCACCGCGCCGATTCAGAGCACGAGTTCCCCGCCCGGGGGGCGCAAGCCGGCAACACCGCGAGCACCGTGGCTCCGGCGCCGAGCAATACACCGGCGGCCATCGCCACCACGCCCGTGCGCTGCAACGATCGGGCCCGGGAAAGCTCGGGCGGACCCGGCAACACCAGCGTCGGCGGCGTGACTCGAAGGGCGGCGAGCCTCCCGCGCGATGGACGGGCCGGGCCTTGGCCGCGAACCAACCCGGGGATGCCCACGGGATCGGGCACGGCCCCCCACAAACCCGAGCCGGCATGCCGGGCGGCCGCACGAACGAGCGTCGCTCGCGACCGCTTCGACGGTTCCGCCCCCGCTGGTATCGCGGTGGGCACGGCATCGTTCGCAACCGTCGCGGAGATGACTCCGAGCACAAGCACCCACGCCGAACTGAACACAGCCATGAACCGACGTCACCTTACCACGCCGCCCCGCGGCTCTCTATCTACTGCGCCACCAACCCGCGCAGCGTCTGCTGCTGCGCCGCCGTGAGCGAAACCTCGAGTGACCCCTCGCGCCAGCGGCCCCAGGCGTAGCGCAACGCGGCCGCATAGGCGGGTTGATGTTGAACCGGGAACTGGGACAGGTAGCGCAGCAACTCCACGTAGACGCCGTCCGGCTGTCGGACCGGGCGCTCGCACGCGAGTCGAGCCCATCGGCGAAACTCGCGGTGGTCTTCGTGATGCGCGTACCAGCGAAGCAACGCAGCTGGGATCCGCGGAGCGTCGCTCAGTGCCTCCAGGTGTTCTAGGTACAACGCCAGCTCGGCCCTCGCCTCGCCGCGTCGCCTCAGTGCATCGCCGTAGCGGTACACCGTCTCACCATCATCTGGAAACCGAGCCATGGCCGATCGCCACAAAGCCAACGTCGACTGCCAAACCTCGACCTGCACCACCGTCAACGCAGACCAAGCGAGTCCGACCACCAAACCGGCCGCACGCACGTGGGGCCACCGATCCGCGACCGCCGCCTTGAGCCAACGCAGCGGCTGGAGGTGGACGATCGCGAGTACAAGGGCTGCCCACGGCACGTAGGCGTAGCTGTCCGCGGTAAAGCGTTCGAGCGGACGGAGGTTACTGACGGGCAAGTAGATGGCCCACGCGAGCACCAGCCATGGCGTGGTGGGGTGCCGGATTCCCGACCGCCAGCCCCACCAGGCACTGGCGGCCACACCGAAGGCTCCGAGCGTCAAGGAGCCAAGCCCGACGGCGGCCACCGGGTATCGCGGGGACAAGCTCGCCGGCACGAGCAGATGCTCGAGCGTGAGCCCCAACGCACCCAACGCTCGGTGCACACTAGGCTCCACAAGCGCCGACGTGCGCAAATCGGCCGTTTCAGTCGACATGACGAACATCGCGTACAAAATGCCCGTTCCGAGCACGGCTGCCGCTAGACCGTGGGCACGACGGGACAGCCGACGCTGAATCGCCAGGGCCAACAACGCCAGCCCGACCAAACTCGCGCTGGGCTTACACCCCATGGCGAGCACGGCCAAAACGGCCCCCAGGAGGGGACGACGGGGGAACAGCGCGAACGAGCCCAAGACGGCGGCGCACATCAACGTGTCTTTGAGCCCGCTGGCCCACACCGCCGCTTCCACCACGACCGGGTGCAGCGCGAAGGCCCATGCGGCAACGATCCCCTGCCGCCAGCGCCCTTCGAAGCTGGCCGCGCGAGCGACCAAAGCTGCGTTGGCGGCGTGAACCACCAGTCCCACCGTGTGGAACGCGACCGGATCGACCGACCATCGCCACACCCATCCGTACACCGCGACCACGATCGGCAACGGATACCCGAGATTCGCGGTACGCAGCCGATCCAGCCAGGTGTACCGACTGGGCTCGGCCACCATCGGGTTGTGCACGATGTACGGGCCGTCATCCCAATCCACAAACTCGTTGTCCAGCGCTCCAGCGAACGCCAAGCCGACCAGCAACGCAGCACCCACGCAGACCCACGCCGGCGTACCCGTCCCCCCCACGACCGCGCGGTTGTCCATTGTCGTGCTCGCGTGCTGTCCTGGTGCGGCCGTCACCTCTTGGCTGCCCCCGCTTCCCGTAAGCCTAACCGCCACCGCTCGGTCGGGCGAAGCCGTGGTCCTGTCTCGTCAGGCTCCCGCGGCGTCCTGATGTGGTCGTCGCTTCATGACCGCCGGGGACTGCGGATCTCGTCGCATCCCCGCGGTACGGCGCCGGCGTCACGTTGCACCGTCACGCTGACGCCGAGCCCTCATGACCCCGTCGCAAAGCGGCCGATCCCAGGGACCTAACAACCCACGCCACGCCGCGGCGACCAGGCCACGGCCCAGACATGCTTGCCTGCGCGGTCCAGACGCTGCACGCTTCGACTCGTGCTTCTCGCGTCGCCTGCCGGGCTCTCGCTCGCCATTGGGCTCTCGCTCATCCGCCCCGACGCCCGGCCCGATCCGGAGCCTGACGGCGCCCCGCCCTGTCCACAAGTGCGCCGCGGTTTGGGCCCGGCCGCAGCAGCCGTCACACTGCGCTACTACGTCGACCCGATCGCAGGCGCGAGCGTTCGCAACTGGCTCCGCCTGGAACAGCTGGTCACCGAGCGCGCGCCAGAGCTTCGCTTGGAGCTTGTGGTCGTCAGGCCGGTGGGGCAACGGACGTTGACCCAACAGACCCTCGCGGAAAACCGCGTGCGGCGGTTTGTGGTCGCGGCGCTGGAGCACGTCCGACCCGCCGACGTGTTGCGTCTCATCGCCCGCAACGGCTGGGAGCGGGTCCATGCCCAGCTGCTGCAATCCACCGGTCGCGCCGCGGTTGCGCTCGAACTCGGGTTGTCGCAACCACAACTCGAGACGGCCTTGGCCCCGACGAGTTGTCTCGAGACCGCCATCCGGCGGGCCGGACAAGCCGTTGCCGCCGCCCAGACCCAAGCCCTCGGCTCACACGTGCAACTCCCGGTGCTGAGCCTGACAAGTGCCGGCGGGTTCTCGGCCTGGTTTGGAGCGGAGCTTCGCGATCAGGATCTGCGAGACCGCCTTGACCACGCGTTGCGAGTGGGCCGCGGAGCGCTCCGCACCGCACCCAGCCGGCTCGACGATAGCGGCCCGCTGCCGCCACGCATGCCGGTGGCCGGCCGCGGCCTACGGGTCGGCCGAGCGGGCTCACCGCACCACGCGGTGATTTTAGCGGAGAGCGAGGGCGACCCCGTCCTGACCCAGCAGCTGCCGGTGGTGCTGGCACAAATGCGAGCACGCCCCGGTCGGCTATCCTTGCGCGTCGCCGCGGTGGGCTCGTCCGCCGAGGCGAGGGCGTTCGCCCCCCGGCTGTGCGCTGCATCCCAGCTCGGGCTCGAACTCGAGCTGCTGCGCTTCGCCTCGCTCGCCACCAACCAGCGCGGCCCCACGCCCGCTTGGCGACATCGACTCAACGAGGTGGCCACCCAGCCCCCGTGTCGCGCCGCCTCGCCCATCACCATCCGCCCCGACACCCAAGACTCGCTGTCGCCCGGCCTGTGGCTCGATGGTGAACCGGTGAGACGGACCACCCGGCAACAGCTGCAGCGCCTCCGCGCAAATCGACCCCCCCCTCCCCTGTGGATCATCCCGACGCGCGAGGAGATGCCCGAGTAGCGCTCGTTATCGCGCCGTACGCCTGGCGCGATCTGCTCGTCACCACCCCGCAAACCGACTGCCATCACCTATTCTCGACAACTCCCCAAAGGCCGAATCCCGTGGAGCTTCGCTACGCCGCGACGACCGATGTGGGCCGCAAACGTGCCCACAACGAAGACAACTATCTCATCGATCCCAGCCTGCGCCTGTTCGTGGTCGCAGACGGGATGGGCGGCCACGCCTCAGGTGAGATCGCCAGCGCCATGGCCGTGCACACCGTGCGCGAGACCGTCGCCGCCGCGCACGACCTCATCGAAGCGATCGATGAAAATGACGCCTCATCTCATATGGAGGTGTGCACCCTGCTCGAGTACGCCGTGCACCGAGCTTGCGAGGCGATCCACGAAAAGGCCCGCCTCGAACCCGAGAAGAAGGGGATGGGCACCACGTTGGTGGTGCTGTTGCTGCTGCGCGAACGCGGCTACATCGCCTACGTCGGCGACAGCCGGATCTACTTGCTGCGCGGGGGCATTGTCTACCAGCTCACCGAGGATCACAGCCTCAGCAACGAGCTGATCCGTCAGGGCAAGCTGCGCGCCGACGAGATCGACGAAAGCCCCTACGCGAAGCTGAAGACCGCGATGACCCGTGCGGTCGGACCGAGCGAACACGTCGAAGTCGACACGCTCGATTTCGACATGATTCCCGGCGACGCGTTCTTGCTGTGCAGCGACGGGCTCTACGAGTACGTCGACGACGAGACCATCGCGCGCATCCTCGGCCATGAAGAAGTCGACCGAGCACCCGGACGATTTGTGGACATCGCCAACTCGCAAGGCGGCAAAGACAACATCACAGCCATGGCGATCTCGGTCATCGGTGGCGAGGACGACGTAGAACGCGCGGAGGAGGTCAATCGTTCGCTGGAAACCCTCCGTCGCATGGCGCTGTGCCGCGATCTGAGCCACCAGCAGCTGGTCCGGATCCTCAACATGACCTCGGTGGTTCACATCGCGAGCGGGCAGGACGTGTTTCGCGAGGGCGACGAGGGCGATCAGATGTTTGTGATCCTCAGCGGCGCCGTGGAGCTGCGCAACGACGAAGCGGCGCTCGCCCAGTGTTGCCCTGGCGATCATCTCGGCGAGATGGCGCTCCTCGACGCGGCCCCGCGATCGACGACTGCGCGAGCCGTCGAGCCGACCCGCCTGCTCGCGGTGAGCCGCAGCGACTTCCACCAAGTCCTGCGCAAGGAACCGCCACTCGCGGTTAAGCTCCTGTGGAACTTCCTCGCCGTCCTCTCGCGACGGCTCCGACGGACCGCGAGCGACCTGGCCGCGGCCCGAAGCGACGGCTTCGAAGACTTCAGCGAGGACTTGTTCGACGACTAGGCCGCCGACGGAGCGGCTTTCGTCGTCTCCAGCGCGGGACCGCCACGATGCCCGCGCGACGCGAGACCGATCGGTCCGGGGCGGTCGACGAGCGCTGAGTCACCAAGCCATCCCTCCGTGCTCCGAGCGGGAGGCAGCGGCGATCCCCCCCTCAAAAGCGCGGCGCTCAAGGTCGTCACCCCCGCGACGGAGGCGGATCGGATGCTGGGAGACCGCCCGAATCGGCGCGGTTGTCCGGGTCTGCTGCCAGGTCGGGACGCATGGCGTCGAGCAAACCGCTGCAGGCGACCTCGCAGAGATCAAACACGACTTCGAACCCGTCGTCGCCCCCATAGTACGGGTCGGGCACGGCCTGGCCGTGATCGCCCGGGGCCCCGAAGTCTCGCAGCAGCCGCACCTTCGCCGCTTCGCTGGGAGCCCGCGCCATCGCCCGCAAGTCCGCTGCGTTGGTGTGGTCCATCGCCACGACCACGTCGAAACGATCAAAGTCGTCTGGCTTGAACTGCCGCGCTCGACTGACCAACTCGATGCCGCGACGCTTGGCCGTCGCCCGAGCCCGGGCATCGGCGGGCGCGCCCACATGCCAAGACCCCGTGCCCGCACTATCCACGACGAACGAGGACTCGAGGCCCGCCTCGCGCACGAGCTTGAGGAACACGCCTTCTGCGGTTGGGGACCGACAGATGTTCCCCAAGCACACGAAACACACCCGAACCGCGACTCGATCGCTCATCCGGCCAACCGCTCTCGCATCGCTCGCTGCTTTGCGATCGCAGCGGTGAGCTCCGCCTCGCGGGCCCGTTCCTTGTCGACGACATCGGCCGGAGCACGCGAGACGAAGCGCTCGTTCGCCAACTTGCCGCGCACCGCGGCCAAGTCTCGCTCCGCTTTGGCGATGGCCTTGTCGAGACGGCCGCGTTCCTCGGCGAGATCCACCAGGTCCGCGAGCGGCACAAACACCTCGATGCCGCCCTCGATCACCGCGCTGGCACACGGCGAGGGGGGCTCCGTCTCGCTGGCAAGCAACTCAAACGCTGAGAAGCGTCCGACGAACTCGGCACGCTCCCGGATCCGCTCGAGCCGAGCACGCAAAGCGTCCGACGGCGCCCGTACACACACCGGCACGGACTTGCCGGCGGGCACCCGACTCTCGGCGCACAGCATGCGTACCGCGCTGACTAGCTCGGTCAAGCAAGGCATGTCTTCACACGCCTGGCGGGTCCGAGCGTCCTCGAGAAAGGCTCCCACCTCTCGCCAGGGGCCCGCCATGCGCACCGGCTGGCGCTCGGCCCCTTCCCCGCGCCACTGAGTCACTTCGGGATACGCGGCCAGCATCAAGCTCGGCGCGCCGCCGTCCCGCCGCGGAATCCGTTGCCAGATCTCCTCGGTGATAAACGGAATCATGGGATGCAGCGTGCGCAACACCAGATCGAGCGCCAGCGCGAGGGAACCCCGCGCGGCTCGGGCCGTCGCCGAGTCAGGGTCGCTGCGAAAGCTTTGTTTGGCGAGCTCGAGGTACCAATCGCACAGCTCGCGCCACACGAACTGGTACGCGCGATGGGCCGCCAGGTCCAAGCGCCATTCGGATAGCAACGTGGCCACTTCGACGCTGGTCGAAAGGCTACGAGCCAATATCCACCGGTCGGCGGGACTGAGCTCGATGTCGTCGCGTTCAAGCCGATCGACGAAGTCTTCGGCATCGACCTCGGCAATGTGCATCAGCCCGAACCGCGCGGCGTTCCACAGCTTGGTACAAAAGTTCCGGTACCCTTCGACGCGAGCCTCGCTAAACACAATGCCCGAGTCCTGCCCCGCCATTGTGCACAGATAAAAACGCAGCGCGTCGGCACCGTACTGGTCGATCAGCCCGACCGGGTCCACCACGTTGCGTCGGGTCTTCGACATCTTCTGACCGTCGGGACCCAGCACCATGCTGTGGAGAAACACCGTGCGAAACGGGACTTGCCCCGTGAAGTGGAGGCCGAACATCATCATCCGCGCCACCCAGAAGAACAAGATGTCCCACCCGGTCTCCATCAACGACGTCGGGTAAAACCGGGCGACTTCGGTTTGGTTTTTGGGCCAGCCAAGCGTGGTCAACGGCCACAAGCCACTGGAAAACCAGGTATCGAGGACATCGTCGTCTTGCGCGATCTCCGAGCTACCGCACCGGTCGCAAGCGGTCGCGTCGGCGCGCGAGACCGTGATGTGGCCGCAGTCACGGCAGTGCCAAGCGGGAATCCGGTGTCCCCACCACAACTGCCGAGAGATGCACCAATCGTGGATGTTCTCCATCCAACGGTAGTAGTCCGCCGTTCGAGCCTGCGGGATAATCGTGGTTTGGCCGGTGCGCACCGCGTCGAGAGCTTTTTGCGCCAGCGACTCGACGCGCACATACCACTGCGTCGAAGGCAGCGGCTCCACAACCACGCTCGTCCGCTGCGAGACCCCGACGTTGAGCCGGTGCGGCTCCACTTTGACCAGGGCGCCCGCGGCATCGAGTGCATCGACGACGGCCCGCCGCCCCTCGGTGACGCTCAGTCCGTGGAACGCCTCCGGGGCCGGGGCGCACAGCTTGCCGTCGAAGTCGATGACCTGCACCACCTCGAGATCGTGTCGCTTTCCCGTCTCGAAGTCATTGAAATCGTGCGCCGGGGTGACCTTCACCGCCCCGGTGCCAAACTCCATGTCCACCAGCTGCGCGTCCCCAACGATCGGCACCGGGCGCCCCACCAGAGGCAACACGACCCGTTTTCCGATGAGGTGACGATAACGGGGATCGTCGGGATGGACCGCGACCCCCGTGTCGCCCAGCATGGTCTCGGGTCGCGTCGTGGCCACGACTAGCTTGTCGTCGCTCCCCTCGACCGGATAGGCCAAGTGCCACAAGCTCCCCTGCCGTTCTTCGTGCTCGACCTCGAGGTCAGACAAGGCCGTCTGGCTCGCGTAGTCCCAGTTGATCAGCCGGTACGCGCGATAGATCAGCCCTTGCTCGTGTAGCCGGCAAAACGCCTCGCGCACCGCCGTGGACGCGACCTCGTCCATCGTGAAGCGGTAGCGCTCCCAATCCATCGACGCGCCCAGGCGTTCGTGTTGCTGGTCGATCAGACCGCTGTGCTCGTGCTTCCAGGCCCAGACCCGCTCCAGGAACGCGTCGCGCCCGAGTTCCAGCCGCGTCGTGTTCTCGCGTTGCAGCTCCCGCTCCACCATGATCTGGGTGGCGATGCCGGCGTGGTCGGTCCCCGGGAGCCACACCGTGTCGAACCCACGCATGCGGTGCCACCGGACCAGGCAGTCCTCGATCGTCGCGGTGAGGGCATGACCCATGTGCAGTCGCCCGGTCACGTTCGGCGGCGGTAGCACGACGGAAAACGGCTCCCCCCGGGCGCCTGCGCGCGGCTTGAAGTAGCCGGCGTCGCGCCACGTGGCGTACAGACGAGGTTCCACCTCAGACGGGTCGTACTGCTTGCTCAGCGACGACTCCGAGGCTTCGGATGGCGTGGCCATGTTCTGGGCTCCTTCGCCGCCAACGGCGACTTGCCGCGAGTCTATTCTGCGTCGGCGCGGGCGCGAAGCTCTTGCTGCGCGCGCTGCTCGAGGATCTCGGCGGCCAGGTCAGGCACGACCTCCCACACCACCTGCTCGACAACCTCGTGACTGAGGCGTAGCAGCGCGGCCACGGCTTGCGGGTCGAGTCCCTCCGCCGCGCTGCCGGGCGCGGCGGCCCGCAGACGTTCGAGCATCTTGGGGGTCGGCGCGTTCGCTGGCGCAAACGGGATGGGAATGGCGATCGGGATCGGCCCGGCCTCGACCGCGGCTGGGTCGCGCGGCGTCGCGGTGACCGGGGGAGAGCCGATCGGTGGGCGCGACGGTTGGCTTGTCACAGCGGGGCGTGCGGCCGGCGTCTCCGCGCTCCCGGGAGCCGCCGCAGCAGCCGGCGAAGACGCCGCGGCGGACGCTGCCGGACGTGCCCGGTCGCCGGACGCGCTGGCGGCCGCGGTGGGTCCGGACGGGGGCCGCGGTTGGATGCGAGCGACCGGAGCCGTGGGCGATGATGCCGCGGCACTCGTCGCCGTGGCTCGTGCAACCTCCACCCCGGCGGCAGAGGAGCGACTCACAGCCTGCCCCACCACCCGTGCGACGGTATCGATGAGCTCTTGGGTTTCGAACGGCTTGCGTAGCGAGGCATCCGCGCCGCACGCTTGCACGTCCGCTGCCCCGACCCCGCCATGCGCGGGAATCATCAGCACCACTGGAAGGTGCGCCGCCTCAGGATCGGCCTTGACCGACCGGCAAACATCGAAACCGCTCGGCTCGCCACTCGCCAGGGCGTGATCCACCAACAGCACGTCGGCCGGCATCTGCTTGGCGCGTGCGAGCGCCTCGGAGCCCCGGCTGACCGCCACCACCTCGGCATCTTCGGCCGCAAAGGTGATTTTGATCGCCAAGCGCATGGTCTTGCTGTCGTCGATCGCGAGGATCTTCGTCGGCATCGGGTCAGCCTCCCCCAACCTTGGGTTGAGTGTGGATAGGCGTACCATGCGGCGAGTGAAGGGGTCAATGAAACGGGCGGAAAGGAGCGGCGTCGATCGACCCCAGCTGTCGCGGCTATTCGAGTCGATGGCCGGCGACATCGTCCTGCGCTTCGTCCCAGGAAGACGCTGTCTCGACCTGGGTCGAGGCAGCGACGCCGTCCTCGGCTGGGTCCGAGACCGGGCCGTGCCCCCCGTCGAAACCGTCGACTTGGAGGACCTCGACGTCGAGGCCCTCGATCTCGGCCTCGGGCGGCTCAGCGACCACGCCTTCGACGTGGTCTACAGCCTTCAAACGTTCCCGCACCTCGGAGACGAACCCGACCAGTCCGAGGATCTCGCGCGTCGCTTCCTCAAACAGGCCGCCCGGCTGTGTGCTCCCGGCGGATACGTGCTGGTGCAAGTCGTCAATACTCGCAGCCTATGGGGGCTGTTGGCCGGGATTCGGCGCCCCATGACGTTGGTGTCCGGCGGCACGCTCGTCGAGCGCCGCGGCGTGGCCATCACGCGATTCGACACCCTCGCCCAGTTCGTGCGCCTACTCCCCCCCGAGCTAGAGCTGGTCGATTTTCATGGGTTCGGCGTGACCACGCTAAGCCCGCGCGCCGTCGCCTTACCGTTGGTCGGGCGCATCGCCGAACGAACCGAATGGTGGCTACACGGGTTACGCTGGCCCAATGCCTTCGGCGCGCACCTGCTGGCCGTGTGCCGCCACCTCCCGAAGCTGATGACCGCGGGCCAGCCTGACGCCGACGCGGACCCGAACGCTCACTCGGACCCGAACGCTCGCTCGGACGTCGACGTGGACCCCCCATCGATATCTTCGTTGGACCGTGGGACGGGCCCGAGCGAAGCCGGCCCCGCCTGACCGCCCGTCGCTCGTCGAGATCGCGGGACCAAAGCTGCGTCTCGCGGGACCGAGCCTCCCCACAATTCACTGGCCCGACCCCCTTCGGTGCGCGGTCGCGTCACATCTGCGTCCCGTTTTCGGCCGCCAACCGTCGATCCCTGACAGTTTCTCACGAACTCGTCTGTAGGCCAGCACGATGCTGGACGAGAAGATGTACGGGATGCTCCCGACCCTCACCGTTCGCCGTCACCACGTCGCCCAAGCTCGCGGGTTTACTCTCATCGAGCTCATGGCGGTCGTCGCGATCGTCGGCATCATGTCCGCACTCGCCGTCGGGGCCTACACCAAGAACGTCCGGGCGGCCCGACGAACCGAGGTAATTGGCGATCTCTCGGCGATAAAGATGCGACAGCACGCTGCGCTCGGTGTGCGTGGCCACTACGTCTCCACCACGGCCGCCGAAGCCAGCCCGTACCCGGTGGCCCTCGCTCAGCTCTCCGCATCCGATTTCGAGTATCGCGGCACCAAAGTCCCGTGGGACGTCACGGACCCGGGATACACCGCAGCGGACCAAGACGACGCTCAATATTTTCGTGGGGGGGGCGACGAACATGGCTTTGATGCTCTCAGTTTCATCCCCCAAGGCGGTGCCTCTCACTGCGTGTACGGAACGATCGCCGGAGGCGGATCTCTTCATCCCGACTTCCCGGACACACCGCCCGACGATGGCCTCGCCGCGGAGGTGTTTCCGGACACCCAGCCGCGACAGTTCGCGCGCGATTGGTTCTACGCGTTCGCCCAGTGCGACTTTGACCTAGATGGAACTCCATGGGAGTTCACAACTGCACACTTTACCTCAGCGGTTTCCGACGGAAATCAAGGGCAGATGGGCGAATAGAGCCGATTCGCCCACAACCTCACCCGCGGGTGGCGACACCCCAATCCTTCTTCACCACAGGACCTGCATCATGCATCTGGACATCAATCGTTTGAAAAAGAGCAAAGGCTTTACGCTCATCGAGCTGATGATCGTCGTCGCCATTCTCGGGATCTTGGCCGCTATCGCGATTCCGGCGCTCACCAAGTACATGCGTCGCGCGAAGACTTCCGAAGCAAAGACCTCCATCGCCAAAATGTTCGACGGCGCGTCGGCGTACTTCGCCGAGGAACACGTCGATCGCGGTGATGTGGCCTTGCTGGGTGACGGTGGCTCAGTGACTGCCGCTGCCCCGCACCGCTGTCCTCACCCCGACGGTACGCCCGCTGGCGGCGCGGCTGGAACGACGCCTGCGATCGACTTCGACTGTAACGCCGGGCCGGCCGGCAAGTGCGTTCCCGGCGTGGGCGCCAGTGGCGACGGTCGCTACGACATGACCTTGTGGACGAACAACGACGTGTGGAACGGCCTCAACTTCCAACAGGAACAAGGTCACTTCTTCCACTACAACTTCATCGCGGCGAATACCACGACTGGGTACGGCTCGTGCCAGTTCACGTCGCAAGCGTTCGGCGATCTCGATGCCGATGAGGTGTTCTCCACGTACGAGCGTACCGGTGCCGCCGACGTCAACGGCGTCAACGGTGCGGCGGGTCTGTTCGTCGACCAAGACGTCGAGTAACCGCTCGAATCGGGACGGAAAGGCCCGGCCAAAGCCGGGCCGGGCCGTTCCTCCGGAACCTCGTCGCCCCGGCTCTGCTAGGCTAGTCGTGTGATGGGTCGTCTCGCGGTCGTGTTGGGAACCGCCGTGCTCGCGGTGGCGACGGCTCGGTTGCACACGCAGCTGCGGACGCAACGGTCCGCCTTCCCGGCCGATGCGGATGTGCTCTACCTGCCCGCGCCGGCACACCTCGAGCGCATGAGCCTGGGATACCGCGAAGCGGTGGCTGACTTGGTGTGGTGCCGCGCGGTGGTATTCGTCGGCGACGAGGCTGGCGGCAAGAACACGGCGTGGATCGCCAAGTACCTCGACGCAATCCTCCACTTGGCCCCTCGGTTCCGCCGCCCGTACGACTGGGCGGGTGTGACCTTCGTGTATACCGGCGACCAGGTCATCACGCGAGAGATGGTCGATCGAGCGATCGCGGTGTACCGCCGCGGTCTGGCCCGGTTCCCCGAGGACCACGAACTGCTGTTTGCGCTAGGCATGCTGCTCTATCGCGACGTGCAGTCGGTCGCCGGCTACTCCGAGCTCGAGCGCAAGCAAGCCAAAGCTGAAGGGGCCGAGCAGCTGCGCCGGGCCGCCGCCTTCGGAGCCCCGCCCCTGGTGCGCCAGCTCGCCGCCACGCTCGTCGACCAGTTTGCCTCCGATCAGCTCGCTATTCGTTTTCTTGAAACGCAGCTGGCTCACACCTCAGACCCACGCTACCGCCGGCTGCTGCGTAACAAGCTGGCCCGGCTCGCGGGAGCCCGACTCTCGGCGGGTGTGGAACGACTGCGCGGCCAGTTTCTCGCCGAGCGCGAAGCCGAGTTCCCCTACGTCGCTGAGACCCTGTACGCGGTGATTCGCTCGGCCCCGATGGGATCGGGGCCGACGACTCCGCTCGGGCCCCCTACTGTCGGCCCTTGACCAGAGTCGACTGGCCCTCGTCGACGGTAATGGTGCGTTGGTAGCGTTTCCCGTCGGGCCAGCGCCACTCGATGGTGTGCGAGCCCGCGGTCACGTTCACCTTCAGCGGGGTGCGGCTCGAGGCCTCTTTGCCGTCGATGAACACGGCGGCGGGCGGCAGTCCGGGCTCGGTGCCGATCTTGAGTTCGGCCGCCGCTGCCGCTTCGGACACGGGCTTCGCCGCGGGTCGGGCGGCACTTGAGGGGCGCGACGAGCTGCTCGCCGGCCGGGCCCGTTTGGGTGCCGGGGTGCGACTGCGTTTCGGCTCGGTCTCAGCCTCGGCCGCCTCGACCGCCCCGGGCTCCGCGTGAGGCGCGAGCTTCAGCTCGACGTTTTGTGGATTGGACCCGTCGAACGATAGCGGCAGCGTGAGTGCGAGGTGACCGGGTGCCGATGCCAGCAGCGAGTAGGTCACGCCTGGTTGGCGGTTGAGCACGTAGGTGAACGCACCGCGCCCGATCGGTACCCGATGTGTCCCCGCCGCGAGCACCACGTCGGCTTCGGGGGGGGTCGACGTGATCGCCAGGGTGAGCTGAGCGAGTTCGAGTCGCACAGACAAGGTCCCGACCACGCCGGGCTCAACCTCCACGGTGCTCTCGTACGGAAGGTAGCCACTTTGTACGACCGACAGGCGATGCTGGCCGGCCGCCAGGTGCTCGATGGCCCGCGGCGATCCCGAACCGTCCGCCGCCACCCCGTCGATTTTGATGATGGCGCTCGGGGGGTTGACCTCCACCGTCAGCCCACCCGTGTCTCGGTTGGCGCCGTCACCTTGGGTCGGCTCCACGCCACCGATTGCATAGACCGCGTAGCCGCCACCGCCGACGATCACCAAAAAGACCAACAACCAAAGCGGCCAGCGTGACGCCGCGGGCTTCGGCACATCCGTCTCGACCCCTTGTCGAGTTGGGTACAACGGCCCGGGCCCGGTCGTCATCGGCGTTGCGGGGACGGCAGCCGGGGTCGGAGCGTACGCCACCGGTGACTGGCCGGAGGCCGGCGTTCCGCGCCCGGTCACCACCGGGGCGGCCATGGCAACCGGTGGGGCCGGAGCCGGTGGGGTCGCCACCGGCTTGGCCGCAGCGACGGCGCTCGGCTCACCGCCGGCCGGCTGGACGCTGCGTTGGTCGCCAGCTCGCTCGTTGGAAGCCGCCCCAACGGCGGCCAGATCGGCCGCTTCGCTGGCGACGAACAAGCGGGTTTCCAACTCGTCATCGTCCCAGTCAAGATCCCCCCCCCGCGGACGGGCTGGCGGGGCAGCCACCGGCTTGGCGCCGGGCCCGGGCGGTGGAGTCGGGGCTCGTTCGGCGCGGCTGGGTTCCGGCGGAGCGGGTGGTGCCGGCGGGGCGAGACTCGGAGGCGTGCTCGGAGACATTTGCACGGTGTCGGTCCGGGCTCGTCGCGGAGGGGCGTGCACGCCGGATCCGCCTGTGGCTTTGGGTCGGGCCGGTGGCGGCGGTGGTGGTGCCCCCCCAGCGCCCATCACCATGGTGCCCATCTTGGCCCGCGCGCTGCGACGGGTGTCGATCGCCTGCTTCTTGGCCTTCTCTTTCTCCAACTCGATGTCCGTCCGGTACTTTTGGCGCATCCATGCTGCCAGATTCTTCCGCGAGTAGAACAGCCCCTCCGCGAACATGAATGCTTGGAGATCGTCGTGGAACTCCATCGCCGACGGGTAGCGTTCCGCCGGCTCCGGCGCGAGTGCCTTCAGAACAATGTCCGCAAGCCGTTGAGGGACGTCTGGGTTGACCTCGCGAGGACAGCGGATGCGTCCGGCTCGAACCATTTCCAGCGTTGCGAAATCGCTTTCACCTTGAAATAGCCGGGTCGACGTCAGGACCTCCCAGAGGCAAGCGCCGAGCGCAAAGATGTCACCTCGTCGATCCACCGGCTGACCGCGAACCTGCTCCGGGGCCATGTAACCGAACTTGCCCTTGAGAATGCCCGACTTCGTGTTCGAACTGCGTCCGGCCGCCTTGACCACGCCGAAGTCGATGAGCTTCACCTCGCCTTCGTACGAGACCAAGATGTTGGGCGGGCTCACATCTCGATGGATCAGGTTCAGCGCATTCCCAAACCGGTCCTTCTTGTTGTGCGCGTAGTCGAGCCCCTCGCAGACTTTCATCACGATGAAGCACGCCTGCGCGGGCGACAACGCCTCGTTCTCGCGTCGCACGTTCTCGAAGATCGTCCGCAGATCCTTCCCCGCGACGTACTCGAGGGCGATGTAAAAGCTGTCGTCCTCGTGGCCCAGCGAGTAGATCTGCGCGATGTTGCTGTGGGTGAGCTGAACAGCGATCCGCGCCTCGTCCTTGAACATGCCGATGAACTCTTCGTCCTCGGCGACGTGAGGCAAGATACGCTTGACGGCGACGATGCGCTCAAAGCCGTCGACGCCAAACTCCTTGGCCTTGAATACCTCGGCCATGCCGCCGAGGCTGATTCGTTCGAGCAGAAGGTAGGGTCCGAATTGAGTGGGGCGCTCCACTGAGCCTCCCGGGCCCTGCGGGGTACACGCAAACGCGGGGCCAGCGGTGAACCATGTGAACCAGGTGCGGTTCGGAAAGTCAACTTGGCGGCACGCAAGCGGGTCGGGCACTCGCGCGAGTGGGCAACCCAGTGATATCTTGTGATCAGGTGAGCTCACGCGACGACGACGTGATTGGACCCGTGCAGGGCACCCGGCGCGCCGCCGGACTGGCGGCCGTGGAGCCGGTCAACGAGGCTGGCACGCCGCCGGCGCTCGACGACGCGGAGGCGGTTGAACGCGCTCAGGCCTCCGCTGACGTGACCCTTCGCGACGCCCTTGGGCGAGGGGACGTCACAATCGGGCAAGCGCAGCGACGTCTCGCGGCCCAAGAAGTCGAGCGACTGCTCGGGCCCGGGGCCTCGCCGGGCGAGGTCGCGGCGATCGTCGACGAGATCGCCTGTCAGCTGGACGACGATCCCCTGATGGCCGAGCTGTTGCGTCCGTAGCCGCCGCGGGCCGCCGCGCAGGACCGCCACTCCCCGAGACCCCCCGCGACCCCACGCGACCCCACGCGACTGGGCGAAGCGTGCTTTCGGCCGCCTGCGTTCGCCGGACCAGCGCGCCGGCCGACCCGCGGCCGTTCCGAGTTGCCCAACGACGCGCACGGGTCGCGGTTCAGGCGACCGTCGCCACCGCGGGCTCCGGCGCCGGCCGTCGGTCGAGCAAACGACGCACCGACGGCGGTACCTCGAGCGCGGACGTATCGAAGTGGGCGAGTGCGTCGACAATCACCTGGGCGCGCTCCGGTGCTTTGAGCCGCCGGTCGATGATGACGCGATACTGGCCCTTGACCTTACACAGACCTCCGATTCCTTGCACCAGTCCCGCCATGGGCTGGTACGAGATCTCAACGCCTAGCTTCGCGGCAGTGGCTTCCAAGTCGGCGAGTTGCTTAGCAGTATCCATACGTCGTGTGAGGGTCAACGATGCCTGATGCCCGATGCGGCGGCAAGCCAAGCCCTCGCGTTAACCTGTCGCAGCAATGGGAACCGTGAAGTGAAACTGCGTCCCGCCTCCCAGCTCACTGTCGGCCCAGATCTCGCCTCCGTGCGCCTGCACGAGTTTCTTGGAGATGGCCAATCCGAGTCCCACTCCGCCCTGCTCGCGCGTCAGGCTAGCGTCGACTTGATAAAACGGTTCGAAGATCCGCTCGAGGCGATCCCGTACAATGCCCACCCCTTCGTCGGCCACCGTCACCCGCACGCCTTGAACCGCATCCGAGCCCCCTGCGTCGTCGCGACGCAGCGCGTCTGGCTCGGCGGTCACGCGGACCTGACCGCCCCCCGGCGAGAACTTAATCGCGTTCGACAGCAGGTTGACCACCACTTGCTGCAGCTTGTGGGGATCGACGGACACGAGCGGAAGCTGACCGATATCCACGACGATCTCCACCTGGGACTGACTCGCCAAAAACCCCACCGACCGACGAGATCGCTCGACGACGTGATCGAGCGGCGACGTTTGCAGCTTGAGGTCCACGGCACCGACCTCAAGCCGCGAGATCTCTAGCAATTGTGAGATCAACTCCAACAGCTCCTCGCCGCGTTCGAGCACCGTCCGCACGAACTCGGCTTGCTCGTCGTTGAGCGGGCCGGCCATCCCTTTGATGAGCATCTCCGAAAAACCGATCACGCTCGTCAGTGGCGTTCGAAGCTCGTGGCTTACCGCCGCGAGGAAGCTGCTCTTGAGCTCGTCCAGCTCGCGCAGATGACTCACCGCCTGCTCGAGCTCCGTGTTGCGCAGCTGAATCGCCCGTCGGGCGGTTGCACTCGTGGCCTCGTGCAAGGCGCTCGTCACCCACTGGCCGTAGCCGGCCAACACCACGAGGTCGACCATCCCGACCACAGCGTCGACGGGTTCCTCCCCGACCCCGTCGTTGAGCTCAAAGACCATCGTGCCCACCCGTGCGCCCGCACACTCAAGTTCACGCGATCGCCAGCGCGACGGCCCAACGTCGACCGGGGCACCGTGACGGTGGCGCTCGACCTCTGCTCGTAGGCCGGCCGCCGCGTGACGGTCGGCCCCCGGTTGAGCCACGACCAAAAACTCGCTGTCGTCGTTCGCGTAGAGACCGATGGCGGCAAAGTCAGGACCGACAAAGCGACGCAGGCGTGGCCGCAGCAGCCTTGCCGACACGACATCAGCGAGCCCCGGCACCGCATCGGCCGGGTTGTTGGCGAGAAGCGTAGAACTAGGCGAAGAGGGCACCGACTCGCTCCATGAAGTTGTCAGGCGACAGTCCGAACTGGGTGTGCAACCGATGATGGCGATCCAGGCGAGCCCAGGTCAGGCGCGCAAGACCGAGAAAGGTCTCGACCACGCCGGCACCGGCGATCGCGGTGGCCCGGAAAACCGGCTCGCGCCCCTTCGCGGCGATGCGGTCGATCTCTGCGTCGCTACGGATATCCGGCAAATCGCGTTTGTTGAACTGGATGACGATGGGGGCGGTGGCCGGGTCCACGCCGTTGGTCACGAGATTCGCCTTCACTTCTGCGTAGCTTTCGTTGTTTTGCTGTGTCTTCGCGCGCTGAGAATCAGCCACAAAGGCCACGCCATCGGCCCCCGCCAGCACCAGCTTGCGCGTCGCGGCGTGCATCACCTGCCCGGGCACCGTGAACAGTTTGAGTCGCACCCGAAAACCCCCCTGCACCTCCAAACGCAGGGGGAGCAGATCGAAAAACAACGTGCGATCGCCCCGCGTCGCCAAACTGAACAAGTCGGTGCCCGTCCGCCCCCCGAGCGCATCGTGCAGGCACCTGAGGTTCGTGGTCTTGCCACTTAACGCCGGGCCGCAGTAGACGAGCTTGATGGTCAGCTCCCGCCGTTGTACATCGGTGTAGACCATCGGCGACCCACCAGAGTAGCTCGCCACTGGTATTGACGCGACCGAGCCGGCCGGGCCACGACGGGCTCCAGAGCCGCTCGAAACGGCGCCTACGCGCTGCCGGCCGAATCCACAAACGCTAGACCCGCTGGTCGGGATCGATCGAGCTGGCGTCCTCGCGCGTCTCCGCGTCGAGATCCACCACGACCCGGCGTGCCGCCGCTCGTCGGGGCAAGGCCTGCTCGTGTTCGCACCGCGACTCGAGTTCGACCAAGGCGGCATCGACCACATCGGTCCCGCCCCGCGGCGTCTCGATCTCAACGGTGACCAGGTGATCTCCGCGTTGACCCCCCGCATCGGCGCCACCCTTCTTCCGCAGTCGCAGCTGGGTGTGCGTCGCCGTGCCGGCGGGCAGACGGACGTTGACCACCCCCTCCAGCGTTTCCACATCGATCCTCGCCCCGAGCGCGGCTTGGGTGATGCTGATCGGCACGCGTGAGTACACTTGCGAGCCGCGTACGGTCAGCCGTGGGTGAGGGCGTACATTGATGGTCACCCGCAAGTCACCCGGCTCCCCCCCGAAACGACCCGGTTCCCCTTGTCCCACCACCACTCGCTCGGCGCCGGAACGAGTCGCCGGAGCGAGTCGCACGGTGTAGCGACGTCGCTGCTGCACACTGCCTCGCCCGCGGCACTGCCGGCAGGGGGTGACATGCACGTAGCCCGTGCCGTCACAGCGTCCACACCGTTCGCGCCGCGAGAGCAACCCGCCCTCTTTGATCTCCCCCTTCCCCTGGCAAACCTCGCAAACCTCGGGCTCCCGACCCCCGGGTTCGACCCCGGACCCCGAGCAGGTGGTGGTATCCCAGCGCATCGTGGGCGGAGGGTAGGAGCGGCCTACTTCCCCCCGTCCACGCTGAGCACCTGGCCCG
>QKPP01000272.1:0-9130 GCA_006508105.1 Myxococcales bacterium FL481 | reverse complement strand
AGCTATCAAACTCGATCTCTCGCGCGCAACCCAACACCGCGTCCCGTAGATCCACGGTCAACGTGTAGCGAATATCTCGGCCACGGCGACGCGACTGGCGGCGTTCCCCGAACACATCGCCGAACACGCTGTTGATGACGTCCTTCGCGGTCTGTAGATCCGGCGGGCGCGACAGGTCGATCGCCGACGGGAGCAGCCCCTCGCGGTCGTACCGGGTCCGCTTCGCGGTGTCGCCCAGTACGTCGTAGGCCTCGGACAGGTCCTGAAAACGCCGCAAGGCGTCGGGATCTCCGGGCCAGCGATCCGGGTGGCTGTCGAGCGTCAGCCGGCGATAGGCCTGTTTGATGTCCTCGGCGGTGGCGTCGCGACGGACTCCTAGCACGGCGTAGTAGTTCTTGCGCGCCATCGTGGAACAAGTGGCACCGGCTGTCAGCCCGACGATCCGGTGCCGCTTTCGCCTTCGGTTTGAGCCAGCATGGCTTCGTAGATCTGATGGCTGGAATTTTCCAGCGTCGTGAGGGCCTCGCGAACATGCTGAGGATTCGCCGCGGTCGACTCGAGTGCGGTGCGCAACCTATCCATGTCTTGTTCGATCTCGGCGCGGTGGGCTTCGCCAAGACCATCCGCGAACGTCTCGAGAGATCGCCCGCAAGTGTACAACAAGGTCTCGCCACGGTTTTTGAGCTCCGCCAGTTCGCGCTTGAGCACGTCGTTCGCGCGCGCGCCCTTGGCCTCGTTCGCCAGCTGCTCGAGTCGCTCCTCGGTGAGGCCGCTCGCGGGCTGCACCGTCATCTTGACCGATCGCCGGGTGCCGAGGTCTTCCGCGCCGACGCTGAGAATGCCGTCGGCATCGATGTCAAAAGACACCTTGATCTGGGGCACGCCGCGGGGCGCCGGCGGCAGGTCGCGTAGCTCGAGCTGCGCCAAACTGGTGTTGTCCTCCGCCATCTCGCGCAGACCCTGCAAAACGTGCACTGGCACGACCGGCTGGTTGTCGACGCTGGTACTAAACACCTCCGACTTGCGCGTGGGGATGGTCGTGCCCTTGGGGATCAGTGTGGTGAACACCCCACCGGCCGTCTCGACGCCGATGTTGAGCGGCGCCACGTCCAACAGCACCACGCTTTTTACCCGGCCGTCGAGCACCGCCCCCTGGATCGCCGCCCCGGCGGCCACGACCTCATCGGGGTTGACCCCCTTGCTGGCCTCGCGTCCGAACAGCCCTTTGACCCGCTCTGCCACCAAGGGCATGCGGCTTTGGCCGCCAACGAGCAAGACCTCGTCGATGTCATCGACGCTCAGTCCGGCATCCTCAAGGGCCTGGCGGCACGGCTCGAGGGTACGATCGACCAACCCGGAGGTGAGCTCCTCGAGTTTTTGCCGGGTCAACGTCGAGATCATGTGGATCGGCGCGCCGTCCTTGGCCGCGATAAACGGGAGATTGATCTCGGTGTCGACGGAAAACGACAGCTCGTGCTTCGCCTTCTCGACCGCCTCTTTGAGCCGTTGGCGCGAGAGTTTTTGGGCGCGCAAATCGATGCCGTGCTCGGCCAGGAACGTCTCGGCCGCCCAATCGATGAGCGCTTCGTCGAAGTCCTCCCCACCGAGAAACGTGTCGCCCGCGGTAGCGAGCACCTCGAATGCACCATCGCGTAGTTCGAGCAACGAGATATCGAACGTACCGCCGCCGAGGTCGTACACCGCGACGGTACGGATCTCGCCGTCGCTTTGCCGCCCGACCCCGTACGCCAGCGTCGCGGCGGTAGGCTCGTTGATGATCCGCTCTACGTTCAGCCCAGCGATGCGGCCGGCGTCCTTGGTGGCCTGACGCTGAGCGTCGTTGAAGTAGGCCGGCACCGTGATCACCGCGCGCTCGATGGCTTGTCCCAGATGCGTCTCGGCGGCTTCGCGCATTTTGCCGAGCACCGAGGCCCCGATCTCGGCGGGCGAATACTGGCGATCCCACACGGCCACGTGCGCATCGCCATTTTGCGCGGCCACCAATTGGTACGGCAAGCCGCGAGTCGCAGCCGCGAGCTCGGGGTCCCCCAGTTTGCGTCCGATCAGGCGCTTCGCCGCGTACACCGTGTTCTCGGGATTGGTCAACGCCTGGCGCTTGGCGATCTGCCCCACAAGCCGCTGCCCATCCTCGGTCACGGCCACGACGCTGGGCGTGGTGCGACTCCCCTCGCTGTTGGCGATGATCGTGACCTTGTCACCCTCGGCTACTGCCACGCAGGAGTTCGTCGTGCCGAGGTCGATGCCGATGATGGGACCCGAATCGCTCATGTACCGTGGTTCGTAGCGTCGTCCTCGGGGTCCGCCGAATCCGTTGCGAGATTTGTCCCAGATCCGGCCCCAGCCACGACCACCCGGGCCGGTCGCAGCAAGCGCCCGGCCCGCAGGTAGCCTCGTTCGAATTCCAACACGACGGTGCCCGGTGCGTGGTCCGGGGAGTCGATCTGTTGCAGCGCATCGTGCACGGAGGGGTCGAACGGCTTGCCGACGGCCTCCACCGGCACGATTTCGTGCTTCGCCAGGGCGGCGTAGAACTCGGACGCGACCATGCGCACGCCCTTGACGAACTCGTCCTCGTTCTTCCCCGCCGCCTCCAGTGCGCGTTCGAGATTGTCTGCCACCGGAAGAAAACTGGACAAGAGCTCTTGCACCGCGCGCTGAGTCGCGTCTTCAAGTTCCCGCTTGGTGCGTTTCTTGAAGTTCTCGTGGTCGGCGACGGCTCGAAGCCATTTGTCGCGCAGACCCTCGTTGTCGCGGGTGAGCTCCTCGATGCGAGCGGCGAGGTCGGCGGGCGACGCTTCCGTGGCGCTCGCGCCCTCGGCGGAGGGGCTCGGGTCCGGGTCTCGGACGCCGTCGACGGCGGCTTCCGCTTCCGACATCGTCTGCTTGATCACGGCGTCCAGGTCGCCTTTCGGCATGACTTCTTTCTCGTCGTTCATCTGTGTGGGTCAGCCGCCCCGGGAGGCGGCTTCCTTGGCCGCGGCACTTTAGCAAACCCGCCGAGTGGGGGCAGCCCGCGCGGCGAAAAGCAGTCCGTCGCGCCATTTAGACCACGCCTACGACACGAGATCGAGGCCGACCTCGTCGTGCCACTGCCACCGACCCGCCGCCAGTGAAACGCGCTCAAACGCGGGCTCCCACCGCACATTGCCCCGCGCCGCCTGGCGGGCGAGACGTCGCCGGACCCAGTCCGCCTCGAGGCCGGGGTGTCGCGCCAGAAACCCGGGCAGCGCCACCCCCTCGAGCCTCCGCAGGCCCAGCCACAGGGCTTCCGCGGCTGCGGCCTCCCCGGTGACGTGTTCGGCGGTCGGGGGCCGAGACGCTGCGTCGGCGAGCCACGCCGCCACCCCTTGGGGGTTGGTCTCTCGCCACACCCCGCCCCGCGCATCGTGACGGGCCGAGGCCGCCGACGGGCCGAGCCCAAGGTAGTCCTGACCCGTCCAATACTTCTCGTTGTGACGGGACCGAGCTCGGCCGCGCGCGTAGTTGGACAACTCGTAGTGCTCGAAACCAGACTGGACAAGCTGGGACTCGGCCCGCAACAACAGGTCGGCTTGGCGATCCGCGTCGGGGTAGCTCCGCGCGCCGCGGCGAACCAGCTTGTGCCATGCGACGCCCTCGTCGAGCGTGAGCGCATAGACGGACACATGCGACACGCCGCTGGCGACGACGGTGCGTACGTCGAGATCCAGTTCGTCGTCACGCTGCCGCGGCCAGCCCACGATCAGATCGACGCCAACTTGAATCCCGCTTCGCAGCAACTGGTCGATGGCTCGAGACGCGGCCGCGCTACGGTGCGCTCGCCCCAACGTCCGCAGCCCGACCTCCGAGAAGCTTTGGACCCCGAGCGTGACCCGATCGACGCCAGCCGAAGCAAGCTCGCCCGCCATCGCGTCTGGCCCCCCGACCACCGCAACCCCGCCTTCAGCCGAAGCAAGCTCGCCCGCCATCGCCGGGTCGACGTGCTCGGGATTGAGCTCCACGCTGATCTCGGCGGTCGCCGCCAGGTCGACCGAGTGTTTGCACCAGGCCACCAGCGCATGCAGCCCGGCCGGTCCCAGTGCGCTAGGGGTGCCGCCCCCGATGTACACGGTGTCGAACCGCCGCGCCTGCCACACCTCGCCGCGCGCGTGCAGCTCTGCCTCCAGGGCCGCGAGTAACGGCCGCACCGCGGGGCGAGCCTCGACGCGAAAATGAAAGTCGCAGTACGGACACGCCCGCGCGCAAAACGGAACGTGCACGTACAGGCCGACGAGCTTCGTATCAGCCGACGATGAGCTCACCGAATCCGTCGCCGTCGGGCAACGCGTCGAGCAGTTCGGCGCCGGTCGGGGACCGTCTGGCCGCCATCCCGGTCCACCACCACTCCGGCAGCGACTCCACCTTCACCCCGTGGGACTCGAGCATGTTGGCTTGGGCCTCGGCGGAGGCCAGGTCCCCTTCGGCGATCGCATGCCCGCGGCCGCGGAGCTGCGCGCAAAGCCGACGCGCGCTTCGCCGGAGGGTTTGTCGACGCCCGCTCTCGAGTGCCCCCACGAACAAGCGCCGGACGACGGCCAGGCTCGGCAGTTCGTAGAGCGCGCCAGACACCTCGAGCTCCCAGCCGCTGAGCCGGGCGAGCCGGGCGGCAAACAGCGAGGTCAACGCATCGTGGGCGGCCATGGTCGCTCCCGGCGTGGCCACGCGGTCCGGCGGCACGAGCACCAGGCACTCCTCCGTCGTCGCGTAGACGAATGTGCACGGGCAGCGCTCGGTCATCCACAACCCCGCGCGAATGCACATCTGCCCAAGCGTCGGGTCGAGCGGCTTTTCGCTGCGCGCCCGCATCCCGAGCACCGTGTCGTGGACCTGCGCCTGCAAGACGAGCCGCACCACCACGTGGAAGTCGCGAATGGGCACATAATCGCCGAACACCTGAAAGGCGGCGAAGTCGTGCCAGTTGCCATTGACGACGCGCGTGTCGGCCATCGTGCTCAACTTTCGATCAAAGCGCGGACGAAGCTGAAGTAAACGACATACGCACCGAGTGCGAAAATCACGCCTCCGAGCAACCACAGCCACACGTGGCTCTTGCCGGCCTGCTCCCGCATCACCGACCCGGCGAAACTTCCGGTCATGGTGCGGTCAGCCGCGCTCCGAGACATCCGCCCGGACGTTCGCGACGCCCCGGTCCCACGCCGCGTCGCCTCGGAAGACCCGGTGGTTCGTGCGCTCCGCCGCGGACCGGTGCCGGTTCGCAACGCCCGCTGACGCGAGGAGGGCTTGCCCCGCCCGCGAGAGCGCAGCGCTCGCGACCGATCGCCCGCCTCCTCGGCCGAATCGGCATCGGTCGGCGCTTGCTCGCCGTCCGACTGGCGCTGTGGGCCCGATTCTTCGGTCGACGAACCGACGTCCTGGCTCGCTTCGCTCGATGTCGCTCCACCCGTGCTCGAGGTTGCGGCAGAGCTGCCCGGTGTCGCCCCCGCCCCGGACTCGCCCGCACTGACGTCGTCGACCAAGGATCGCAGGCTGCCGATCATCATGGTGTGAGATCGCCGTCGAGGTTTTTTTCGCTCGACCTTGGTCACCCACTCCGGAGCGGCCGGCTCGCTCGCCCTCGGCGTCAACGTCTCGAGGTTGTCGAAATCGAGCGCCTCATCCACTAGATCGTCGTACTGGTCGTCGTAGTTGACCTCGGCCGGCGCCCCCTCGCCGAACATCTCCGCCATGAACGCAGACAGATTGCGTGGCGTGCAGCTGAGCTTTTCCTCGCGCATGAACGCTTCCAGATCGCGAAACATATGGTCGCAGTTCTGGTAGCGCTCGCCCGGATCGGCTTCGAGAGCTTTGACGATGACGGCTTCCAACGACGGTGGAAACGCGGGGTCAACGAAGGTCGGCAGCGCGAAGTCACCGTCGAGAATCCGCCGTCGAACCTCGACCGCCGGTCCCCGAAACAGTCGCTGACCGAGGCACATCTCGTAGAGCATGATGCCCACCGCAAAAATGTCGGCCCGGGCATCGGCCGGTTGCCCATCCAGCTGCTCGGGCGCCATGTACGATAGCTTCCCAGCGAACTGCCCGGTGCCGGCGAGCGCGGTCGCTCGGGTGGCGGCGATGCCGAAGTCGACGACTTTGCACAGGCCGTCGTAGCCGACGTGCACGTTGGTCGGATTGATATCTCGGTGAACCAGCCCCGCCGGTCGGCCCGAGCTATCGGTGCGGCTGTGCACGTAGTACAGCCCCTCGAGCACCTGCATGACCACGCCAATGGCCAACTCGCGGGGGATGAGCCGCCCCGACTTGACCGACCGCCGCAGCACGGCGACGAGTTCCTCCCCCTTGAGAAACTCCATCGCGATGTAGTACTCACCGTCGATCTCGCCGAGGTCGTACGTGTGCACGACGTTGTTGTGGGTCAACGTGGCCGCCACACGAGCCTCGTCGAGGAACATCGTCACGACTTCGGGGCGCTCGCGAAACTCAGCGCGCAGCCGCTTGATGACGAGCTCTTTCGCGAAGCCTTCCACCCCCGAGTATTCGGCACGGTAGATCTCCGCCATGCCGCCGGTGGCGATGTGCTCGATGAGCAGATACTTCTCGCCGAAGGGCGTGGGCTGCATAGGCGTCAAGGTGGTCATAGCCTAAACGATTCGTTGGACCAGTCCAAGCGACGTGGGGCGCCAGCACGGTCCACGGCGCGATCGATCGCCCTCGACCGGAACCGTCCCGTCTTCGGACCCCACGGGTCGGTTCACCAGCGGTAATCGCGGGGCGGGACGTCGCTCAACTTCTTGGCGGGCTGGCCCCTGGGCCCCGCCGCGCACGGCCATCTGCCGTCGCCCGCCGCCGCGGGTCGCTGCGCCGCGGATCGATAGCCCACCGCCGGACTCGGCCACGATAGCCGCCGCGATGTCTAGCCACGCTCGCCCTTGAGCGTACGGCGCAACAAGGCCTGGGCCGCGTCTTCGATGGACAGGCCGTCGTACAAAATGTCGTGCATCGTTTCCACAATCGGCAACTCCACGCGGTGTCGTTGTCCCAGCTGATAGACGCTCTTGGTATTGCGCACGCCTTCGGCCACCATCCCCATTTGCGCCAGCACGTGGTCAAGGGTCCGACCCTGCCCCAACGCCAACCCCACTCGTCGGTTGCGCGACAGGCCCCCCGTGCAGGTCAGGACCAGATCTCCCAAGCCGGCGAGTCCCGACAGGGTCTCTTCTTTGGCGCCCATCGCCACCGCCAACCGGCTCATCTCTGCAAGCCCGCGCGTGATGAGAGCGGCCCGCGCGTTTTGGCCGTACCCGGCGCCATCACCGATGCCAGCCGCGACAGCAATGACGTTTTTGTAGGTTCCACCGAGCTCGACGCCCGCGACGTCGTCGGTCACGTAGGCACGGAAGCGGCCGCCTGAAATCGCGTGCTGCACCCGATTCGCACTGGTGCGATCGCGGCAGCCGACCACCACGGTCGTGGGCTGTCCCTGGGCCACCTCGTCCGCGAAGCTCGGACCGCCGAGCACCGCCACGCGCCCGCGTAGGGCGGGAAGCTCCTGCGCCACGACGTGCTCCATGGTCTCGAGCGAATCGACCTCGATCCCCTTCGCCGCGACCAACGCAAGCTCGGGCAGGCCAGGCACGTTGAGTGCCGCGACCTGTTGCGCCATCTCCCGGGTCGCGTGACTCGGCACCGCGAACAGCACGAGGTCGACTTGTGGCGTGACCACCTCCACCAGCCGGTCGGTTGGGGTCAGTCCGGGTGGAAACGGGCGACCGGGGAGGTACCGCGCGTTTGCCCGTTCCGCCCGCATGCGGTTGGCGTGAGCAGCGTCTCGCGCCCACAGCCCAACCGCATGGCCGATCGCCGACAAGTGAATCGCCAATGCCGTCCCCCAGCTCCCCGCGCCGAGCACGGCGATTCGACGGGGGGTTGGCACGTGTGTGTCCGCAGGCACGCGGCGGTTGTACCCCCAAATCGCAGAGGGCCCAACGACTCGGCCGACCGCGCCGAGTCAGCCGGGCGCCGCGATCAGCACGGGTCTTGCCCGCCATGCGGCAACTACTGCTACGCTGCCGGCGACGTGGTCCCGCCGACTCCCACCGCTCGCGCCGCGGCGCTGCTGATCGGCAACGAGTTGCTCTCGGGAAAGATCCGCGACGAGAACGGCACCGCGTTGGCCCGGTTTCTCCGACGGCGCGGCATCGCGCTACGGGAGATGACGGTTGTACCGGACGAGGTCGACACGATCGCGTCGGCCCTGCGCCGCCTCACGACCGGAGCCGGCCTCGTGTTCACGTCGGGTGGGGTCGGCCCGACCCACGACGATGTCACCCTCGCGGGCGTGGCCAGTGCGTTTGCCCGGCCGCTGGAGCACAACGACGAGATGGCGGCGGCGCTGCGCCGCAGCTACGGTACGGCCGCGAATGAGGCCGTCCTCCGCATGGCCCGTCTGCCGGCGGGCACGCACATGCTCCAAGACGCCAATTGGCCCGTGCTCCGACTCGACGTGTCGGCTGCGAGCGATGCACTGTCGCGGGTGTACGTTCTCCCCGGCGTACCGGCCCTCTTTCGGGCGAAACTCGATGCGCTGGCCGCCATGCCCGACGAGCTCCCCAACTCGCGGCAATGGGTCCTGGCTACCGTCGAGACCACGCTCGACGAGTCGCGGATCGCCGCCGCGCTCGACCACGTGGTGGCCAGGCATCCCCCGGTCGAAATCGGCTCCTACCCGCGGTGGATCCCCGGTCCCGATGGAAGACTACGACAGCACGTGCGGATCACCATCGAGGCCAGGCGAGACGACCGCGAGCTCGTCGACAGCGCCCGCAACGAGCTGTTGCAGCGACTGTCCGCGCTCGACGCAAGAGCCGTGAGCGCCACCTGAGCCTGCGATCGAGAACCGAACGGGCGCTCGACGCCAGCGCTTGACGTGCCGCCGCAGCGAGGCTCGCCGCCGAGCGGTGCAGACCCCCGAGTGGGCCGGTCACGGCCCATCGCGCCGCCCCATCGCCGCCCATCGCCGCCTCATCGCCTCCCCGTCGCCTCCTCATCGCGCCTCCCCATCGCCTCCCCATCGCCTCCTGGCCCGCTCCGCGCGCCGCGGGGTTGGCAAACGGTCGGCTCCGTCGCATCC
>QKPP01000155.1:299-3508 GCA_006508105.1 Myxococcales bacterium FL481 | reverse complement strand
CCGGATTCCTCGCAGCCGCCACCAGCATAATCATACTAATACGATGGCTCCGAATGACTAATCTCGGAAGCTGGCGATATGCAATTGCCAGCACCGGCACGCTCGGCGTGCTCGCGCTGGCCATCGCGCACACCGCAGAGACCCAACCCGAGATCGCGCCATGGACCGAACATATGCAGAGGTTCGGTACCGCCCTGCTTCTGGGCACGTGGCCAGCCGCTCTAGCCGTGACGTGGCGGAGTTCGTCCCACTCACCCACTCGATGGATCGCCGCAATTCTCGCCGTTCCGTGGATAGTGCGCATAGCCGCCGCGGGCCCAAACGCACTGCTGGGCGAAGCCGTGGCCGGACCTCGAGCGAACTGGCTCGGCAGCACTATCGTGATTAGCGCGATTGCGCTGGGTATTTTCTACCGCCCCCGAGTCCGGGGGGGGATCCGGATCACTTTGGCTATTGTGGTGGCTCTTTTTTGTCTCTGGCTACGCGGCCAGTACGACGACCGCTTCGGCCACCTCGAAAGCTCACTGTCCGGCCTGTTGGAGTCGTTCTTTGGCTTCGCTATCCCGTATCCGGCATACGTGGCGGACTGGCGCGTATCTCTGATGACCGTGGCGGTGTTCTTCATTCTCACCACTGTCGCCTCCGCGCTTGTCTCTCTCCAGGACCGAAAAACGGGCGTGGCACTCATGCTGCTGACACTGGGAGGGCTGGGTCTCGGGAGCCCCCACCTGGCGCTTCTCGTCGGAACTGGTGCACTTATGCTAGTCGATTCAGGTCTGCCCGGCCCGACTCCGAGGGTTGCTAGCACCGACCAGCCAATCGCCCCCGTAGCGGCCGAACTCGCTCAACAACTGGGTCTAGAGCCACCCATCGTACTGGAGCATGAATCGGTAGTTGCGGTTGAGGGCAGTGTTGAGAACTGCTCGGTGCGTTGGCGAGCTCGAGCAAAGGGAGATCTCTGGGAGATCCAGTTGTCAGTTGGGTCATTCCACGTGGCCGCCCGGAGGTACATCTGTTGCCAAACACACCGGGAAAGACTACACACGACGCGATGACACGGACGCATCGCGTTCGTGGCGCCACGCGCTCCCTCGAACGGTTCGGCGAGGACATATTCGACGCAGTCTCCCGCCTGCCGACCGCCAAGATGGCGTTCTTTCCCGCCGGCGCTCAATTGCGCATTCGCATCGCTCGCTCGGAAAGAATCGACCCCGAAGCATTCGGTCGCATCGTACGGGTTGTCGTCAGCGCAATGACTAAAGCCTAGTCTGGGCCCCAGGCCGGCTCCCAACGGGCTCCCATCTGGATCCTAGACTGGCCGTATTCGCTATCCAGTTGCGCGACGGCATGACGACAGTCGGGATGAGTGCTTGCGCGCCACCCGATCGCCATATGATTTTACTGTTGACTGCCACAGTGCTACAGTCCGCGACGTGCCTAATTTCGAAAACGATCTTCAAAACGCGCTAGCCGAAGCTCAACGAGAGCTATTCATCGAGCAAATCCGCCGCCACCCTGAATTGAGCCTCGCCGATTTGCTGGCTCTCGGGAAAGGCAAGTTCTCCAACTTGCTCAATGACGTGACGGTTGGCCACCTGCTTGGAGATGCAGACGCGCGCCCGAGCGAGCGTCGCCCGGGACGCCCGGCCAAAGCCGCCACAGCCAACAAAGCCAAAGCCGCCACTCCCGCTCGTCCTGCTGCTGCAGCCACCGGAGCCGCCGCTCCCGGTGGCACTGTGAACACTCGCACGCCAGAAGGCCGCGAAGCGTACGATGAGGCCGTACTTGGCGCTCTCCGCTCTGTCGGCGGGCCGGCCAACTCGGAGCAAATCCGTCCGCTCGCCGGTGGCACCTCGCTACAGCTTCGCACCTCACTCACCCGCCTCGCCAACGAAGGCAAGATCACCTGGGAAGGCCAGGCTCGAGGCACACGCTACAGCTTGGTCTAGGTCCAAGTACCTCGATAGCCAATCCCCGAGACCGGAGCCAGCCGCGCGGCTGCTCCGGTTTTCTCGTTTGTTTATTCCTCTGTGGCGCCGACGCGAGAGAACGGCCGCACTGGCGCGTCGATGCATATCGGTGACACGCAGCCCGGCGAGGCCCGACTGCCGCCACCTCTGGGTACGCGGGCGGCGACCACTGAGCATAGCGAATTCCGCGCACTCCGATTCGTTCGAATACCGTCCAGGGTGCTAATAGTCATTTTCGACTACTCAATCCCTCCGGGATGGTGCGTGGCTGCTATGAACGCGGTTTCCCGCGGGCATGCAACTAGTCAACAGCCGCCAATTCCGACCCGATCATCACCCCTCCGCCGCGATGGGCGTTTCCGCTCTCATTCCACCGCGCCCCGAGCATCGGAATGTAGCGTCGGCCCCACTGTCCCACCCGCTCCACGCTCGCCGAGCGGCGGATCCACAACGAGTGGGTGGAGCCGCCCTGCGCGACCAGAGTCACCGGACTCGCGGCGAGGTGGGCCAGCCCGGTGCACACTCAGCGCTCCGACTATGCTCGAACCTGGACCCGCTACCCATGCCAGGCTTGGCGACACAGAATCAGCGCCACGGCCCCCCCGCCGCGGGCGACAACCGTGTGCCGGGGTCCGGGGTACTCGGTCCGGGGTACTCGGTCCGGGCTACTAGGTCCGGGGTGCTAGGTCCGGGGTACTAGGGCCGCGGTTGGCGATCTTTGGGTGGGACCGCAGTCGAACCGCCGACCCCGGGGGACTGGCTTGCAGACCGAGGCTTCCGAACCGCCGGCGGTGCGACGGTCGAAGACGGCGACGTCGGCCGGGGAGCAACGGTCTTCTTCGAAGGGACGGAGCCCCCCTTCGAAGAATCCCCTGACGGAGTGGGCGCCGAACCTGACGCTGGCGACGAAGCGGAAGACGTGCCCGGACGCGGCGAGCCCTTTCCACCGTGCTCGTCGACATAGCGGCGCGCCGCGCTGTGACCAGAATCGAGGGTCAACAGTCGACGATAGTACCGCAGCGCCTGATCAACGATGCCCATCCGGTCGGCCACTCGGCCTGCACCAGCGAGAGCGGTGCGGTGACGAGGGGAGATAGCCAACGCTCGCTTGTAGTACACCTGGGCGCTTTGCAGATTCGACATCACGGCATACGCCTGCCCGAGGCAGACCAAGCCGTCGACGTTGCGCGGCGCTCGTTCCAAGGCCTGGCGTAGTGGCGGTACCGCCTCGCCCGGCCG
>QKPP01000155.1:0-264 GCA_006508105.1 Myxococcales bacterium FL481 | reverse complement strand
CCACCGCGGTACAGCCCTGGTCGATCAAGCGATCGACCGCCGCGCCTGATGACGCGCGGCTCGTTTTCCCAGAGCCCGACGCAACCGTTGTCTTCGAAGCCCGCGCCTTCGCTTTCGAGGGCTTGCTCGGCGATGCTTTCGCCTCACCGTCACCGCCCGCGCTCTGATCGATGAAGCGAGCCAGAGGATGGTCACTTGCGGTCGCCACCGCAGCGCGAATGGCCGTGGGTGGAATTTAGGAGGTTCCCGGCGGATACCACGCAT
>QKPP01000198.1 GCA_006508105.1 Myxococcales bacterium FL481 | reverse complement strand
AATTCCGCCGCCATCAAGTAGCCTGAAAACCTGTCCGGTTTGACAGGGGCAACTCTAGGTCGGGCGCTTGAGCGCAATGCGAACCGTGCCGGAGCTCGGGTCGTCGACCGACGGAATCGCCGGAATGGCTGACGCCGGGGGCGGTTGCGGATGCAGCCGGGAACGGTGGAACCGCCCCCCACCGTGTCCTCGACAACGTCTTCCGACCCGCTCCAGCCTTGCGGGCACGCCACAAGTGGAGAAGCAACGGCGAGCGCCACAAGTAGAGTCCGGTGTCGGTCGTGCACGCGGCAACCTAGCGCGCGCATGGGCCCGGCCGCGACAGTGTCCTCCCGCGCTCGGTCCAAAGCCGCGCCGGATGGCCAACGGGCTCGTGCCGCAGTCCCCAACCGCAACCCGACGAGACGATCTCGCCGGCCGCGTGTGCGTGGAGACGGACCGTGTCCTCCACGCGACGCCGCGAGCTTGAGTGGGCAGGCGTGTCGCGTGGCTTGCCGCGTTCGCCCCCACTGGTTCGTCCCGCGAGTTCGACCGTCGCGCGAATCGCCGCGGCGGATGAAGCCCCCCCGGGCGACCAAGTACCGCGAGAATCGAGAACGGCTCCCAGGCCGCCCGCGAGATCGCCATCGCTGGGGTCTTTGCCAGTCGGTGGCGTGGGAGAGTGGGGTTGCCATGGTCCCGGAAGCCCGGACACGTCTTCAGGTGATCATCGATGCGGTGGCTCATCGCGAGACGATCGAGGCCGTGACCGAGGCCGGTCAACGATTCGCCGAAAGGCACGAAGCGGCAGAGCGAGAGCGTGCAAAGCAGACGAACGCGATCTATCATCCGATGTACGTGCGATGACTCAAATGGGTCAAGACCGCGCACGCTTGCCGTCCGTCATGACCGACCGCCAATACCTCGACGAGCTTCCACAAGGTCCGCTTGAGCTGTCGCCGGGCGATATTCAGACGATTCAAGTACGCACGGTGTCGGCACGACTGCTCGACGCCCATGGCCAACCATTCGCCGGGGAGCGCTACGATATCGAGGAAGACGGCAAGTCCATCGCACAAGGACAGCTCGACAACGAGGGGCTCACCGAAGCGATCGTCGCCTACAACGCAGCCTATCGAGTTCGCTTCCCAGCCCTTGCGGACAACGCTTGGTCTAACGAGCCGTTCGCGGAGGCTCCAGCGCCATCGCTGGATACAGATGCGTACCGAGTCGCCCGCGCTGAGACGCTTGCCATGGTATTGTACCGCGAACGTGGGCTGCTCGATCCGAACCCTGTGTTGGCCGCAGACAAAAACCGCTTCATCAACAGCGCTCGGGCTCAAGAGATCCTCCACGCTGGCGACCTCGTCTATCTGCCGGTCAAGGGCCCGCGCGGCGAGAGGCGGCATGATCTAGCGATCGGCGAGTGTGATGAATTCCATGTCGCAGGGGTCGTGCGACGACTGAAGCTAGTACTCAAGCGGAATGGAGACCCGCTACGGGAAACCTCGTACGAGCTGGTTTGCATGGGGGCCACGCGATCGAACACGACAGATGGAGACGGCCTACTCGACGAGCCGATCCCCTACGCTGCAACCGAGGCCGAGCTGTTCGTCAACGGAGTGACTCGCCGCTTGGTGCTCGGCGGCATCGACCCCGTCCACACAGTCACAGGCGTCCAGGCCAGACTGAGCAACCTCGGATACCACTCGGGCGCGGTGGATGGGAGATATGGCCCGATCACTCGGCGCTCCGTCCGCAAGTTCCAAGCCGCCAAGAGCCTTGTCGTGGACGCCATAGTCGGACCCAGTACCCGCGCCGGCCTACTCGCGGCCTATGGCCGCTGAGCGTGAGTCGCATGGCGAACAAGAAGCGCACCGGCCTGGATCCTACCGCTCTTGCGCTCATCACGCGAAGCCAGCGACTCACCCTTGAGCCTCGGTGTCGTGGGCTCGTCTGTCGCGGGTCCACCAACCCGCTCGATGCGGGAAACCCCGGTCTCCCACGTCCGGGCGGACTGCGTGACAAGTCCCCATTGCGCGCGAAGCCCGAGCTTTCGACGCCCGACAACAGCCGGAAGCTGCGTCAACTGGCCCACGCGATGACACCGGGACGGGTTCGCGACCTCACCGACGATCAAGTGAAGGCCCTTCTAGAAACAGATCTGGCGAACGACAGGCTGTTCGTACGGCACACGCCCGAGCCGGCCTGGACCGGGCTCGGCTGCGACGAATTCCTCACCCCGTACAAACCCGGAGAGCCGGGCCCCGATGAGGTTGCCCCGCCTTGGACGAAGATGCCGCTCCACTCACCCCACGGGGAACCACGGGTCGGAGAACGGTACACGCTGGCTAGACTACCGGAGGACAAGGCCACATACGGTATCCGGCTGGTCGGGCCCGATGGCCAGCCGCTATCAGGGATAAGCTTAGGGTTCGCCAAGTCGAGCGGCCAAACGTCAGCGACGACGAATGCGGAGGGGGTCGCCGCGGTGACCGACGTCGGGGACGGCCAGGTGAAACTCCATCCTCCGGACCGAGACGTGCTCCAGCGTGCCGTCGCCCAGTAAGGGTCGAACCCGCTACTTCGAGCGAAGAGGACGCGAGGAAACTTCTACCCAGCTGCCGTAGCCGGGCACGTCCACGGCGGTGTAGGTCAACCCGTGGGGAGCGGCTGCACCGTAGAGCCGCACGACACCACGCTCGGGGGCGAAGCAAACTGCACCGTCGCAGACGTCGTCACACAGTGTGTTGTCGTTCTGAGCCGGTGCGAAGTCAAAGCACGTCACCGCAAGCGAGCCCGCTCGCCAATGCCGTGTGCGATACTCCATCTCATTCGCTGTGGCAGAACCCGCCGACGGCGACTCCAATCGCAGGGTTCCCCCCGTGGGTTCCGGTCCATCCGACAACACGAGCCTAGCCGGACTATACGTCGCCTTTGTCGGGAAGCTTCGTAGATCAGCACCGGGTCTGAAGCTCAGGTCCTTGGGCTCCACAAGTTCCATTGCTACCAACCTTCCCTGTTCATCGGCCAACCGCCAATCGAGTCGACACGAAGTCCCCCCGCCCTTTGACTCGTCAAGCTCGCGCGGTGTCACTGTGATCGACACGACGCCACCTTCACCTGGAAGAAGATCGCGCTCCGTGGAATCGACAACCAGTGACATCGCTCTCTTGGGTCGACAAAGCCCGGCCCAGGCCGCGGCGTACACGGCCGGGGCCGAAGCTCGAGGTAGCTCGTCGCCCCTCGGTGCACGTGGGCTCGATACTGGTGTCGATGACTCCGGCGTCGGATCTGGCCTGTCACCGCCGGGGGTCGCGGTTGGCTCGATTGCCTCTGTTGTCCTGCGCTCGTTGCCATCCGCTACATCGCTCGCGACAGTCTGCCTGGCAGCAAGGGGAGGCGAAGCGTTCTCACCATGCGAAGGACTCTCCGCATCGCGAGCAGAGCAGACCGTCGAAGCCCCACCAACAACCAGCGCGAGCATGCACCGACATAGCCTCAGATCTAGCGCACGCATCGATCTACTCGTT
>QKPP01000285.1 GCA_006508105.1 Myxococcales bacterium FL481 | reverse complement strand
CGACGATGACGACGATGACGACGATGACGACGATGACGACGACGACGACGACGACGAGGAGGACGACGACGACCCGGACATCCCCTTGTTCGACATCGGCGATCCGGAGACTGGCACTGAGCCCACCGTACCGAGCTCCGATTTCTCCTACATTTGGGTCGCGAACTCCGAGCAGAACACGATCTCGAAGATCGACACCGTGACGCTTGTCGAGGAAAGTCGTTTTCTCACCGCGCCCAGTTTCAAAAACCCCTCGCGGACCTCGGTCAACCTCAACGGCGATGCAGCCGTGGCGAACCGTTCGGGCGGTATCACCAAGTACTGGGCCGTCGAGGAGCGCTGCTCAGATACGAACGGCACGCCGGGCATTCAAACCTCAACCGGGCGGGACGACGTGCTCGAGTGGGATGACGAAGAATGCCGAGCGTGGCACACCCCGATGGACTGTGCTTCGCAGCGACCGATCGCGTGGACCCGAGGCACCGCCGAGGAGGACGTGCACGGAAACGTCACCTACGTCGATCAAAAGCTGTGGACCACCTGCATCACGTGGGATCTGGACGCAGTCGATGTTCATTACATGAACGGCGACACCGGCGAGGTCGAACGCACGATCGAGGTGCCGTACGCCGATCTGACTGCTCCCGGGCTCAACGGCGGAGTCAAGCAGTTTACGGCCTACGGAGGCGCTGTCGATGCCGGCGACCACTTCTGGTTTCATCCGATTGGCGACGAGGGCCGGCTGGTTCGCGTGGACGCCAACGACTTTACGTACAAGACCTGGGAAAAACCCTACCGCGACGGCTACGGCATCGCCGTGGACGGCAATGGGCGGGTGTGGTCCTGCGGAAGCGGTGAGATCGACCGGTTCGACCCCGACACCGAGACCTGGGAACGCACCGGCGTGCTATCGACCATCGGCGGGTGCATGGCCGACGCCGAGGATCGGCTCTGGGCCAGCGGCCGAGGTGATCGCACCGTGGTCGCCATCGACATCAACACGCTCGAGCAGGTCGCGGAGTGGACCATCGAGAGCATGGCGAAGGGCATCAGCATCGATTTCGAGGGCTACGTTTGGGCGATTGGTTACGGATATCTTGGCGGCGGCAATGAAGACGCGTTCAAGATCGATCCGGATACCGGCGAGTACGAGACCTACGGTGGCCTCGATGGCCCCTACACGTACTCCGACATGACCGGCTTCGCCCTGGCCAACGCGGGCATTCTCCCCGTCGAGTAGCGCGCGGGATCGTTGTTTGCTCGCCGTGGGCCGTGGAAGCCCTGCGTCGGGCACCCGTGGTCATCCTGCGGTGAGCGAGCTATCCGCGCCCGCCGGGGCCGGCCAACGCCACAGGACCGCGGCGAGCAGGAGGAGATTCACGAGCCACGGCACCAGATAGTACCCGCCCAGACCGGCCAGCCAGGGGAGACCGGTGATGCGGCCGATCCACGGCAGCACGTTGAGCGCGCCCACGACGATGAAACTCAGGCCGAGGATCTTGGTGCTTCTAACTGGCGCCGATACTGTGGCCGCTCCGAGGCTGAGGCGTCCCAGGCCGAAGAACATCGCAAATGCGATGTAGACGCCCGCACCAACCTCGCCGAACGCCGTGATGCGCACCTCTAAGCTCTCCCGTACGCCTGGATCTGTGGCTTCGAGCCACGCGGCGCACCATCGATAGTGGACCACGCCAAATTGCACGGCACGGTAAACCGCGTCGATACCGTTGCCGATGGCGAACAGCGAAAATCCCCACCACGCCCAGACCTGATGCGAGCTCCAGGCCAGCGCGAAGTGGCTGAGTAGGACGGCGGGAAAGTACAGCGCGGTGAGGGCCACGCGCAGCGGAAACGCCGGGTGCTGATGGAGTCGCACCATCGTCTCCAAATCAGCGGCACCAGTGGACGTGTCGGTGAGGAGGAGGAAGAGGGGGAGCATGGCGGCGAGACCCGCTCCGGTGGCCGCGATCCGCAGGTTGTGCACGGCTATGGCTTCATCCGTGGGAAGGCGAAGCCGAGCCCTGGGCCAGGCTCATGAGCGGTTCCAGGCGTTGTGGCGCCGGAGGGGATCCTCTTCACGAGGTCGCAGACTACCACGCGGAGTGGTCCGGCGGTTTGAACTCGAGGGGACGCGTCGCAACGAAGCGGCGGTCAGTCATCGTCTCGCTGAGGCGTGCGGGGTGATCGTACGGGGGCGAGCGGTTGCGGCTCTCCCTCGTCGCTGTCGCGGTCGAACCTCGATCGCGCGTGGCAACGCGGGTCGGGTTCACTCGCCGACTCGACTCGACTCGACTCGACCCGACCCGGCCACGCGCCGGCGCGAGTCCACGCTAGGTGACGCCGCGGCCGAGGTCTACGGATTGGCCGGTCGAGTCGCTTGGAACAACGCGGCGGTCCACGGAGCGTCGTCGTCGTCCGCTTCCACGTGTTTGGGGGTTTCCACGATCTCGGCGCGGACGACCGCGAGTCCAGGGAATGCCCGCTCGAGCTCATCGACCGTGACCAATTCAAACGCGGCAAAGTGAGACAGCCGAGCCATTGTTGAGTCGAAGTCCTTAATCAGGACCGTGCCCCCCGGGGCGAGGGCGGTTCGCATCGTCGCGAACGCTGGGGCTCGCAACGCGCGATTGTCTGGCAGGGCGAAGCTGCTGACGATCAGATCGTACGTGTCTTCGGTCGTCCACTTGGACGCGTCGGCGGCTTCGAACGTGGCCGAAACGCCTCGGTCGGCGGCGATGGCCCGGGCCGCCGCGATCGCGTTCGGCGCGAGATCGATGCCCGTCACTTCCCAACCGCGTTGCGCCAACGCGACCGCGAGCCCACCTGCGCCGCAGCCTACGTCGAGGGCGCGGCCGGGTCGCAGGCCATCGACAATTGCCAGCAGCTCGGCATCGGGCGGTTGGTAGTCGGCCGAGGTGCCTTGGTAGATATCGTTCCACTCGAAGGTTTCCATGGCGACAGCATGAACCTTGCGATCTCGGTCGGGTAGGGGGTCGAGGGGCGAATCATCGGCCGACGTCGAGTTGGCGGTTCACCGCACATCGCGTCGTGGGCCGTGTCGGCTAGCTAGGTCGTGGCCGCTTCCGTGCTCTTCCCCTGAGCCATGCGTCCGGCGGCCGTGTGGAGCGCTCCCGTGGCGGGGACCAGCTCGCCCACACGGCCCAGGCCAAACGGAGGCATGTGGTGGTAAATGCACTCGTAGTTGCCGCGGGGCACGACGTAGGTCTCGTGCCAGATGCCCATGGCCCGCGTCTTCGCCCAGCTTTGCGCCCACTTGCGCCACGCGGGGACGTGGGCTTTGTCGCGCCGATGCGCATAGCGGTACAAGTCCTCGGCCGACCGCCAGTACTGCACGAAGTAGATCGTCCGCCCGACGAACGACTCGAAACCTAGCAAGCCCGACTGGGGGTCGTGGCTGAGTTCACGCAGCATGCGACCCATGGCGCGGGCCGTTCCCAGCACCACCGGTAGGTGCCACCAGCGATTGGCCCGGGCGCCGATCAGGAAGACTACGAGGTCGCGGTCCGCCGCGACGGTCATGCGTTCGGGAAGAATGCTCATGTCAACCGCTCCTAATGTTTTCGGCGTCATCTTTGTTGACACCGGAAACATAGAGGAGATGTTGTCGATGTCAACTCATTTCGCTATGACCACCGCTATGGACGCGAAGGACGGACCCGGCGGGCGCTACCACCATGGCGACCTACGCGCGGCGCTGATCGATGCGGCCTTGGAGCTCATCGAGGACGAGGGCGCGGACGGACTGAGCCTGCGAGCCTGCGCTCGTCACGCTGGCGTCTCTCATGCGGCGCCGTATCGCCACTTCGCGGACAAAGAGGCTCTGCTGACGGCAGTCGCGGAGGAGGGCTTCCGAGCCCTTCGGAGCGCGGGCTGGGCCGCGATGGAACCGGTAGCGGGTCGCCGCGAGCGTCTCGACGCCTATGGTGTCGCGTACGTGCGCTTCGCCGTGGAAAACCGCGAGTTGTTTATGCTCATGTTCTCTCGAAAGCACCGCGTGGACTGTGGGCCCCAGCCGGTGCCGGTGGGGGTTGCGGCGTTTGAGTTACTCGTCGATGCGGTGCGACCGATCGTCGACCGCGAGGAAGACGCCCTTGAGACGGCGGTGGCGGCCTGGACGGTGCCGCACGGCTTGGCGATGCTCCTCTTGTCGGGGCAGCTTCCGGGTGCCCGAAGCAACGGCTCGACGCAGGTCGAGGCGTTGACCCGCCGGGTGTTCGAGCTTTGGCGCGGACCACTGGGTGATCCGCCGTCGAGCGACCCGGCGAGGTGACGTCGGAGAGTTGCCTGCGCCCCCTCGGTCGGTCTCCGGGTCCGGGCCGGCCATCGGTTCAACCTGGTGCGGTGGCGGCATAGGCTGGGTCGACCCACGCGCAGCCGGCCCGTGCCCGCCGGCGAGATTCAACTCCCGGGGACCATGGGCCGAAACTCAGCTGGGAGTCATGGGCAACGCGCGAGGATCGTACGGCAGCGGCGGCGAAGTCGCGTCCTCTCTACTCGAGACGTGGAGACAGCGGGTGGAGGAGGGGCTGGTGTGCTTCGGCGAAAGCATGGGGCTGACGGCTGGGGTTGCTACCCACTCCGCATGGGGCGTGCGAGAAGACTGCGGTGGCGCCTACATGACGCTCAATAGCGAGTCGCACACGCTGATGATCGGATTTCTCGGAACGGTGTCGGAGCAACGGGCGCTGGCGATGGCGTTTGCGGACCTGGAACTCGGCGACGAGGAGCCCGACCGAGAAATGATGGACGACACGCTGGGCGAGCTTCTCAACGTGGTCGTGGGTCACGCCAAACAGCACGTCCCCGCGCTGGAAGCGGGACTGGAGATTGGCGTGCCGATGTTCGTACGGGGTCGTTTGGGCACTCGGGGGACCGTCGGGAAGACGGTCCTCGATGCGGAGTTCGGCGGGGCTGCATTCCAAGTGGTGATGCTGCTTTTTCCCCTGGCCCATACCGCCGCGCAGCGTCGGGACGAGATCCGGCGGCGCAAGCGTCTCGAAGAGGAGCTGCGCATCGCCCAGCGCCTGGAAGCCGTGGGGCAGCTGGCCGCCGGCATCGCCCACGAGATCAACACGCCGATGCAGTTTCTCGGCGACAATATCGAGTTTCTTGGCACCGCGATTGAAGACTTGCTCGAACTGGTCACCAAAGCGGAGCACCTGCACGCCGAGCTCAAGGGTGTGCACGCCGAGGCTCCCTCGTTGCGGGCGTTCCAGGTGGCGAGCGAGGAGGCCGAACTCGACTACTTGCGCGAGCAAACGCCAGTATCGATCGAGCACTGTGGCGAAGGCGTTCGGCGAATCTCCAACATCGTCGCCGCAATGAAGGACTTCGGCCGGCCCGATCGCCAGGATACAGAGCCCGCGGACATCAATCGCATCGTCGAGAACACGCTCGTCGTGTCGGCCAACGAGTACAAGATGGTGGCGAAGTCGCGGACGAACCTTGGGCCCGTCCCGACGATTTTGTGCTACCCGAGCCAGCTATCCCAGGTGTTGTTGAATCTCGTGGTGAACGCGGCGCACGCGATCGCTGATCGTCGCGGGGCGGGCGAGGAGCTGGGGCTCATTGAGGTGTCCACGGCTTGTGACGGAGCGGGGGTGTGTATCACGGTACGGGATACCGGCGGCGGCATTCCGGAGGACGTGCAGCACCGGATCTTCGAGCCGTTCTTCACCACCAAAGAGGTCGGCAAGGGCACGGGGCAGGGGCTGGCCATCGCGCGATCAATCGTCGTCGACAAGCACGGGGGCCGGATCGACTTCGAGGTCGAGCCCGGCGTCGGGACTCAGTTCCGGGTGTGGCTACCGATGGAGACGAGCGAAGCGGCGGCGTAAGGTGGAGATGCCCACGCGCCGGACCGGGATGAAGCGCAACGTCGGCCGGGCGCGTCGCTGGGGCGGCCCAGTCCGGGCGGCGCCGTTCATGCTTCGGTCCGAGCACTGTGGACCAGCCGGTCGCCAGCTCGCCGCGCGCCGGCGATGTTGCGGGCGGTCGGTCCCAGCTCGAGTTCGGCCAGCGGACCCGCTACCCACACCCGCGGATGCCAGCGTAGACTCGTGTCTACGAGGGGATAGCCACAGCTGGCACACGGTAGCGATGCCGACTCGATGAGGGCGTCGACCATCGACCCACCCGGGCGTCGCGAGTCGAACCCAGTCGCGAGGAGCAAACGTTGAGCCTGCAGGCGTGCACCGTCGCCGAGCCGTAGCTCCAGACCCTCCGGCTGGAGGTCGAGCGACGCCACCTCACTCTCGTGCCAGTGCAACGGTTTCCGGGCCAAGGCTCGGCGCAGCGTTCGTCGGACGTCGGGCGGTACCGACCCGCGATGCCGCGCCGCGGCGATCATCGCCCGGCGGCGGTCCAGATCGGGTTCGCGGCGAAAACCGGTCATGAATCGGGGTCCGAGCCACCCCGGGTCGCTGTCGAACTGGTGTTGCCGCAGGGCGTGCCGCGAGACGAGGTGGACCTCGTGCCCTTCCTTGATCAGCCGGAGCGCCACCTGGCTGGCAGAGATGCCGCCGCCGACCACGACGACCGTCTCCGGGGATGACGGCCAGCCGTCGAACTCCGACATGAATACGTGCTGAACTTCGGAGCGACCGCGCGGCGCCCAGTCGGGCCATGCTGGCTGTTCGCTGGCTCCGATGGCCAGCACGACGTTGCGAGTCTCGAGCTTGGTGCCGTTCGACAGCTCGACGCCCGCGCTTTTGGGCCCGATCGAGCACGCACTCGCACGAGCTCGCACGTGAAGGGCAGACAGTTCGAAGTCTGCCACGACCTGGTCGCAGTGCGCGTTGAACAGCACGAGAGCGGGTCGGTCGTAGGGCGGCGCGAACGACCGCGGCCCTCCGCGAGGGCTCTGGCCGGCGAAGCGACGCAGGGACCACGGGCTGAGGTCGAGGTGATGCACCGACGGCGACCGAAGGTGGGTCATGCCGGTCGTGGCCGTCGCGCTACGCCACCGGGCGAGGAGTCGCGCGCCCGGATCGACGATGCGTAGCCGTTGCGGCGAGACTTGAGCTTCGCCCAGCAGACGTGCGGCGAGGTGCACCCCATGGAGTCCGCCTCCGATGATGAGCCAATCGAGAGGACCGCCCGGTAGCTCGGAGGCGGAGTCGAGCGGGGCACGAGCAGCCGAGAGTTTGGACGGCATGGGCGTCGGTCGTTGGGGAGCGTGGCCTGGGGTTGCCCCAGGGTCACCTCGTTGGACAATATACGCAAGTCGCTTGCAATTGCAAGTAGTGCAACCTGTTGTCTTGTCGCCACGCGACGTCGCGTGAGTGCCCCGCTGAAGTTCGACGGCGCCGGTTGACGCCTCGTGTCGAAATCGGACGGCCGGTCGTCGAGACCGGCCGAGGACGCAGTGGCCTCGGGGGCGCGTGGTCGGGTCATCATCGCCGGCCGCGGCCGGTGGGGAAGGCGACCACCATCAACAGCTGCTGGCGCAGCGACGCGTCCACGAGCGATGGGCCCATCCGCGTGGAGCAAGTCGTCGTGGGGAACCCTTGTCAACGCGGCCGCGCCGGGCCATGGGGTGGCTCATACCATCACGACCCCGCGCTGCAGAGCGAGCGCCACGGCGTGCGTGGTGTTCGTGGCGCCCAGTTTCTTTCGCGCATGATGTAGGTGTTCTTTGACCGTGTGCTCGCTGATCGACAAGATCATACTGACTTCCCAGTAGGTCTTGCCGCGGGCCACCCAGGTCAGGACATCGAGTTCGCGTCGAGTCAGTGGGTGTTCGGGCACGGAGGTGCCATCGGATTGGGCTTCGACCACAATGTCGTGGAGGTAGAGCGCAGCCAGATGCAGCTCGTGCTTGCGGCGCGTGAACAGCTCCGCGAACGTCTTCGAATCGTCACGACTCGCGATCGAAAAGCTCGCTTTCGCGTGTCCGGGTCCGTGCAGAGGAAAGCTCGCTCCGCTGCGCAGACCCACCGCGTTGGCCTCAAAGACGATGGCCTGTTGTTGCGTCGACAATGCGTCTGGCTCTCCAGACTCCGACGCACCGGGCCACTGAAAGGGAAGCGTACAGCGCAGCGACTTGTGGAACACAAAATCTTGCTCCACGAAGCTCTCTTCCGTGTAGCGATCGGCCCAGCTGGGCGGGTAGTTCGTGATGTGGAGGGTGCGTCCTCCGGCTCGCGGCGGCGAGTACAGAGAGTAGGCGAAGAACGGTACACCCAAGGACCTCACGTAGTCGGCAATGACCCGCTCACGGTGGCGAGAATTCGCGGCGCTGTGGAGTTCCTCGAGCAGTCTTTGAAGACGCTGGCGCCCGTTGGTCATGCGGTCTTCCGTCGGTTCGCGGGTCATCGTCACCGGTGCCAACCCAGTCGGATCACCGGCGGTAGTCTGGTGGCTCGCGCAGGGAAAAAACAGTGGTCAGCGGGGCAGCGGTCGAGTATTCGCGCGCGTGTCGAGCGCGGGAACGGACTGTGGCGAGGGGTGATTCGAGTAATGGTCGTGACAGTGGTGGAGGTCGATGCGTGGCGCTGTCGCGGTCGCTGCGTGTGGATTCAGACGGAAACCATCGAGGGCGGCGAAACTCGGGGGGTCGTCTGTCCTCACATTTTGGGCGGAGCGGGGTAGATTCTGTAGTCCAGCCCAGATTGGCGATCCATCACCGGTGGGGTTGATTCAACCGGGGGGTCGCTTCGCCTCGAGGCGCCCGGCGGCGCGAGTCCTCGCATTAAACGCGGGCGCACGACAAGCTGCGACTGGATCGCCAGTGGAGATCTCTGAGCCGTTTCTACCGGCTCGCGATGGGGAATGTAGGTTTCGCGAGATGCTGCAGGTGTCGAATCGACATGCGCTGATAGGCATGCGCTGATTGCGAGACCCTCGCCATGCCACCACCGGTGGACGAGCAGCTCGTGGCCCGAGCGGTCGCAGTCAGGGCGTTTCGGGCCGCGGGCGGGAGGTCGTGCTGGCGGTCTTCGTCGCGATGCGGCCGCGGATCGCGACGCAACTTACCAGACTCGAAATACATTCGCGGGAGTGTTCTTTTGCACTCACACTGGCAGCGTCAATAACATGTCGGTGGTTTCACAGAGAAACGATGGCGGACCGAGGTCGCCGCGGGCTCGCATGGCCCATGAGAGTACCGTGGCCGTCGGCTTGGCCCGTGTCGCAGAGACTCGACGCGATGCCGCTTCGTACGACCAGAGCTGGTGATCGTCGCCCGACGGCTATTCTTGAGTCCTCCACCTCGGCCACCCCCGGATCCGGGGGGTGCCCGTCTTCGTGGCTCGACGCTCACTAGATCGTGTTACGGGTGCACGCCGAGCGGGTCCGTCATTCAGGCCTCCCGACAACAGCCATATCGGTGGCAACGCGATTCGTCGCGTTGACTGGCGGGCTCGCTTATCTACGGCCGGGCTGGTTCCAGGGCTGAGCCGAGGTTGTGCCGCGAGCGGGTCGGCTGAACTGCAGACCGACGGCTCGAGCGCGCACAGACCGAGGCCGACGCTGTCGTAGCGCGGATGGGCGGTCGCGTCGCCACGACACTGTCACATCGATTGCTCAGAGGGCGTTCAGCCTCTGCGAAGGATCGGCCGATTCGCGAACGGTGGGGGTACCGCGGACCTCCCAAAGCGCACACCTGACGCCGTGCGCTTTCGCCGATTACGTCTCGCGCAGACGAGACGGCACTGGTTCAAAATCCCGCGAGCTGACACGGCTCCGAACACATCAATCCCATGCACTCCGCGACGAGCGAAGCTCGGCCCACCCCCGTTTCCGGATCCGTGAGCACCACGCCAAGCGGTTCGTTCCAGCCTCCGTCCGTGAAGAAGGGGTGGAGGAACTCTGCGCACGGACCATTGAGCATACTGGGGTGCGAGGCGTCGAGGCACGACGTTGGGTGGACGGTTCCGCAGAAGCACTCGAGCGTGCCAAGGGAGGGAGTCAGGCACTCGTTCTCCATGAAGCACTGGTAGACGTTGCGGCATTCCACATCTTCCGGCGGACACAACGCATTGAGGTCGAGTCCCCAGAACTGCTCGGAGCAGGACTCGAACATGCACTCATCGCAGCCTTCTCGCGGCGGAGGCCAGTACGCGGGCTCCGCCGGCAGGCACTCGATCGTCACGGCGCGAGAAATCTCGCAATGGCCGTCGTCAGCTGTCACGAGGATCGGAACCAGACCGACCTCGTCGCAGTGGTAGACCGTCTCCTCGCCCGCCCCGAAGGTCACGCCGTTCGCGGACCACTGGACGCTGAGAGTATCTCCATCGCTGTCCCGGGCTGTCACTTCCAAGTGCACGCCCTCGCCGACGTCGGCGATCGACGGAGCGACCGCCACGCCCGTGACCTGGGGGCACGCGTTGATCGACACCTCGATCTCCCAGAGCTCGGGGTAATCCTCGCGCACGCACTGCATCACCATCTCCACCGGCGTACGTTCACCGGACACGATCACGAAATCAGCGTATCCTACACAGGTCCACCGATCGTCGCTGGTGGTGGCCCAGACCCAGATAGTGGACATGCCCGGGGGGAGACTCGGAATGGAGAACTCGACGACTCGGTCATCGCCAACCGGAACGACCCCGGCTCGCACCTCCGCGCTGCCGTGGTAGACGGAGAAAGCTAACTCGGTGATCTCGAGTCCGAATTCAAGCTCGTAGCGAACACTCACCGCACCGTCGGGTGCGACCGGGTCGTCAGGTGCCGGCGGTTGGCATCCAGCCCACGCCACCACGCTTGGCGCTATGGCAAGGGCGGCCAGAAATACGTACTTGTTGGGATTCGTCACTTGTTTCCTCCAAAGGGTTCGGCTTCGCTGTCGAGACTCGAGCACGACGTCGCCGGCACCCGCCCCCGTCGTGCGAATGCACTCGATCTCGGCAACAGGATGCAGCACGTCATGACGCACCTACGAGGCTCTCATTCGCGGGCTGGGTTCTGGCGACGCGCTCGTGGCAGCGATGTAACCTCGCGCCACTCTTGGGCGGATTGTCACGCAATGAGAGTTGCGGCGGGGAGCGTGCACCATTGTTCATAATCGACCAGGGCGGGGGCGGTTGGCCTCGCGTAGCCCGGATGTGCGGCGGGCCAGTTGTCCGTCGACCTCGAGGCGGTGCGGCCGGCGCCGGGAACCGTGCCGCTGTCTCGCCGGTCCGAGCGGCGGCGAAGGACTGGGGGGGCGTACGCTGACGAGTCGCTCGTGACCGATCGTTCCTGCGACCGCATCCTGGTTGGCAGACGCACCGAAGTCGACGCGTCGCGACGATGCAACGACCGCGGCCGCGGGCGTGCCCAAGTTAGCCCCGGGCAATCCCCTAGAGCGAGCTCGGCTGCCAGTAGCGGCGGTTACCGCGTGCTTCGTCCATCTGTCGTAGCGTGACCAATGCCTGCAGACCGGTGTCGATGCAGCGGTTCTCGGCGGTTCGCCGCGCTTCGTGACCAATGAACCGATTGTCGTGGCGTGTGGCGTACACGGCACACACGGCGCCCGCTCGAAATCCTCGGAGAGAGGCCAACGTGAGCAGGCACGAGCTCTCCATCTCGAGATTCATGACCCCCTCGGTGACTAGGCGGTCGACGATCTCGCGATCGCGCGGCGGAAAACCCAAAATGTCGCGTCCTTGCGCGGCATAGAACCCGGATGCGGTGGCAGTGATCCCCAACTGGTACGGCGAGTCGGACCTCTCTGCACCGGTCACCAACGCGAGTACGACTTCGTGGTGTGCGAACGCCGGGTAGCCGGCGCCGACGAAGGCGAGTGATGACTCCTCGAGCCGGTAGGCGGCCTGGGTCACGACGAGGTCCCCGAGGGCGAGCGAAGGTTGCAGCCCGCCGCTGCTTCCGCACCGGATCATCACCGGATGGTCCACGCACTGCGCGAGCTCGATGACTGCGATCTCGGTACTCGCGGCCCCCATGCCGGTGCCGATGACGGTGACCGGTAGATCGCGGAAAGTGCCAGTGAACGTGGCGTACTCGCGATGGGCTCGATGTAGATCGATCCGTTCGAACCGGGCAGCAACTTTCTCGGCTCGCGCTGGATCTCCGACGAGCAGGATCGAGGGGGCTACGTCACCGGGCGCCAGGTCGATATGGTATTGGCGGCCATCGGCGGTTTGTACCCGCTCGGCGGAGAGAAAGGAAGAATCGGCTGGGGGCTGGTCGGTCATGGCGAATCCGAGATCGTCGACCGAGCAGTTTACCCGGACTCGGAACGCTTGCGCCACCGCGGCCGTCGTCATCGGGTTCGCCCGATTCGGTGGCGGAACATGTTTCGCGGCGGGGCCTCGACGAAAGAAGCCGGCGCGAGCTCAAGTGAGCTCGTGCCGGCTGGTCGTGCCGGTTCTCGCTCCAACCGCTACGCGGTGGGAACGGTGGCCGTCGGGGTCGACTCGGCCGTCGGTCTCCAAGCCGGTTCGGCCGGCTCAGCCTCCAGCGCAGCGGCCAGCACCTCGGCCATATCGTCCACAGGAATGAACGTCATCGCCGAGCGGACCTCCTCCGGCACGCGGTCGAGGTCCGCCTCGTTCTGCCGAGGCAAGATGACCCGACGAATCCCCGCTCGGTGGGCTGCCAAGACTTTGGCTCGAATCCCGCCCACCGGTAACACCCGACCTCGCAAAGTGGCCTCGCCGGTCATCGCGGTGTCCGACCGCACCCGTCTCCCGCACAGCAGTGAGGTGAGCGCCGAGAAGATGGTCACGCCCGCGGATGGGCCATCTTTCGGTACCGCGCCGGCCGGGATGTGCACATGCAAGTCGGCGTGCTCGAGAAAGTCCTCTTCGACCCCGAGGGTGTCCGCGTGACTGCGGACGTACGTCAGCGCCGCGCGAACCGACTCTTTCATCACGTCTCCGAGTTGCCCGGTGCTTTCGACGCGGCCTTTACCCGGCATGCGAGAGGTCTCGACGAACAGGATGTCCCCGCCAAACGGCGTCCAGGCCAGGCCCGTGGCGACGCCGGGAGCAGTCGTACGCTCGGCGACTTCGTCGAAGAACTTCACGCGTCCCAATCGCTCCGCGAGATCGTCCGCTTCGACGACAGCGGTCGGAATCCGATGCTCGGTCGCCTTCGCCACGTCCAATGCGAACGATCGGCACAGCTTGGCGAGCATCCGACCCAGCTGACGGACCCCGGCTTCGCGCGTGTAGCCGCCGATGATACGATCGAGCGCCTCATCGGTCACGCGAACGGTGTCGGTCAACAAGCCGTGCTGTTCCAGTGCTTTCGGTAGCAGGTGGCGCTTGGCGATCTCGAGCTTCTCGTCTGGCGTGTAGCCGCTCAGCTCGACGATTTCGAGTCGATCGCGCAACGGTGGCGACAGTGCGCTGAGATCGTTCGCCGTGCACACAAACATCACCTCGGACAGGTCAAAGGGTAGTTCGAGATAGTGATCGGTGAACGTGTTGTTTTGCTCCGGGTCGAGCAACTCCAGCAGTGCGGCTTCCGGGGACCGGCCGAACCCGTGGGCGAGCTTGTCGACCTCATCCAGCAAGACGACGGGGTTTTTGACCCCGGCCTTGCGGATCGCCGAGATGATGCGGCCGGGGAGCGCACCGATGTAGGTGCGCCGGTGGCCGCGAATCTCGGCTTCGTCCCGTACGCCGCCCAAGGCGATGCGCACGAACGGGCGACCGGTGGCCTCCGCGATCGAGCGGCCGATCGAGGTCTTGCCCACGCCTGGCGGCCCAGATAAGCACAACACCGTACCGCGATGACCCTGCGCGAGTTCGAGCACCGCGAGGTGTTCGAGTACGCGGCGTTTGACGTCGTGCAAACCGTAGTGATCTTCTTCGAGTTTGGTGGCGAGCGCGTCGAGGTCGATCTTCGCTTGGGCTCGATCGTTCCACGGCAGGTCGGCGATCAACTCGAGATAGGTCTGGGCGACGGCGAACTCGGGATGATTGGGATTGAGTCGCTCGAGGCGTTCGAGCTCGCGGTCGACGGTCTTGCGCGCTTCCTCGGGGAGGTCGACCTTGGCGAGTCGCTCGCGCAGTTCGGACGTGCGGCCGCCTTCCTCGTCGTCACCGAGTTGTTGCTGCATCGCACGAATGCGTTCGCGCAAAATGGCATCGTGTTGTTGTTTGGTCAGGCGTTGCCGCACTTCCTGGTCGGTTCTGCGCCGTAGCTCGTCGAGTTCCACGGCCTCGGCCAGTAACCGTGCCACCAGTCGCAACCGGCCGGCGACCGGCAGCGTCATCAGGACTTCGAGCTCGCGTCGGCGGTCGAGCGGCAGACCGGCGGCGACCCGGTCTGCGAGCCGCCCAGGACTGGACTCGTCGAGTCGCTCGTCGTCGAGTCCGCTGTCCTGCTTGCGTTGCAACTCGGCCACGCGTTCGCGGAGCGAGGCGGCGAGCGCCCGGGCATCGGGCGAGTCGTCATCCGTGTCCGTGACTTTGGTGATCAGCACGCGGGGGAACGGACGGGATTGGACGGTTTGCGTCAGCGAGCATCGATCGAGCCCTTCGACCAAGACCTTGGCGCGTGGACCTTCTCCATACTCAATGCGATGCACTCGAGCGAGCGTGGCAATAGGATGCAGATCGCCGAGCACGGGGCTTTCGGCGTCACCATCGATTTGGAATCCGACGACCACCAGGTCGCCCGGCTCCACAGAACGCAAAAGATCGAGCGACACTGGGCGCGCAACGGCAATGGGGGACATCGTCCCGGGAAGGATCACGCCCTGACGCAGGGGCAGTAGCGGGTAGCCAGCGAACGCGGTTTTGGCTTCGTTCTTCGACATCGTACGGACCTCGATGCACGGCGTTGTCGCGGGATGGCGCTCGGCTCAAGTGCCAAGGGGTCCCCCGTTCGCGTGCTTTCCCCAAGCTAAACTCGGGTTGGCGCTCGTCAACGGCCCCGCCGTGCGCCGCTGGATCCGCCGTGGAACGAAGCCGTCAGATTTCGGGAGCGATGCGCTATGGGATTGTTGCTGCGTTGCCGCGCCGTCGGTTCGGTTGTCGCGAAATCGGGCTCGAGGTCGGCAAGTCCGTTGAGCTCGTCGGCGCTGCCTGGCCCACCTTGTCGCCTTCGCCACGCGACGAAGGGCGAGGTGGTCTCGGTGGTCGACGTGAGTTGGAACAGATCGTGGTCGACGCGAGTCGTCGGCATCGGACCTCACGGATTGCTGCGCAACTGCAACGTGCAGATGACGGTTGCGTTCTCGCGACGGTGTGACCTCCGCGGTGAACGCTGGCGCGTGGGGATCTGATCGGTGACCGCATGGCCCCCGATCAGCCCGCTCGGGTGCGTGCTTGTGCTCGTGTCGCGGTGCCATCCCTCGTCCGGCGCCGCGACACGCGGAGTCTGGGAGCGCCGCCGGTTCAACTTCGAGCGTGGCCGTTTCGATGGGGCTTGGGTGGGGCGAAAGCGGCAGTTTGCGGTCATTTGGTCGCGCGCAAGGTCGTGCTAGGCTGCGACTCATTCTCGTGAGCGGCCGCACGACTGATCATCTGCTTGGCTCCGTTGTCGCGGGCCGATACTCCCTGACCGAAGTCATCGGCAATGGCGCGATGGGCAAGGTCTATCGCGCGCGTCATGTGCTGTTGCACAACGACGTTGCGATCAAGATCATGCACCCACACCTGCTCGGACACGAGTCGTATCGCGAGCGGTTCCTTCGCGAGGCCCAAGCCGCCGCGGGGGTCGAGCACGACAACGTGTTGTCCGTGTCCGACTTCGGTGAACTCGACGGGGGCTCGGCGTTTTTCACCATGGAGTTGCTGCGCGGCGAAGACTTGTCGCACCTGCTCGAGCGTGAGGGACGGCTGGGGTGGGAGCCGGCTCGCGGTCTGCTGTTGCAGCTCGTTCGGGGGCTGGCCGCCGTCCACGACGCCGGGGTGGTGCACCGCGACATCAAGCCGGCCAACTGCTTTTTGGTCGACGATGGTGAGCGGGTCAAAATCATCGATTTTGGTCTGGCGAAGTTCGAATGGCCGTCGGCTGGCGCCACGGAGCACCCCACGCTGCAAGGCGCCGTGATGGGGACCCCGTACTATATGTCGCCCGAGCAAGCGCTCGGGCGTCCGGTCGACGGCCGCACCGACATCTACGCGGTGGGGGTGTTGCTCTTCCGTATGCTGACGGGGCGCGTTCCGTTCGTCGGCTCCGCCGACGAGGTCCGTCGCCAGCACATCCAAGCCACCGTGCCCGCACCCAGTGAGGTTGCGGGGGTGCGGTTGCCTCGGGCTGTCGAGCGCTTGATGTTTAGTGCGATGGCCAAGGATGCCGCCGAACGTTTCGGGAGCATGGCCGCGTTCGAACGGGCGATTCTCGCGGCCTGGGATCCACGAGAGGAGGCTGCGGAAGAATTGCGTGGGGATCCGTGGGGATCCTGGGAGCGGGGATTCCGTGCCGCACCGAACCAGCCGATCGTGCCTTTTCCCGCGCCGGCGTCGGGCTCCGACCCCCCGTCGATCGAGGGGGACGGGCGACGAGGCGCGTTCTCGGAGGTGCCTCTCACGCGGTCGGCATCGGGTCCCGAGACACCGACGACGGAGGCGGTGACCTACGGTGGTTTCGCAGACGTGCCGCTTGCGGGGCCGGCATCGGGCCCCGAGACCCTGACCCCGGAGGTCGCGGACAACGGTGAGTTCCCGGACGTCCCCCTCACGGAGCTTGCATCGGGGCCCGAGCCCACGATGACGGAGGCGGCGAGGTACGGTGGATTCTCAGACGTGCCGAGCCCCAAGCATGCGTCGGGTCCGGTGGCCGAGACCGCGATGATGAACCCGGACAGCTACGGTGGGTTCGCCGACGTGCCGATCATCACGAGCTCTTCGGGTCAGGTCGCCCCGACACAGGTGGTCGAAGCCGAGCCGGGTAGTTCGTTCTCCGAGGTCTCGATCGCGGTGCGTTCACCGAGTCGAGTGGCCGCCACGCAGGTGATGGACGCGACGACGAGCGGCGCGGTCGCGGAAGAACGGGCCCCGGTTCGTGCCCCCGGCCGGGTCGCGGCAACCCAGTTCATCGAGGCGGACGGCGACTCGATGGGTGCGTTGCCCGTGCTGCACGCGTCTGACACGACCTCAGTGGTGCCGCCCGGTCGCTCGCGGCGGGTTTTGAGCGTACTGGCGTTGGGGGGCGTAGCGGCGGCCGCCGTCGCCTGGTGGTTCGCGGGGCGGACACCGGCGCCCGTTCAGACGGCGCCCGCGCTCGCGTCCAGTCACGCCGCGACGGGTCGTGCTCGCGCCGCGACGGAACTCGGCGGCCCTCCGGTCGCGCCGGCGGCTGAGGGCCCCCGCGATACGCCACCGCGCCACGAGGTGGACCCGACGCTCAGCGTGGCCGTGGGCCGCGACGCGTTGGCGGCTCACGCGGTCGCCGGGGCGGGTCTCGGCGCGACGCGCTCCGTGGCCGACCCCAGCGAGTCCGGGCCGGCCTCGGACCATGTGGAGCAAGCGTCGTCGGATGCTGCCCCCGACGAGGCGGGCAGCGGACGTCAGCGGCGACGCCGACCCAAGCGCAAGCTCGAGCGCGCGCTGATCGAGCGGCTCGTCGTCGGGGTTCAACCGCACCTGTCGGCTTGCTCGGAGCACGCGGGCGGCAAGCGCCCGTTGGTCCGGGTCGCGTTCACCATCCCCCGCGGCGGCGGGCCGGCGCGGGACGCCAAAGTAGTGGGAATGGCCAAAAGCAACCCACTGGCCGAGTGTGTCGTGCGGACCGTGGAATCGAAGCTCAGGTTTCCTGCGAGTCGGGCCAAGCAAGAGTTCGAGGCCCGGGTGCGAATCCGATGATCCTGCGGCGGCTGCTCGACGCGGTGTTGTTTCTGGCCGCGACCGTCGGACTCGTGGTCGTCGGATCCGGGTGTGGGCCTTGCTACGAGTCGCTCGAGGTGACAGCTGTCACCACGCCCGCGTCCGCGGTCGTGCTCTCACCAGGATTCGAGCTCGCGGCTGGTACCAGCGTCACGGTGGAGGTCGAGCCGGTGTCGCGTTCGGATCGACCGGCGTACAACGATCACACGTGGGTGGGCCTGGTCTCCCAGGACCCTGAGATCTTTCGGGTCGAAGCTGACGCGGCCGACCCCCGGCGGTTCGCGTTGGTCGGCGTTGCCCCGGGGGAGACCTGCGTGGATGTGCAGATCAACGGGTTTGTTGAAGACTGCATTCCCGCGACCGTCACCCCCAGCGCCCCGACTGCTGAATCCGGGCCACGGTGAGTCCTTCGAACCAGCGGCCGCCGCCGCGAACTACCCCGAGGCCGGCACGCCCAGCTGTGTTCCGGGTGACACAGTGGGGTCGGCGCTGGGTCGTGGCTCGCCCGTTCGCGTTCGAAACGATCGGGCGAACCGGGCGATCGAGATGACGGTGAGCGACGCGAGGGGCATGGCGACTGCGGCCACGAGCGGCGTGACGCGGCCCGCCAGCGCGGCGCTGGCGAGGACCACGTTGTAGATCGTGGCGAAGCCCAGGGTCGCGTGCAGGGTGCGACGAACCGCGCGGGCGCCCTCGAACAACGCCACGAGTCCGCCGAGGTCACGCCGGGACAGGTGAACATCGGCGACGCGGAGCGCAACTTCGGCTCCCCCACGCACGGCGATGCCAACGTCGGCCTCCTTGAGCGCGGCCGCGTCGTTGATGCCGTCGCCGACCATGGCCATGCCACGGCGATCGTTCGCGTCTCCCACGTGGGCTCGGATGTACTGGGCCTTTCCTTCCGGTGACAAGGCCCCGTGAGCGTCTTGAATGCCCAAGCGGTCGGCGACCACTCGCACCGCGTTGGGGTGGTCGCCGCTGAGCAGGGTGACGCGAGCTCCCATCGCTTCGAGCCGTCGCAGCGCGGGTTCAGCATCGTCGCGGAGATTGTCGCCCAACCCCAACACGCCGGCGATGGAGCCGTCGACCTCGACCACGACCGGGGTCCAGCCTCGGGCCGCGATCGCGTCGAACGAGGCGTTTCGTTCTCCGGCCCCCAGCCAGGCGGCGGAGCCGATGCGCACGAGCTTGCCGGCGACGACGCCCTCGACGCCCAGCCCGGCGCGCTCACGGCGAGACGTCACCGTCGCGCGGCTCGGGGTCGCCTCGGACGGTGCCGCGGAGCGGGCCCACCTCACCAGCGCCATGGCCACGGGATGCTCCGAGTCCGCCTCCAATGCCGCGATGGCTCGCCGGATCTCGGGCGTCAAAGCCGGCTCGCGACACACGCTGAGGTCGCCTTGGGTCAGAGTACCCGTTTTGTCGAAGGCGATTGTGCCGATCCTCGGCAGCGATTCCAGAGCCGATGCCGACGCGAGAACGATGCCTTGCTGCGCCGCCTGGGCCCGCGCCGTCGCCAAAATCAGCGGGGTGGCCAGCCCCAATGCGCACGGACACGAGACCACGAGCAACGCGACGACGATGTCCAACGCTCGGCTCGGGTCCAGCCACCACCACGTCAACCCACCACCACTGGCAAGCAGCAACACCCCGGCGGTGAACCAGCGGCTGAGGCGATCGACCCCACGCTCCAGTGGACTTCGGGTCGAGCCGGCGGCCACGATCTCGCCAGCGAGTTTGCCGATGCGGGTCTCCGAGCCGGCCCGCACAACCTCCAGTTCCACGTCGCTTCCGATGTTGCGGGTGCCCGCCAGCGCACGTTGGCCCACGGCGAGCGAGACCGGTCGAGCCTCCCCGGTCAGGCTGCTGGCGTCGATTCGCGTCGGGCGATCGAGTACGCGCGCGTCCGCGGGAAAGACTTCTCCGTGACGCACCGCGATCCGCTGGCCCGGCTGCAAACGCGGCGAGTGGACCTCTCGCCAGCGCTCTCCATCGTGCACGCGAGCCGCGGGTGGGATCAACGCCTGGAGGATCTGCGCGCGGGATAGGGCCCAACGCTGGCCACGATCCTGCACGAACCGTCCTACCAACAACAGGAACACCAACATCGACAACGAGTCGAAGTAAAACCCGCGGCCGCCGGCGACGGTCGTCCACACGCTGCCCAACGTGGCCCCGACAATCCCCAGAGAAAGTGGAAGATCGAGATGGAGTTGGCGTGCTCGCAGGCCCGCCCACGCGGCGCGGTAAAACGGCCACGCCGCGTAGGTGACCGATGGCAGCGTGAGTAGGAGGCTGCCCCACGCGAAGAAGCGCTCGAAGCCCGCGCTCATGCCGGAGAAGTCGCCGGCGTACAGCGCGAAACTGAGCAGCATCGTGTTCCCCGCGCACGCGCCAGCCACCCCCAATCGCCACAGTTCGCGGCGTCGCGCCTGGGTCTGAGCCCGCTCGGCCTCGATGTCGAGGGCGTGAACGCTGTAGCCTAGCCGGTTGAGGGTCTGGGCCAGCTGCGACAAGCGGGTCGTCGACCGGTCCCATCGCACGCGAACCCGGCCGCGGGCCAGGTCGACGCGGGCCGCCAGCGCCCCCGCGTGGATCTCCGGGAGGCGCTCTACCAGCCACACGCAAGCCGTGCAGCGCATGCCAGTGATTCGCAATTCCACGTCGCCGACATCTCCCGCTCCAGGGTCGCCGAGCTGGCGCTGCAATCCCAAGTCATCGAGGTGGGCGAAGCTGTTGTCGTTGGCCACGTTCGTCTGCAAAACCCCGCGTTCGACGGCGGCCTGCTCGGCGAGCGCGTAGAAATCGTCGAGGCCGCACTGGTGCAGCAGCTCGTAGACGGTTCGGCAGCCGTGACAGCAAAAATGCGGGCCCTCGCCTTCGCCGGAGGCCGGCAATCCGCAGTGGGCACATTCTACATTCATGGTTGCGCCGGGGCGTGGCACGGCGGGACCGACTCATCTCCCGCCGGGTGGGCCGTGGGCGCGCCGATGCGCCCGGTCAGGCTCAGCAACCCCAGTCCGAGCAGCGCCACGGCTGTCAGTCGCGGTGCGAAGGGCCCGAGCTTGTCGGCGACGCGGCGGCTGAATCCACCAACTAGAACCAGCGTGGGCAAACCGCCCAGCCAAAACGCGCACATGACCGCCGCTCCATCCCATCCCGAACCGGTGGCGGCGGCCACCAGGACGTAGGTCCACAGCCACCCGCAGGGCAACAGGCCGGTGAGCAGACCCGCGGCTGCGCCCGCTGAGGTGCCGCCGTTTCGCAGACGCTCGACGAGGACGCGCCGGGCCCGGCTCAACCGTGACGGCGGAGTGGTGGCCGCACGTACTTGCACCAGCGGGGCGACCGACCGTGTGTTCGTGCGCATCCACATGGCCGCCGCGGCCAAGATGAGCGATATGCCCATGAGCACGCCGAGAAAGCGCGGGGCGGCGAGCTGGGTGGCAACCGAGTCGACTTGGGCGCCGGCCAACCCCGCCACGGTTCCCAAACTCGCGTACGTGAGCAAGCGAGCGCCGTGGTACGCCGCGATGCCGCGGCGCCCTCCGACCGCGCCCACGGTCGCCACGAATCCGCCGCACATGCCCGCGCAGTGCAAACTGCCGAGCAGGCTGGCGATCAACACCGCGGCCAAACTCATCTGGCCGGCACCCCCCTGGCGAGTCTCGGTGCCTCTACGCGCACGCGGCGGTGTTGTCGCCACGGCCCGCTCGCGTGCGAAAACTGGAGCAACAAGCCGTAGTCGCCCGTCGAGGCGGGGTCCCAGTCCGCGGCGTACAGGCCCGGCTCAACCTCGACGAGTTCGAGCCGGCGGTCGGCCGCGGCCGTGTCGCCTCGTTCGAGCTCCGCGGTTCCCTGGGCGCTTGCGATCGGCTCGCCATTGGCACTCGACAGGCGTACCTCGAACCCGCAGGCGGTGCCGGGGCGAGCCCGGCAGGGCTCTACGCGGGCGCTCCAGCCGAGTTGCTGGGTCGACCGACGGTCGGCGATGACGCGGTCGTATTGCAGCGCTTCGTTCCAGTGATCCTCGGCCGCAGGGACCGAGGGGTGTCGCAGCGCGTTGGTGATCATCCAGACGTTGGCGGTGATCACGACGAGAAATCCCACCACGATGCCGGCGGGCCAGCGAATCTTGGGGTCGATCAGGCTCATGGTGCCTCCTCTCGCACCGCGGAAACGAAGGCGATGCTGACCGTCTCTTGGAAACCGTGGTCGTCGTGCACCTCGATCTCGTACATGCGCCCGGCGGGGGCGGTAGCCGCTTGCAGCAAGAACACCGGCACGTGCTTGACCTCCTCGGGCTTGACGACAAACGGCGCAATCGGGATGACGAGTTCCCCGTCGGCCGGCGAAACCAGTCGAACATCGAAGTTCCGGGGCTCGTCGCCGCGATTCGACACGCGAAGTCGCAGCGAGTTTTGCACGCGGCCGTCGGGCAAAAACGCGTAGGGGGCCTTGGGTTGGCGGCCGAGGTTGAGGGTGACGTCTTGTCGCTCCGCAAAGCTGAAGGTCATCGCGCCGATCACCCCGGCCAAAGCTAGCGCGTACGCGACGACCCGGCTGCGGAATACCTTCGTCTTCTGACCGGCAAGCTCGCGTTCACTGGTGAAGCGAATCAGCCCCTTGGGGCGCTTGAGCTTGACCATGATGTCGTCGCACGCGTCGATGCACGCCATGCACTGCACGCACTCCATCTGGGTTCCTTTGCGGATGTCGATGCCGGTAGGGCAGACTTGGACGCATTTCTTGCAGTCTACACAATCACCGGCGTTGGGGTCTTTGGCCTTGCCCCGCGGCTCGCCCCGCCCGGGGTCGTAGCCCACCGTGAGCGAATGGGCATCGAGCAGGACCGATTGCCAGCGTCCGTAGGGGCAAACGACGGTGCAGACCTGCTCGCGAAACCACGCGAAATCCAGAAACGTGACGGCCGTGATGAAGATGAAGATCGCGGTTCCGGTGGGGTGCGCCAACGGATCCGCCTGCGCTTCGAGGACGCCCTCGCGTCCGAGAAAGTAGGCAACGGCGGTCGTTCCCAACGCCCCGCACACGATCAGAAACAGCCCGAGCTTGATCGCTCGAATCATCGCCTTGCGCGGGGTCCAGGGGGCGTTGTCGAAAGCACGGCGTTTCTGGGCATCGCCTTCTAGCCAGCGCTCGATCGGCCGAATGATCGACTCGAGAAACACGGTTTGGGGGCAGGACCACCCGCACCAGGCCCGGCCGAACAACGCGGTAAACAAGAACACCGTGAGCGCACCGCCCAACAGAAAGAACAACAGGTAGGCGCCGTCTGTGGCCAGTAGTGTCGCGCCCCAAAAGTGCAGGCGACGTCCCGGGATGTCGATGCGGATCGCCGGGTGGCCGCCCACATCTATCCATGGGCCTACGAGGAGCAAGGCGACGAGTACGCCGTGAACCCAGGTACGCCAGGTGAGCCGTCGTCCCCGAAACCACTTCGGGTACAGTTGAATGCGAGCACCACCCTCACCGATGGTGGTCATGCGATCGTTTTCGGCCAGTGGCATGAAGCTTCCGTCGCCTTCTCAAACGTGGCGGGCGTTCCGGGGAGCGCCCGTCCTCGACCCGGCGTTAGTCCTTGTCGGTGATGGGATCGCCCTGGGGTGGCTTGGGCGTGGCCGCCGACTGGCCCCGCAAGCTGCGGGCGTACGCTGCGACCTGATAGATCTCGTCGATTGACATCTGTGGCCCCCAGGGGACCATCCCCTTGTCGGGGACGCCGTCGTGGATAACCTCGACGATCTTCACGCGTGAGTGCCCGTGAATCGAAAAATCGTCGGTCAGGTTCGGCCCGACCAGCCCGCCGCCGTCTGGCGCATGACACGGGGCGCATCGGACCGTGAACAAGGCCTTGCCCTGTTCCAGTGTGCCGCTGTCGGCGAACAAGGAGCGCAACTCTTTTTCGGATTTGAACTGCGCCGGCGGGTGCAGCTCGTTCCAGGCCTCCATATCTTTCTCGTAGGCCTGAGTGGGGAGATCCCCAGGACCCCAGTGGTAGATCGGGAAATAGACCAATGCGAACGCGATGGTTGCGTAGAACATCCACACCCACCATCGCGGCAGCGGGTTGTCGTACTCTTTGATCCCGTCGTAGTCGTGATCGAGAACTTTGTCGGTGACGTTGCTCATCGGAAACTGCCTCGTTTAGGCCCGTTCGGACGCGCTGCGGGGGTTGACGGGAAGATGATCGTCGAGCGGCATCTGACTGCGTTGTTGGTAGCGTTCTCGACTTCCCGGTCGAAACATCCACACGATCGAGCCCACGAAGACCGCAACGAAAATGACAATGCTGATTTCGCCAAGGAAGGCGAGATCAGAGGAACCAAGCCATTCGCTTTTCATCGCTATTTCTCCCCTTTGATGTCGGTGCCCAGTCGTTGAAGGTAGGCGATCAACGCCACGATTTCGTGCTCCGCCTGGAGTCCCTCGACGCCGGCGGCCTCGAGTTCCGTGACGATCGTGTCAGCCTGAGCCCTGGCGGCGCCGGCCGAGTCACCGATGTCAGAAACGCTATACGGTACCCCGAGCGTCGCCAAAGCCTCTAGTTTGGGGGCGATGGCCGCGAAATCGACCTCACCTACCAAGAGATGATCGTACTCTGGCATCAGCGACGCCGGTGATGTGGACCGTGGGTCGACGAGGTGATTGTAGTGCCAAAGGTGCGGATACTTCTGGCCGACGCGGTGCAAGTCGGGCCCAATTCGACGTGAGCCCCACAGGAACGGCCGGTCATACACGTACTCGCCGGCTTTGCTGTACTCGCCGTAGCGGATAGTCTCTTCCCGAAACGGTCGCACCATCTGCGAGTGGCAGTTGGAGCAGCCCTCACGGATGTAGAGATCCCGTCCCGCTTGCTCAAGCGGCGTGTACGGTTGCACCGACGCGATGGTGGGCACGTTGCTGCGAATCGCGATGGTGGGAATCAACTCGAGAATGCCGCCCGCGGCCACCGCGACCACCACCCACAGCGTGAACGCCAGCGGCTTGCCCTCCAGTCGGCGGTGCCAGGCCTCGCCCTCGTCGTGGGCCGTTTTCTCCGGCACCGGGAGCTCGACGACGGTTTCGTCCATCGCCTGCTGCAACTCCTCGGCGTTTTTCGTGTCGAGGGCGGAACCTCGCGTTTGCCAGGTCTTGAGCAGGTTCACGCACATGATCGTGACCCCGACGAGGTACAGCACGCCGCCGCCGGCCCGAGCGGCGTATAGCGGGAACAAGGACGGGACCATCTCGTCCCATGCGCCGTAGACCAAGCGCCCGTCGGCGTCGAACTCCTTCCACATCAGTCCCTCGGTGACGCCGGCCACCCACATACTGAACACGTAGAGGCCAATGCCGGCGAGACCGAACCAAAAGTGCGCGGTGGCGAGTTTGATGCTGTGTAGCTGGGTACGCCACAGTCGGGGCAGCAGCCAGTACAGCAGACCAAAGGTGAAAAAGCCGTTCCAGCCGAGGCCGCCGGCGTGCACGTGCGCAATGGTCCAGTTGGTGTAGTGAGACAGCGAGTTGACCGACTTGAGCGACATCATCGGCCCTTCGAAGGTCGCCATGCCGTAAAAGGTGATCGCGGCGACAAAGAACTTCATCACCGGGTCGGTGCGCAGGGTGTCCCAGGCCCCACGCAGCGTCAACAGGCCGTTGATCATGCCGCCCCAACTCGGGGCGATGAGCATGATCGAGAACACGGTCCCCAGGCTTTGCGCCCAATCCGGCAGTGCGGAGTTCAGCAGGTGGTGGGGGCCGGCCCAGATGTACAGAAATACCAACGCCCAAAAGTGGATAATCGACAGGCGATAGCTGTAGACCGGTCGTTTCGCCGCCTTCGGCACGAAGTAGTACATCAGGCCCAGAAACGGGGTTGTGAGGAAGAAGGCGACGGCGTTGTGACCGTACCACCATTGCACGAGGGCGTCTTGGACCCCAGCGAACACCGAGTAGCTTTTGTCGAGGCCGACCGGCACCGCGAGCGAGTTGACGATGTGGAGCAACGCGACGGCGATGATCGATGCAATGTAGAACCAGATGGCAACGTAGAGGTGCTTTTCTCGGCGCTGCACCAAGGTCATGAAGAAGTTGATGCCGAAGACCACCCAGATCAGCGCGATGCCGATGTCAATGGGCCACTCGAGTTCGGCGTATTCTTTGGAGGTCGTGATGCCGAGGGGCAGCGTGACCGCGGCGGCGACGATAATCGCCTGCCAGCCCCAAAAGTTGATACTCGACAGCGTGTCGCTGGCCATGCGCGTCTTGAGCAGGCGCTGGGTCGAGTAGTAGATGCCCGCGAACATGGCGTTGCCCACGAACGCGAAGATGACCGCATTGGTGTGCAACGGACGCAGGCGGCCGAACGAGATCCACTCGAGGCCGAGGTTAAACTCGTGAGAAGCCAGTTCGAGCGCGAGCCAAAGGCCCGCCAGCATTCCCACAACTCCCCAGATAATGGTGACGATTGCGAATTTGCGGACGATGGCATCGTCGTAGCGTACGATTTCGTGATTCACCGTTTAGTCCTTTTCGGGCAGCAGTTTCGGTTCCGAGGCGCGGCGGCGCTCGTCAAAGAGAATGCGCATCGCGGGCGTTTGTAGGTCATCGAATTGACCGTCGCGGCAGGCCCAGCGGAACGCGAGCAGAGCCAGGCCGAGGAACACCGCGGCGAGTGGCACAAGAACGTAAAGGATCTCCATCGGGATTGCCGTGACTAGATAGCCTGGCTGAAGCTGCGGGGGGAGCGTTGGCGCGAGCGTCGATCGAAGCATCGCGCGACGCTGCGCGCGAATGTGCGGCCGGTGTCGGTGAGACGGATGGTCTGTCCATCGTCTTGCACGAGGCCGTCGCGTGCCATCGCGGCGAGGTCCGACAACTCGCAGGCAAAGTACGCGTTGAACGCCGAGGGCAGCTGGGGCTGGATCTCGTCGCGGCGGACCTGTTGCCGACACAACAAGGCGTCGATGATGTTCGCGCGAATGCTGTCGTCCGCGGTGCGGTGCAGGCCGCGGTAGATCGGGAGCTGGCCCCGGTCGAGTGCGTCGTGGTAGCGGGATAGCTTCGTCGTGTTTTGGGCGAACGCCCCGTCGACCAAGGAGATCGAGCTGACTCCCAGCCCGAGCAGGTCGGTGCCGCCGCTGACCGTGTAGCCCATGAAGTTGCGTTGGAGCCGTCCCTCCGCGCTCGCCCGGGCTAGCGGGTCGTGCGGCAGCGCGAAGTGGTCGAATCCGACGGGCACGTAGCCCGCCGAGAGCAGCTGCTCTCGCGCCGCGTTGGCGAGTGCCACTCGTTCATTCGGACCGGGGCGTCGGCCCACGAGCGCCCGCTGATTGCCACGCATCTGCGGCACGTGGGCGTAGCCGTATACGGCGATGCGATCGATGTTCATCGCCACCAAAGCGTCGACGGTTTGGCGAAACCCGGACGCCTCCTGGCCCGGAAGGCCGTACACCAAGTCGACGTTGATCTCCGCGATGCCGCGAGACCGTGCGAGGCTGACGATGGCGTGAGTTTGCTCGCGGGTTTGCTCGCGGCCGATGTTGTCTTGAACGTCCGGATCGAGATCCTGCACCCCCAGCGAGACCCGGGTCGCGCGTCCGATTTGGGCGATCACATCGAGGTGCTGGGGGGTGGTCACTCGCGGATCGATCTCGACCGAGCTTTCACGCAGCTGGTCGAAGTCGAAGCGTTGGGCGAGGTCTTCGTAGACCCGCGCGAGCAGTTCGGGCGCGAGGTAGGTCGGGGTGCCGCCCCCGAGATGCAACTGTGCGAGGTCGCGGCGACGGGAGAGGTAGGGGTCGAGTTGTTCGAGTTCTTGGGCCAGACCGTCGACGTAGCGCGGTGCGACGCGATCGTGCTGCGGCGTGGCGATGACAGAGCAGGCGCAAAAATGGCAGCGACGCCGGCAGAACGGAATATGAACATAGACCGACCATGGCTCACTTTTGCGCTCGCTCGCGCGGGTGAGTCGCTTGCGATAGGCGGCCTCGTCGAACCCCTCGTGAAACTCCACCGCCGTGGGGTAGCTCGTGTACCTAGGCACATTTCCCCCGTAGCGCTGTCGTAGCGCCTCGAGCGTGGGCTCGGCAATGGGCGTTGTCGGGTCAGCGGTCACGCGGACAGACTGCACGCCAGTGGAGTCGCAGGACAGCGCCCGCCTGCGCATGTTTTGCGCGGGCTCGCAGCACGCTGTGCTGGGCTGGCGTGCGTTGTGCTGCACGATTTGCGGACCTCGCTCGGGTCTCACCACCGAGCGCGAGCGGGTGCACGTGGTGTGGTCCAGTTTGGTCCGACGCCCAGGACGGTCGGCGCTTCGGCCGAGCCCGAGGGATCGCGAGCCAGATCGGCCGGGTCGAGTCAAGTCACCGAGCCGCGGCGGGAGCGTGCGGAGTTGGTCGAGACGAATCTCGCTCGTTTCGAGAGTTTATCGCAAGCGGCTTGCAAAAGCCGGCCGGCTGTGACAAGTGCCATCAGCGGCATGCCAGAGTACCGAATGTTCGCCGCCCGCGTTTCCGTTGAGCAAGTCGAGGAAGGAAGCGAGCTCGCGCCGAGGTTCGATGCCCAGGGGCTCATCCCGGTTGTGACCACGTCCGCACACGACGGTGTCGTGTTGATGCTCGGCTACATGAACCGAGAGGCACTGGCGAAGACGATCGAGACCGGGGAGGCGCACTACTTTAGCCGTAGCCGGCAAGCGCTGTGGCGAAAAGGGGCGACCAGCGGGCTCGTCCAGAAAGTGGTTGAGCTACGTGTCGACGACGACCAAGATGCCGTCTGGCTCCGCGTGGAGGTGGTGGGCGAGGCGAGTTGCCACGTGGGTTACCGGTCGTGCTTCTATCGCTCAGCCCCGCTCGGCAAACCTGATGGCGTCGTCGAGCTCACGTTCGAGGAAAAAGCCAAGGTGTTCGACCCCGAGGAGGTCTACGGTGACGCTCCAAACCCGACGCAGCTGTAAGCTGCGTGGGGTTTGGTGACTGGCGGACGGCCTCCGGTGGCGCGAACCCGGGTCTAGCTCGACCGCTCGAGCAGTTTTTTACCCGCCCAACGGCCTCATCCCGGGGGGCAGTTGGCGCTCGCGGCGGTCGCCGCCGAGTAGCGCCCGCGCGGCGGGTACCACCACCTGGCGTAGCACGTGCCGGCTGTATTCGCTGCGGAACGCATGGGATAGATAACCGTGATCGGCGAGCAGAGACGCCTCGGCCTCGATCGACGTGACCGGGCCGAGGCCGACGTAGTCGTGCGCCCGTGCGAACACCCCCCGCACAACCGCCCGCGCGTCGGGCTGGAGCCGGGGCAGCAGCCAGGCCAGGGCCCGCCACGCCAGTAACACGTGGTTCATCTCCTGTTCCACGATGCGTGCAAGAATCGTCTTGATCTGCGGGTCCGTGCAGCGGTCGCGCGCGGCGACTAACAGTTGGGATGAGACCGTTTCGGCGATGCATCCTTCGGTCGCGAGAGACTTCGCGACGACGACGGGGGCAAGCATCGCCGAGTCGAGCCCGCCGCTGACGTCGAGTCGCGTGGGACCAAGCGGACGCTCCGCGTACGCTGACGCTAGACCGAAACTGACGCGGGCGTGCTCGATCTCGTCGCGCAGCGCAACCTGAGCCTGCTCGACGAAGTGCGCCGGCGCCCCGACGGCCAGTAACTGCAGGATGAACCGACTGAAAGCGGCCACGGAAGCGTGCTCGGACAGTCCCTGGCGGGTCCACACGTCGGCCAACGCCCGGCGAACCATCGGGTCTTGCGGAGTCCGGCTCGGTCGCATCGGCACGGACCAGTTCGAGTCCGGCTGGGTTCGCGCCAGACGGGCGCGACCGCCTACGAGAAACGGGCGCCCAATCCCCCAGCTCCCATAGACCCCGTAGCAGCAATCCCCATTGTCTTCGACGAACGGCCCGCAGTTGATCGCGTCGCCGCCTTGAATCAGTCCGCCGACGTAAGCTTCGATGATGCACTCGTCGGTGTGCGGTTCGTCGTGACAATCCGTGCCCGACGGCGGGGCAAAGCAAAAATAGTCGAGGTGTTTGTGCTCCGGAATATCCCACCAACACTCGTCCGGCGCCTCCTCCTCCGTTTCGAGCCGCTCGAGCTCGCACTCATCCGTGCCGTCGCCGACGTCGTATTTTTCGTCGTCGTCGCCGTCGCTTGCAAGGTCGAATTTCTCGCTTTCGTCGGTCTCTTCGGCATTCTCGTCGTCGGAATCGCCCGACTCCGCCGACGGCGTCAGTGATTCATCCGACGGTGAGCCGACGCTGTCGACGTCCAGGTGGCGCTCGCCACAGGCTAGGCCGGCTCCCGTGAGAGTCACGCCCAGCGCAGCTAGCAACCGGCCGAGGAGGGGGTCGTTGACTTCGATACTCCGCATACGTGCCGCTGTTCTGACACCAGCTGCGGGGAATGATTCCGGGGCGGATCGTCCCAATCCCGATCGCTGGGGAAGCCCGCGAGCGTCGGGGGAAGCGGTACCCTGGCGAGATTTCTGCTGTCCCGGATGGGACGAAACCGCGTCGGCGCGAGCGTGGGCGGTGGCCACGGAAGATCCACGGCGTCCGCCGGCTCCTGCCCACCGATGATCCCGCGCCGAGCTTTGCTCTAGCCTCGGTGCAGCCCGGCGGTGAGACTCGCTTGGCGCCGCTTCGGTCGCACTCGGGATTGTGCACCCTGGGGCATCCTCAATTCAGACTGGGCGGCGCGAAATCGCTCAGTACAGCTTCCGTCGCGCGCTGCACGGCCCCCGTACGCACTCAGCCACCGTCTTGACCGCGTAGCGCAGACGCCGCAAAATTGATGGCGACAAGTTAGCGTCGCGCGCTCGGTCGGCAACGTGAACGATGGCGCGATGCACCAGCTTTTCGACGAGCGCGTGCGGCCAAGGCTCGCCGCGCCGACGTTACAAACCCGTCTCGGATGACCCCCGTCCCTCAGTTGGGCGCACTTTCCCCCCGCCGTCGTCGGGCCGCGTGGCTCGTCGGCGGCGTGACGGTCCTGATCGCCGGCGCTTTGGCGGTGCTGGCCGCCACGTTCTCGCCGGGATGGTTTCTCACCCCCCGCCATGGGTTCGATCTGACTCGCCTGCCGTCGGCCCCGGACTACTCGGAGGACACCGCGTGGCTCGCATTGCCCAGCGATGAGCGCAACGCGGGCCTGTCGCTCGCCGGCGATCTGCCGGCCGGTGCCGACGCGGCGGCCGACGTGTTCTACGTGCATCCCACCACGTACTTTCGCGGGGCGAGCTGGAACGCCACCGTCGGCGATCCGGTGGTGGCGGAGCTGCTCGAGCAGGTGGTACTCGCGTCGGAGGCGAGCCCATTCAATGGCTGCTGTCGGGTGTTCGCGCCGCGGTACCGGCAGGCGACCTTAGGGACGTACTACGCGGACCCCAGTGACGCGCGAGCTGCTTTCGATCTCGCGTATCAGGATGTGCAAGCGGCGTTCGATGCATTCATGGCTCGGATCGGCGATCGACCCTACGTCTTGGTTGGCCACAGCCAAGGAAGCATGCACCTGATGCGATTGCTCGAGCGCATCGACGGCAACGCATCGCTGCGTCGGCGTCTCGTCGCGGCCTACCTCCCGGGTATCGCGTTGCCCGTCAGCTATTACCGCGAGGTCTGGCGCCACCTGTTGCCGTGCGATGGGCCCGAGCAGGTCGGATGCGTCGCCGCGTGGGACTTGTACCGTGTCGGTGCCCGCGTCAGTGGCACCGAGCCACTCTTCCACTGGCGTGGGGATCGCGTGATCCGGGTTCCGGTCGAGGCCCCCCGGCAGTGCACCAACCCAGTCACATGGCGCAACGGCGGTGCGTCCTCGGCTGACCAGCATCGAGGCGCGGCGGCTCCCCTGCATCGCGGTACACCGCCTCATCCTCTCGAGCTGCTGCTGGCCGAAGAGCCGCTCGGCATGGTGGTCTTGGGTCTCGCCGATCTCCGCGACATCCGAGTCGACGCTCGCTGCGTTGACGGCGTGCTGCGGGTGCCGGACCTTGCGGCGCTCGGGTTCCCCGAGCGAAAGACCGTGCCCGGGAACTACCATTCGCACGACATCGAGCTGTTCCACGCCGACGTGCGCGCCAACGCGTCGATCCGGGTGGCGGCGTATCTACGCCAGCTGCACTGACTCTGTTGGGAAGGCCGCCGAGCCGTCGTCACCTGGCTCGATTCTTTGGCCGCACCCGGCCGAGCCAGGTACGAGGGCATGACCATGAGCAAAAGAGTGTCTGGCCAAGAAAGTCGACCTCGTCGACCGTTCCGGCGTGGCCCGTCAGATCGCGCGACAATGCGTGTACCCGTCCCGGCGGGACGAGAAGAGCCGCTCGGGTCGAAGATGTTCATGGTAGGGTGCGATATTCGCGACGTGCTGCTGGGGCGAGATGGGTATCGCCTATACGTAGATGGGGGACCCGGCTTGGCGATCATGTACTGGGTCCCGAGCGGCCGCGACGGCGACATTGATACGACGCGGCCACTGCTGACCGTTCTCGCGCGCGTCGAAGGACCGAGCGTGCTTGTCGTTGAGTCTCAAATCAGTGAGGGCTGAGCACAGAGCACCTGGCTCCTCCACTGCGGTATCGTTACGCTCACCGCACCCGACCCCCTGGGCGCGAGCGCGGAAGCGGCGCCATCCCAGTGCTCACCGCTTCAATCCCACGAGAGTCCAACTGCAGGGCATCGGCTTCAGTTGGGCGGGGCGGGGGCAGCTTGGGCGACCTGCCCGAGTCGGTCAGAGTATGTGAGCTCCAACCGCGGGTAGTCGGGTCGCTGGTGCAAACGGGCCATGAGCTCGGGGCGACTATGGACGCGAAAGGTACGGTATAGAGTCTTCACGTAACCGTGTACGGTGGTCGGTCGAACCCCCAGATGATCAGCAATCTCTTTCTCGCTTTGGCCCTTGGCCAGCGCGTTCATGGTGTTGCGCAGGTAGGGGGGAAGCTTGCGGGGAGCCAGGTTGCGGGGATCTTCCCACAGCCGGCCGAGTTCGTCGTGAAAGCGGCGAACAAACTCGAGATTGTGGGGCGAAAACGGAGTCTCGCCCCACTCTCGCACCAGCTGGATGCCGTGGATGGCCTGGAAGCGGTGGATGGCGAAGTTCGAGATCATGAAGTGATCGATGTTGGAGCCCCGACAGTACTCAGTCAAATACTCCGACCGGTACCAGGTCGGATCGTCGGCGAAGTGGTGTCGCGGGAGGGTGAAGCTGATATCGCCGATCGTTCGTAGACCCTCTGCGGTTGGATTGTCGTCGTAGACCAAGCAGCTTGCCAGCCAGACTTCGCGCTCGTACGCAGTGGCCCAACCCACGTCGACGAATCCTAGGTACTCGTCGGCCGCGTCATTGAAGGGCATGTCAGTCTCCATGACGTAGCAAACCTTGGCCCCCACGAGTCGAGCGATACGGTGTGCCAAGTGGTGTCGCCAGGTCATCAAGTCGTGTCCAAGCTCGCGCAACTCTCCAACGAGGTTGAAGATCTCTCGCGCGTCCTCCCAGGTGAGGGTGTTGGTCTTCCGCATGAGGAGATGAGAGCACAGCGCGGGTTCGTGCGGGGGGTCGAGGGCGGATGCCAGGCACGACCCCCCTCATCAGGGGCTTTCGCATTGGTTTTCGACGCCCATAGGCTGACCGACGGGAGATGCCCATGACACAACTCGCAAATGCTCAGAACAACCCGTACCAAAACCCACGAAAATGCAGGAGTCCCGGCTCACGTCCGTTCGTTTTTGCCGTTGCGGCCGCGCTGATCCTCTCGGTCGGCTGCGCGCGTCGGCTGGGGCACAACGTGGAGGACATCGAGTACATCTCGTCCGGTGCGTTGAACGGGCACGTGGTCGTCCTGGACGGCTACGATGTCTACTCGGCCGCGCCCGGGGATCCGCCGTCGTCCCAGTCGCTCGAGCGTCAGTTCGACCTGCGCGGTACCGGCGTGACTTGGGGTCCGCGTGGAGTCGCGCATATCAGCGACGAAGACGTGTTTGTGTTCAACAACCCGCGGGAGATCGACGAGCTTCTGCTCACTGATGCGCAGGGGAACCCACGGCCCGCGATTGAGATTACGTACCTGGGAGACACTCCGTACCACACCGAGGGACTGGCCTACGTCCCCGAGGGTGAGCCGCGTTTCGGCGGCAAGCTGCTCCTCGCCGCGATCTGGTTCGGGGAGGCGATGACGACGCGGATCTTGGTCATCGATCGTGATGGTGTTGTCTCCGACGAGATCGCGCTCGAGCCTCCATACGACGAGAACTGGATCGGGGCCGTGGAGTATCTCCCCGGAGGGGAGCTGCTGATCAGCCAGGGGGGGGATGCGTTGCATCGCTTTGATCTGGATGGCAACTTGCTCGCCGGGCCGACCTTGGTCGAGGGGCCCGGCTCGATCGAGGGCGTGGCGGTGACCGAGGCCGGGTACGTGGTGGCGGCGGGGTACTACGGGGGGAAACTTCCCGTCTTGGGCCCCGCGCTGGAGCCGGTTGATGAGGCGACCTTGCACCACGATCTTGGCGAAGGGGTGAGCTTTCCATTGGGTCTGACGTACCGCCCCGACCAGGACGCGTTCGTCATGCAACACGTCTCGCTCGACGGGTTCGGCTTCGTCGCGGTGGAAAAGGAGCTAGGAGCCGTGCAACCCCAGTTCGTGCTCGACTCCGACGTGACCAACCTCTCCTCGTTGGCATGGATTCCCGGGGACAAGCTGTTCGCGGTCCTGCGCGTGGGCGCGGGGGAGCTATGGATGGTTGACGCCGCCGGCACCGTGGTGGAAAAGCTCGATCTGAGCCTGTACGGCCCTTTGCGGGAGATCGACTACATCCCGAGTTGGGATCAGTTCGTATTGGTCTCTGCGGCCGAAGACGAGCAGACTGCACTCCACTTCCTCGACCGAGCGGGCCGATCCGTGGGGCGCATGGATCTGGGCGGCGGTGAGATCGAATCGATCCTGTCGTTGGCGGTGGCCGAGACACCATTTGGACCGACGTTTGTCGTGGCCGATGCACCCGAGTTCAGCACAACGATGGCCGCGTTTGATTCACGCGGCGATCGGCTCTGGTCCCGCGACTACCGCGAGGCGTTCAACGTGATGCATCCGGACAGCCTCACGGCCTTTCGGGAAGGCATGTTCACCGGGCTGGCGGCGGCGGACTCGGGCTCGAGCGAAATCGTGCTGTTTCACCCGCTTATGGACTGACGACGGGTTCGGCTCGAGCGCCGCGGCGAGCTCGTGCGAGCCTCCAGGGCGCCTCAGGAGGATGAAACGAGACGCTGGCACGGCTCCGTTTCTCCTCCGGCGCTCCGCTCGGAGACCCGCGACTGCGGGCGGATCGACTGACGTCCGCTGGGCGGGTCAACGGCGGGGCGGCTCGGGGTCGGTCTGGGCGGTCGATGGTCGACGACTCGGCGAGGACGAGTCTGATGAGCCCGCGGTCGGGCGACGAAACGGCACGAGCGCGAGAGAGATCAGTCCGCCGAACAACAGCGCGGTCGCCAGCGCGTAGCCGAGGACCCGCCACGCCGCCCCTCGCGGCCGCGGGCTGGCGATGGTCCACTGTTTGGGAGTCGTGAGCCAACCGGGGATCGGCTCCAAGGTGAGCGTCGTCCCGGGCTTGAGGGCGGGCCGGACGATACGGCGGTAGATGGTGCGGTGGGGTGTGGACGTCGGCGAGTTGGGCCCGTCGAAGGCGAGGGGGCGCGTGGTCTGGTCGTCGCTGACGACGAGGCGAATCGCCCCCGTGTACACCTCGCGTGGAGGCAGTGAGCCGCGCTCGTCCGGTTCCCCTCGGTCACCACGCGCGATGTAGATGGAGACCTCCGTGCCTTGTAGATCGTTGGCGTCGTCCGGCGCGAAGCGGACACCCGTGTAGTCCACCACCGCCACGGACACCTGCGCCAGCTCGAGCTCGTGGTGCGCCTCGAGCAGCAGACTCGGCTTGGCCGGGTCGATCTCTGGGGGCGGCGGACTGCAGCACGCGGTCGTGGCGAGCGTGCCCACCAGCCATGCCCGCCGGAAGCGCCCGCCGCCAGCGGCCGAAACCCGCAAGACGACGGGCGGCGGCTGCGTGAGTGGGTCGGTCGCGTCGCGCGTTGGTCCGGACTCGGGGACCAACGATCGCCGGGCGGTCGTGATCACGAGATTGTCCTTGGGACAGACCTCGGTACAGCGAGCGCACAGATCGCAGTCCGGGCCCGGGGTCCCGCGAGACGGGCGTAAGTCGAGCCAGCAGCCGCGATCGCACAGGTCGCAATTGTGACCACACGATGCGATCTCGGCGATCTGCAAACGCACGCGTCGGGCCGCGCCGGCTGCTGCGAGTGCCGTGCCGGTGGGGCACACGGCGGCGCAATAGACAGTGGGTCCGAACACGACACCGGCACCGACGAGCCCGACGAGGGCCCCCAGCGCCGCCCCGCCCCCGCCCATCAGCCACATGCCGTAGACCGCTTGCTGGACCAGCAGGTGGGGCAAGAGCAAATACAAAGCCAGTTGCGCCCCCGCGATCCCGAGGATCAACGTTCCCAACAGGATCGTCGCTCGCAGGATCCGTCGCTCGGGGACGCGAAAACGCGGCGGCTGCCAGGGCAGCCGTTCGAGCAGGAACTCAAGCCCCCGCGCCAGCACGCCATACGGACAAAACCAGCCACAGAATACCCGACCCCCGATCAACGCGAGCCCGACGGGCAAGACCCAACCGAGCACGACCCACATGGACCAATCGGCGTGACCCAATTGGGCGACCAAGCTGGCCAACGGGTCGATGAGCGGTAGCTCGAGGTACTCCACGCCGACTCCGCCCCCCACAAACTGGCTCGCCTCATAGGCGCGACGCGGGGCGTCCCCAAGAGGGAGCCGGACCAAAAGCCACGCCGGCAGATCCCACCCGGCGCCGTTCCACGCGGCGAGGTAGTTGCGATCGAGGCGTTGCCATCCCCCGAGCACCGGCGCGATCAGGAGGGTCAGCCAAGCCAAACTCTGCGTGGTGCGACGTACCACTCGCCAAAGTCGGCCCGGCCGGATCCCGGGGGGCGGTGCGACGGTACCCGGCTTGCGATGGCTCACGCCCCCCTCCCGGCCGGGGCGCCCGCGTTGACGGAACCCTCATCGCGCGACCCCGCCGGTCGGATCGAGATGGCGGTGGGGTTTTGTGGACAAAACTCGACGCAGCGACCACAGCCGACGCACGCCTCGTGCACCACCGGGCGGGCCGGCGGCGTGAGCGAAATGGCCGTCCCTGGGAGTGGACAGGCGTCGTGGCAGTAGCCGCACACGCGCCCCAAGTACGACAGGCAAGCATCGCGCTCGACCACGGCCACGCCCATATCCACGCGTTTCTCGATGACTGCGAAATCGTCCTCGACCTTCGTCAACGCGCCGGTGGGACAGATATCGGTGCACCGCATACACAGCGTGCACGAACGGCGACGCACATCCAGGTACGGTGTCAGTGCCCCGTGACGCGGCTCATCGAGCCCGAAGAATCGAATGCACCCATTTTCACAGACGGTGCCACACAGGCCACAACGAACGCACTTGGCTTGAAACTCGCGATCGCGGTGGCTGGCCGTCGGGGGTCGCACGGGTACCGAGAACGGCGACTCGAGGGTGAACACATCGTCTTGGCGCAGCCACGCGAGCAAGCCCAGCCCCCCGACGAGCATGCCCGACCCCTGCAATAGAAACCGCCGCCGCGAGGGGAACTTCCGTCGCCGATGCACCTTGCGCCGCTGGCGACCCAAGGTCGCCAAACGCTGACCGCGACCAGGAGACGATTTCGCGGATTTGCGAGTCATTGCCCAATCATGGCAGTAGCGTGGCTGGGTATCCGAGTCGAGCCTTTCTCACGGCAATCGCTGCAGACCTGCGACCAGATCACCGCAGCCGGTGCAGTGCCGCTTCGAGCCGGCGATTCAACCCAGCTCCACGAGTTCCAGCGCGCGCGGTCGCACCGGACAGGCCTCAATGCACTTGCCACAGCCCACACATGCCACGGCGTCCACCACCGGCCGATTGTTCCGAATGGTCAACGCTTCGACCCCCGCGGGGCACAGACCACGGCACGCTCCGCACTCGGGCCCCAGGAACGGAAGACACCGCGATTCGACCAAGCGGACGGTGCCCAGTGGCCATGTCTCGCCCTGCGGCGGCGTCAGTGCGTCGGTCGGGCAGGCTTGCGCGCAAGGAAACCCGGTGCACATCCAACAAGCGCGCTCGTGCGGCAGCATCACCGGCGTCCCGGCCCCAATGCCCACATGCTCGGCCAGCGTGTAGACAGCATGGTGCGGGCAGGCCGTCACGCAGTCGCGACACCCGTCGCACTGCCGCAAAAACAGCGCTTCGGCGACGGCCCCCGGCGGTCGCCGTCGCGGGGGCAGCCCTGGCGTGGTACGGGCGCGGGTGCTCTCCGCCGGGCTCGGCGCGGGCTCCCGCTCCAACACGCCTCGCAGCAGGCCCCGGCGGGTCAGTGGCGGCATGGCTACATTCTCCCGATGCGCATGTTCATGTCGAGCACCATGAGCGACAAGCCAGCGACCGAGATCAAAACCATCATCACCAGCATGGGGAGCAGCGACTTGGTCGCGTCACGCGAACGAGAGAACAACTGCCGACTGAGGCGATGGGCCACGACCACCCCGACCACGTGGCCCACCAAGATCAATCCGACTTGGATGAACCAAAGGGCACGGTCCTCGAGCAGATGACCGACGTGCAGCTGCTTCGTGCCGAAATAGTCTGCCCCCGTCGCCAGCGGGTCGCTGAGCAAGGGTACGAGTGCTCCCCCCTCCATGAACATGTGCATCGCGTTGTGGGCAAGATGATAAAAGAGCGCCACTGGGAGCAGGGAGTAACTGTACGTTGCAAACAGCTGCCAGGCGGTGACTCTCGTGCGATGCACCCAGCGCGCCGCGATCTCGCAGCTGGCGTAGTACATGGCCACTGGCACCGCAACCGAGAGGAACATGCCCAGGGTGAAGTTGACGACCTGAGGGGTCCCAAGGGTGACGGCCATCCACTTGAGCAAGCTACCCGCGCCCGGCGTGTGGTCTTCCCAGCTCGTCGTCATGGAAAAACCATGGAACAAGGTCAATGCTAACAACGTGACGCACATCCACGCCTCGTCGGCGCGAACTCGGATGTTGCGCACCAGATCCGTGGCAAATGGACGCAGATTCAACGCGACGTTGTGCCGATGGCAGCTCTTGACGCACTCGCTACAAAGCGTGCACATGGTGTTGTTTTGCACGACCTTGAGCGAGATCCCGGTGGGACACGGGTACCCGAGCTCATTGCCATTGAGGCAGTCTTCCGTTGTGCACGACCGGCAGGCCCGAGGGTTGCGTGCGCGCACCTCAACGGGGCTAAAATTCGCGTAGATTCCGCTGATGCGCCCCACCGGGCACAGGTAGGCACAAAACGCCTTCTTACCGAACAGCAGGGCACAGATGACCGCCAAGGCGACCATTCCCAGTCCCATGTACGCGGTACCCCGTGGATCGGTGGTCACCCCTAATCCGAGCTCCGCCCACGTGAGCAACACGAACAGACCCAGCGCCGGGTACATGTTGCGCATCCACCTGGGAACGGGAAGCGCGAGCGACAGTGTGCGGACCCGTGCGGCCAACCGCAGGCGCGAAGCCAGGTTCGCCAGCCCATCCCAGGGGCACGCGAAGCAGAACACGGGGCCCATCAGGGCCACCGCGAAGATCAGCCCCGCCCACCAGACCGTCCAGACCGCGACGGGCGTGATGTTGCCGATTCGGTTGCCGAAAAGCCCAGCATAGATCAAAAACAAGAGCACCCCCACCATCAGCAGCTGCGGGACGGCCTGAAACCAGCGACGGCGAACGATTTTGTACACCGTTCGGTTCTTGATCAGGTTGACGCGCCAGTCACCGCCCACGGGAAGGAAGGACCCCACGCGTTCGACGACGACGAAGGACAACACGATAATCGCGGCCGTTCCCAACAAGAACAGCCAAGGCGGGATGCCGGCCATGACCATGACTGCCTCCCCCTCCGGGGTCGTGACCATCTGGTGCCCGGCGTGTTGACTATGATCCATGCCGCCGTGCCCAACGTGCGGCATGCCGCCGTTCGCCAGGCTGCCGTGCGCCATGCCGTCCTCAGTCAGGCTGTCGTGCGCCATGCCGTCCTCAGTCAGGCTGCCGTGCGCCATGCTGCCGTGCGCCATGCTGCCGTGCGCCAGGCCGCCCTGAGACATGCTGCCGTGAGCCAGGCCGCCGTGCTGCG